>JAOUNW010000033.1 GCA_029880755.1 Gammaproteobacteria bacterium
GTTACTGGATGAACCTGTCCACGATCAGGTAGACCCTCAGCTATTTGTGCTGGCTAACAAAGCCGGCATGGGGGCGCTGATGGCGCATCGGATTTTAACGACCAGCGAAAGTCGAATCAGTGACTCTGCGAGACCCCTGTTCCAGGGGACCCTGGAAATGATGAAGCTGGTCACCCGGGATATCACAGAATTTTCCTGCGAGCTCATTGGTGCACTGGAGCGCAAGGCAGTTCCTGTAACGCTGTTAAAAGGGATTTCAGTTAGCGACCAGTACTACCCGCACACTTTCTGGCGACCCATGCGAGATATCGATCTGCTGGTGGCACCCGCCAAACTGGCCGAGGCGGAAACCGCCTTAATGAATCTGGGATACGTACCTTCCTCCGATTATCCCGCGAAATTTTACGAGACACACCACCATAGCATGCCCCTGCATCACCCCGAGAAAAACATTTGGGTTGAACTGCACACAGAACTCTTTTCTCCGCCGTTTCTTCTTAAATACGGTGAAGTCTTTTCAACGACCAGAATACAGCAAGAATCGCTGCCATCGACTTTCTGCGGGAGGCGCGTGACCCGCTTATCGCCGGAACTTCAACTTGTCTATATTTGTAGCCATTGGGCAGAGGAAATCAAATACGATGGCGGTATGGTCGCTATGCTTGATATTTTTCTTCTGCTCAGAAAAGAAACCCGGCTTGATTGGGAAAAGATAATAAAGTGGCTTCACAATACCTATCCGGCAAGCTATGTCTACCTGCTATTGAGTTATCTTGAACGCTATAATTTTATACAGTTGCCGGATGGAATCATGGATAAATTAGCGAAGTGTCAAAAGAATCTAAATCGCTTTTCGCTTCGTTTTTTGCATCGAATAATCGACGATCACATTGCCAACGACATGCCCTTTGGGCGAGTCCTGACTCAGCATAATCTTGCTACATTATGGCAGACCCTGCTCGGTGCCTCCTCCCCGATTACCGCTATTCTATCTTGCCCCCTCCATTTGCTGTTTCCGCCACATTCTCAAAACCGCTTTCAACTGCGACATCAATTAAAACGTCTTAAATCAGCAATTAGCGGATAATAAAAAATAGGCACGGTAATTTCCTGCCATTTTTTCATTTCTCGCTATTGTGCTCCAATGTTAAACTTTTCCGTCCGCTAGTAACTGGTAATGATTTACATTCTTTGGAGTTCTAACACAATGCGCATCCGCCTCCTTGGTTTTCTTTTTCTCATTTTTCAATTAGCGGGCTGCACAAAATTGCCCTACAACAACCTGGATAATGAACAGTTAGAGGCGATGTTGCGGCAAGGTATACCGATTATTGATGTCCGCCGCCCAGAGGAATGGCAACAAACCGGCGTCATTGCTGGAAGTATACGATTGACATTCGTTGATCATAATGGGCAGCTGCTACCAGATTTTCTGCCACGCTTGACAGAGATCGCCCCAAAGAACGATCCGGTGATCCTCATTTGCCGCACCGGTAACCGAACCGATGTTCTGGCGCGTCATTTGGTGGAGTATATGGGGTATACAAAAGTCTACAATGTAAAAGACGGCATTACCCGATGGATCAGTGCCGGCAAACCTGTGAATCGCCTGTAATTATTCGCTATCCGCTCAATAGCTTGCTTTGGGCGATACCGTCAAATATAAACTGAACAGCAAGCGCCGACAGCAACACACCGAAAATACGACTGATAACATGCATACCGGTGACCCCCAAAACCCGCTGCAATTGGGTCGCAACAAGAAGGCACCCCAATGTGACCAGCAATACAATTATTAGCGATGAATACACTATCGCCTGCTGAACCAGATTGCCTTCAGCATGAGCCATTAACAGAATTGTTGCGCCCATCGCACCTGGACCGGCAATCAAGGGTGTTGCCAGCGGGAACACAGATATATCGGCCCTGATCCTGGCCTCACTGGCCTCGGCGTCGGTCGTGGAAGTGGCGCCGGACGTGCGTCCAAACACCATTTCAATTCCAATAAGAAGCAACAGTATACCGCCCGCGGTTCGCAATGCCGCCAGAGAAATACCCAGACCAGCGAGTAACAGTTCTCCTATCAATGCAAAAACGCTGAGCACTACCGCAGCGATAACTGTCCCCCGAAATGCAATAACACGCCTTTCCGATACTGAGGACGAAATCGTCAGGGCCGCAAACATGGCGGCAACGTCAATTGGACCAATGGTAGCGAAAAATGTCGCCAGGGCAACGCCCCAGGTTTCAAGCATAGGCTATATAGGTTCGCAAACAGACAAACATACTACTTTCCTTTTACAATACATAATCTCATCCTGCCCAGTTTCAGTAATCGGGTATCGTTAATCCCTCACTATCTCAAACAACGCATCCGCTGTGTTCTTATCAATAGTGATTTGCATCTCGCAGTAGGCGCTGTGTTCCATGGGTTCTTCACCGCAATTACAGCCCGCAACCACTTCCGAGAAAAAAACCCCGGCCTTTATACTTATCGTATTACCCAAATCCTTTGCCGCCAATACCGTCACGGAGATATTGCTATCATTTACATGGCCGCCCTGTGAAGTTGCTTTATGCAAAGGCAATGAACCGGATTTCAGGCCTCGGATCTCCTTTTGCAAGGTCTGGGCAAACATCTCCGTTCTCCAGTCACGCAAGGTATAAGGAAACCTGATCATTATCTCAGCCTGGAAAACCCAGTCATTACCATGACGATAGTTTGTTACATGGGTAATAATTGCAATCCGTCATTCCGTTGAACGCAATCCACTAGCGGTCCTTGGGAAAATGACGCAAAGGCTTTCCGACATACAGTTGCCGCGGTCTGTCAATGCCATGAGTGCTGTCTTCCTGCAATTCCAGCCAGTGACTGACCCAGCCTGAAGTTCTTGCCAATGCAAATATGGCAGTGAACATGCTGTCAGGAAAGCCCATGGCACGCAACAAAATACCCGAATAGAAATCCACATTCGGATACAGTTTACGCTCTATAAAATATTCATCTTCCAGCGCAATCTCTTCCAGACGCATGGCAATATCCAGCAAAGGATCATCCAGCTGCAAATGCTCCAGAACCTCTTTCGCCGATTTCTGAATCACTTTTGCGCGTGGATCAAAATTTTTGTAAACACGGTGCCCAAAACCCATTAGGCGATAAGAATCATCTTTGTCCTTGGCGCGCGCAATGGCCTTGGGAATATTTTTGACGTCCCCAATTTCTTCCAGCATTCGCAGTACCGCTTCGTTGGCACCGCCGTGAGCCGGCCCCCACAAACTGGCGATTCCCGTTGAAATACACGCGAAGGGATTGGCACCACTGGATGCAGCAATTCTAACCGTCGACGTGGAGGCATTCTGTTCATGATCCGCGTGCAAAATCAGTATTTTGTCCATGGCTCGAGCCAACACCGGATCCACCTGATATTCCTCCGCGGGAGAGCCAAACATCATTTGCAGAAAGTTGGAGGAGTAATCGAGTTTATTCACTGGATAACGGTGCGGGCGACCAATATTATAGGTATAACAGGTGGCCGCGATCATGGGCATCTTGGCCACCAGGCGGATAGCCGCCTGGATACGCTGGCTGCGGTCGCCAATATTAAGGTGGTCGTGATAAAACGCCGATAAAGCACCGACTACCCCCACCATAACCGCCATGGGGTGGGCGTCACGACGGAAACCCCTATAAAAACTCATTACCTGCTCATGGAGTATGCCATATTGATTAATAGACTCTCTCATGACGTTCAGTTCGTCATCTTCCGGCAGCTCACCAAACATAAGCAAATACGCAACTTCCAGGTAATGCGCTTTCTCTGCCAACTCCTCAATGGGATAGCCCCGATAAAGCAAGACGCCCTTGTCACCATCTACATAAGTAATGGAGCTCTTGCATGAAGCCGTTGACCTGAAACCTGGATCAAACGCCAGCAAATCATAGCGACTGTATAGCGCACGGATATCCACCGCTTCCGGACCCATCGTGCCTCGCAATATAGGCAAACTCTCGTCTCCCTGTTCTTCCGAAATTACGGCATTAATAAATTTATTATTAGACATATCGCTTCTCCGTCCGATCCTGCGGCACTCGGTGTTTTTTCTGTCTGAGTTTGGTCATAAGTCTCTCGCTCCTATCATAAACGGCTACCAACCAAGATGCAGCCCCCAAACATTGCGATGAACGTATAAATACTCTTATATAACTAATGGTATTAACCTTTGCCTAAAAAGATTTATTCTTCGCTGCAGCTTCATCATAAACCCACTGTAATATAGCATCCTGAATTTGCGTGCCCGCCGCCTGAGGCGCTTTTTGATGGTTATGTAGACTCACCACCACCCATCTTTCATTATTCTTGTCCAGCACGTAACCTGCCATACCGCGGACATCATCGAGCAGGCCGGTCTTGATATGCAGACGTCCTTCCAGTTCAGTATTCGTAAAGCGGCTGCGCAAAGTGCCGTCCTGGGCGGCAATGGGTAGCGATGACATAAACTCCGGCATGTAGGGGCTGTCATAGGCAGCGAGCAACAGTTGTGCCAGATGCGGGGCACTTATACGGGTATCACGGGAAAGTCCTGCGCCGTTATCCAATACCAGTTCCGGAAATTCAAACTTGTGTTGACCGAGCCATTCCTTTAATACGCGAATTCCTTTTTCTGTTGTACCCGGCGGTCCGTACCGCTCGGCACCCAGGGTTAACAACAACTGCTGAGTCATGACATTATTGCTGTACTTATTTATCGCTCGAATAATGTCCGATAACGCCAGCGAGTCACTTCGATAATAAAGATCCGCCCCGACCGGCAGCGATTCCTGGCGCAACTTGCCGGAAAAATACCCGCCCTGTTCATTCCACAAATTTCGGAATACGCCATAAACATAATCGGCGGCATCCGTAACGGAACGGTAAAATGCCTGATCGCCGCAGGCACTGGGGAAGTTGCCGCTAAATTGAACACTGCTTTCCTTCGGCTGGTTCAGGACTTTCATATCAATACGTCGTACCCATCTTCCGGAACATCTCCCCCTTGTAAGCTTGATTCTATTTTTGATATGAAGTCCAGGATCCGGATCCGCACTTATCCTAACCTTTTGTTCTGTGGTATCCGGCACAAACTGGAAACGAATGGATTGGAAATTCAACATCAGAGCAGAGGGTGATACGTTATAGGAACGAAATGGTTGATCATCAAAAGCACCAGGGTCAGTCTCTTCCGGCTGAAAGTAACTCATGTCCACCACAAGATCGCCCCCGATGTACTGTAATCCTTTTTTGCGCACACCGCGCAACATACGCCAAAAATATTCAGTAACGAGATAGGGATCGCCGTAGCCTTTCAGATACAAATCGCTGCTGGTCACACCACCTTCCACCGGCGACTTCACATAGGCCTCGGTTCTCCATGTATAGGCCGGCCCCAATTCCTCCAATGCGACAAAAGTCGTTAACAATTTAATAGTGGAAGCCGGGTTTCTGGGTTTGTCCGGGTTCCATGACAATAAAGGTGTCGGCTCGCCGATTTTGTGCACATAAACACTCAGGCTGTCGGCACCAACCCGATGCTGCTTGAGTACGCGCATCACCGGAACCGGTAAGTCTTCGAGCACCCGGTAGGTAGCGGTGCCGTCGACTGCCACTGGATCGGCAGCCACAACCTCGCCGAAAAACGAAAATATCAGCGCCATCACAATGGAAAAACAATGGTTTAGCGACATAACTGTTTGTTATCTGGGTTTATTATAGAAATTGATGTTGTCATGCCGGAACCATTATAATTGACCATCTAAAATTACTGAAATACCCGATACAAGGTATTTTAAACAGCCATGACAATCAACAACATTAACAACAATCTTGCCAGTCACCGGCTGACTGTCGAAACATTTCCCGCATTCTACCGCACCATAATGGCGTTGCGGTTTCCTATTGATGTTGCCGATGTCATGGAGCTGCGCGATATTATTAATCACTCTACAGACCGTTTTTCCCTGCCGCCGGTAACGCCGGACTACCGTCAGTTCGTTAATGCCTTGCAAGGCGCAATTGATTCTTTTGGCATAGAAAACAAACGCCATTCTGAACGACTCATCAAAGTATTTACCATGTTTAGGCATTTACATTACCGCCACAGCATCCGATCACGGGACAAAGAGTTCGAATTGCGCCAGCTGCAAAGTGACAACCGGCTGGCCTATAGCCGTTCCATGCGCTATGCCATGGTATCGATACTGGCTGCGGTGACAGGTTCTATGGCGTGGCTTTCATTAACGGAACCAGGGTGGGGATTAAAAGGCGCTGTTATATTTTTCAGTTACCTGTCTCTGGATTATTTCCATTCCTTGGGTACTTTGGAGCGAGAACTGAAAATCATCACACGGGAACTAAATGCCGTTCTTCGTGAGCGGGTCAACTCTCTTAACTGGAAAACAATGATTCACAAGCTTTCCCTGATTCTTGGCTTCAAAAGAATTGAAGGTATCAACGTGTTCCTGATGAACAACAGCGCCGACTTTGGCGATGCGGAAAGAATGTATCACTAAGCAGTTACCCGCCCCGGTCCGGTAGTACCCACTCCATCTCTTCAACCTCTTGGGTGATGTTGCTTATGCAAACTCTTTAAGCGCTCCCGCGCCACCTGGGTATAAATCTGCGTTGTAGACAAATCTGAATGGCCCAACAACATCTGAACAACACGCAAATCGGCGCCATGATTTAACAGATGTGTGGCAAAAGCGTGACGCAGGGTATGAGGGGATAGCTTCTGCTTAATGCCGGCGGCAACAGCATAACGCCTAATGTTGTGCCAGAATGCCTGACGAGTCATGGCACCACCACGCGCCGTGGGAAACAAGATATTACTGGCTTTCTTCTTTACCAGAGCAGGCCTGCCATCCTTCAGATAGCGCGCCAACCAGCTGATCGCCTCTTCCCCTAAGGGTACCAGGCGCTCCTTGTTCCCCTTGCCGATTACTTTTAATACGCCTGCATCCAGGCTTATCTGGGCAAACACCAGGCCGATTAATTCCGAGACACGCAAACCGGTCGCGTAGAGTGTTTCAAGCATGGCGCGATCCCGCAGACCCAGTGGGCTTGATATATCCGGCATTTCCAGCAGTTTTTCCGCCTGTGATTCGGTGATTACACTGGGCAATGGTTTTCCTAGATGAGGCGTTTCGATATCAGTAGTGGGATTGTTTTTGCGCACTGATTCGCGCAACAGGTAATAATAGAATTTCCGCAGACTCGACAATTGTCTGGCGGTCGTGCGCGCTTTCACACCGCCCCGCACGTTAGCAGCGAGATAGCCCAACAGCTGTTCACGCTCCGCCTTCAGCAGCGAACTCTTGCGGTTTCGCAACCAGGCGCTTGCTGCCTCCAGGTCGCGGCGATAGGCCAGCAAGGTATTGTCACTCAAGCCCTGCTGTGACCACAGGTCATCAATAAATCGCTCAATGGTACTTGCATCAGTGGCCTTCATGCGCCAGTAACCAGCATTTGATATCAAACTTGCTGCCCGAGGTCTTTCCCATATATCCACCGAGTCCGGACCTGGCGATCACACGATGACAGGGAACAATGATAGGAATCGGATTTGCCCGGCAGGCATTACCCACGGCTCTGGCGCTGCTACCCAGTTTTTCCGCCAGATCACCGTATGTCGTGACCTTACCGGCAGGAATCTTGATAAGTTCGCGCCAGACCTTTTTCTGAAATGGTGTTCCTTCCAGCACCAACTCCAGATCAAATATGTGCTTCGGATTGGAAAAATATTTTACTAATTGCCTGGAGACCTTTTTGGCGCTGGCAATCGCGGGGGTACGAAGGGCACGAGAAGCTGACACAAATTCCAGCGCTCTGAGCTTGTCACTTTGCAATGACAGACCAATAGGGCCGATCGGGCTCGGTACAATACCTAGGAATCTCTCTTCTGATTTAGCCATAACTGTTGGATACTCCGCTCAATAATAATGCGTTGTCTTGGGTCTGAGGTAACCTCCAATAATCTTTCATAGGTGTTTCTGGCATCGTCTTTGAGACCAGCCTTTATCATGGCCTTCGCTGCATAAAAACGGGCCGCCTGACCCCAGGGATCATTGATTTCCGTATCATCAAAACCGGCTGACTGTAAATATAAGTTGGCAGCCTGATTAAAATTTCCCAGGGACATTTCTGAATCGGCCATCCAGAAATAAAGTTCGCGCTTTATCTGATTGCTTTTTACCTGATCAAATAAGGCACGAAAAAGTTCGAGTGCAGGCTGATGTTGCTGTAGCGCCTGCAGATCAAACACGACTCCAATAAATTTCCGGGCCAACTCATCGTCGATTTTCTTTGACTCGGATAAAACCAGTCGAAGCTTGGCGGCTCCAAGAGTCGATTTGCCGGCATAAATCAATATGCCTGCCTGCTGCAGACGCCATTGCGTCTGGTCCTCGCCTGTTGGCGCCATCTCCAGGCCATTAATCAGCGTCGAGGCAAACTCAATATCTCGGTGTTTTACAGCCTCCATGGCAATAACGGCACGGGCTTCGTCAGGAATGGTCTGCACTGACGGGTAACGACTGGCGCCGATATATAAATGACGCACCACCGTGTCATATTCCTGCTGATGCAGCAAACCGACCAATCGTTGATGAGCTATTCTCTTTGTTTCCGGTTCCTGGCCTAGATGTATCAAGAATGCGTAAATGGCCCTGGCCAAGTGGATCTGATCCGTATTTTGCGCCTGTGCCGCCTTGAGCCATTTTTGATCGTCACCGATCAGCAAACGTCTGTCATTTCCAACTCTCTCTGCGGTTCGTTCATAGGCTTTCCATAAATCGGATCCGCTGGCGACTTCCATAGGCGAATCGACAGGCATGGAATCCTCAATTGATAAATATTTTTCCAGGGCAAATACGTAGTTTGCCCAATCTCCCGCCAAATGCGCGGCCTCCGCGGCAACACTCCAGATTTGGCGGCTCAGCACAGGCTGGTCCTTTATTTTAGCTCCCAACTGCAACGCCCAACCCATGGCCTGTTCGGGTGAGTAGATACGTTGCCGCAGCCCTGCAAGCAAACGCAACATCTGCCCCTCATAGGACTGAGCACCGACCGACACCTCAAAGGCCGCGTTCATGTCACCGTTTCGCATTAATAAGCGTACTTCCAGTATCCGGGCGTCCTCATTATCGTCACCAAAATCCTGCTTGTATTTCTGCAGCGCGATTTCAGCATCCTGCGCATTACCTTCCAGCAAGTAACTGCGAATAATCAGTTGTCGCCACTGGGCCATGACCTGTTTTTCCGCTCCCGCAAACTGCAAGACCAGGCGGCGCAGGTGGGCACGGGCCAAGGTGGGATTGTTGGCACGAAAACCGGCGTTAGCACCCTCAAACAGGGCCCATTGGGTAAAGCCTTCGGGAAGATTGTGTGGGAGTTCTTCTGTGCGTCGACTAATGGCCAGCCAGTTTTGTTGTTCCGAATAAATAGCGAGACGCTGCTTTTCCCATGCCACCCATTGATCAACACTACTGCCGGCTTCCAGTGACGGCTGGGATTGCTCCAACAACCAGATCGCCAGCTGTGACGCGCCACCCTTGCTCAACAGCGCCGCTCTTTGCACAATTTCGTCTGCACTCATGACTGCCCCCGGCAAAAACAGGAAAGCAATCAGAAGCGCTTGTTGAAATTTCTTCATTTCAGTCAGAGCCATATATTTCACAGGCCATAGCTTAAAGTAATTGGCGCCCATACGAAAACAGGCGTCATGCCGAAACATGACGCCTGCTCATCATCGCAGTAAAAGCTGAAAAACCTTACAGTTTTTCCTTGATGCGGGCAGCCTTACCAGAACGATCGCGCAAGTAGTAGAGCTTGGCCCGGCGTACAGCGCCCTGGCGCTTTACCTCGATCTTGGCTACAGCAGGGCTGTGCAAGGGAAATACACGCTCCACACCTTCACCGTAGGAAACCTTGCGTACGGTAAAACTGGAGTTGAAGCCGCGTGAACGAATAGCAATCACCACGCCTTCAAACACCTGCAGGCGCTCACGATCACCCTCTTTGACTTTTACATGAACAGCAACAGTATCACCGGGATTAAAATCCGGCACATCACTCTTTAATTGCTGCGTTTCAATTTCCTGGATAATGTTACTCATATCTCTACTCCTGACTCTCATGCTCCTGCTGGAACCGTTCCAACAGTTGCTGCTGTTCTTCAGTTAGCGCCAATTGCGCCAATAAATCCGGACGCCGTAACCAGGTGCGTCCCAACGATTGCTGTATACGCCAGCGCCGAATGGCCTCATGGTCACCAGACAAAAGCACCTCCGGCACTGCCTGACCACCATAGACCGCAGGGCGCGTATAATGTCCACAATCCAGCAAACCGTCAACGAAAGAATCCTGCTGGGCAGAATCCTCGTCACCCAATACACCGGGTAACTGCCTGGCAACGGCATCAACCACTACCATGGCCGGTAATTCGCCCCCGGACAACACATAATCGCCTATGGACCACTCTTCCTCGATTTCCGTCCCAAACAGACGTTCATCGATGCCCTCATAACGCCCTGCTACCAGGATCAGTCCCGGCCGCCTGGCCAGTTCCTTGACCCCCTTGTGGTCCAGTTTCCTGCCCTGGGGTGACAAATACATCACCGTTGCCGAGGCATTGTTCTTGCGGGCCGCCTGAATAGCTGCCGCCAACGGCTCCGCCATCATGACCATGCCCGGTCCACCACCGTAAGGGCGGTCATCCACCGTCCGGTGCGGGTCCTGAGTGAAATCCCTGGGATTCCACAAATCCAGGCACAAAACCTGTTTCTGGATGGCCCTGCCGACGACGCCCAGTTTCCTGAACGCCTCAAACATCTCAGGAAATAAGCTGAC
This sequence comes from Gammaproteobacteria bacterium, assembly GCA_029880755.1. Classification (GTDB taxonomy): domain Bacteria; phylum Pseudomonadota; class Gammaproteobacteria; order Acidiferrobacterales; family SZUA-150; genus JAOUNW01. Next base: position 10,884 of record JAOUNW010000033.1, read on the forward strand.
TATATCCAGTTTCATGGGCAGACCGCGCTGATCTTGCTAAAAATCGGGATCCCAGTCGACTTCCATGACGCCTTGCGTCAAATCCACCCGTTTTACCACGTCGGGGATATAAGGGAGCATTCGACTCTTTTCAGGACTCTCCACTACCAACACATCGTTGGCGCCTGTTTCAATCAAGTGATCCACTATCCCCAGATCAACCCCGTCCAGGGTAACCACTTTTAATCCAGTCAACTGTGACCAGTAATATTCGCCCTCGACAAGCGGTGGCAACTGATCCGGCAAAATGGCGATACGGCTACCCACCAATGACTGGGCCTGATCGCGATCTACAAACCCCTCGAGCTGGACAGTAATACCTTTTGCACCGGCCCTGCCCTCCTTGACCCTAATAGACCGCCAGTTGCCATCAATTTCCAGTAACCAGGGGTCGTACCCTAATATGGCCTCCCGCGGTCGGGCATAGGAATACACCTTGACCCAACCCCGCACACCAAATAACCCGACAATTTCGCCCATGAGCACCGGCTCATCGGTCTTGATACTGGCCATCGGGCCGCTACTCAAATCAGGCGGAAATACCAGCCTGTTTCAGCAGTTTGGCAACGCGCTCGGAAGGTTTCGCGCCCACGCCGATCCAGTAATTAGCGCGTTCGGCGTCGATACGCAGCTTTTCTTCGCCTTCAGCCGCCAGGGGATTAAAAAATCCCAGGTGTTCTATGCTTCGGCCGGTGGCTGCCCGACGGCTGTCCGCTACCGTAATACGATAGAAAGGCCGTTTTTTCGCGCCACCACGAGCCAAACGAATGGTTACCATGCAAGTTCCTCTATACGAATTCGTGATTTGTCTGCCGGATATACCCCTGAAAATGGGCACCCCCCGGTCAGAAAGCGCGCAATTGTGCCCCTTTTGAAGACAAAAATAAAGCCAAAAGCTCGAAATAATTAGACCGGACAGATGGGTGCACTGCTCTCCGGAGCGCTATTTTTGACCGTTCTTTACCAGCCCTTTCAGGAAATCCACATAGGGCGGCGTATCCCACGGGCGCCCACCCAGGGCCTGATATCGGATTCTGCCCTCCGGATCCACCAGAAAACTTGCGGGCAGACCCCTGGGCTGCCAGACCTCGGTCACCTGCCCCTGTCGATCCATGAGCGTTACCAGATCAGGCGCCGCCACCGTCAAAAACTCAAACACAGTGTCGTCAGTCTCCGCAGTATTGACCAGTACCAATCGAAACCCTGCCTGCTTGTGCATTTGCGAGGCCAGGCGCTGGATAGCAGGCATTTCCTCTCGGCAGGGGCCACACCAGCTGGCCCAGAAATGCACCAGCACCCACTGGCCGCGCAGCGCTTTCAAGTCGGTCTGGTTGCCATCGGAATCGGACAGCACAAGCGAGGGTGCCACCCGGCCATCATGAGGTATCACTCCGTTGGGGAGGGGTGTCGCCATCGCGAGGGTTGCAGCTAACACAAGCCCCACCAGGCTATATATCTCCAAGTACCTTGTTCTCATTTGTGACTATCCAGGGCTATCCCGATGCAATTCATTAAATCCATCATACCCCATCCCGGATAAACGCTAAATTGCGGATCAAAAAAAAGGGCTGCGCATGCAGCCCCTAACCCCAAAGATCTTCTCAGGATTTACGGTTATCTGGAGAAAACATGCGGTGTGTGGCATCTCTTACAATCATTACTGGCTTTCTTGCCACCGGTATGCTGATTGTTGTGACACACCTTGCAACGGTCATTTCCAACAATATAACCGGTCGCCCCCATGCCCGGCGTATAACCTGTCAGGTTGGGTTTCGCCTGTCCCAGTTCCGCTGCTGTGTGGGTGCCATGACAGGCATTACACTTAACCATGGCGTGTGTCATAAACGACCGTGAATATTGATCCACCAACTGCGTGTTGGTTTCATGACAACCGCCGGAGAGACAGGAATAACTGAACTCCACAGCGAAGCTGGTATCGTAAACCTGGGTTGTACCACCTCCACCTCCACCTCCGCTTCCATCACCACCACCGCCACTGCCTCCATTCTTTCCTGCCAGAACATAAGGCACCGTGAATACCAGCAGCAAAGCCAACACCGCCATGGTCAATCTTTGTATTGTGTTTGTTGAAGTTTTCATCACACTGCCCCCCTTAAGCCTTGGCCAAATGAACAGCGCAATGTTTATATATCGGCTGTTTGCAGTCCTTGTCCACATAGTTCATGGTCAGGCGATTGGTTGCGGCCAGCCGGCCATTATTGATTTGCTGATCAAACGGATCCGTATCACCAAAATGCATTGGGCAAAAGACTTGTCCCGGGTTTACGGTGTCCGTCACTCTTGCGCGAATGGTGATATTACCGCGTCGTGTTGTGAGCTTGACCAGATCGCCAGTAGAAACCCTCAACGCACCGGCATCATCGGGATGAATCTCGACATAGTTCTCCGGCACCATCTGATGTAATTGCGCCACCCGCTTGGTCTTTGTCCGGCTGTGGAAATGTTCAATAACTCGGCCGGTAATTAGCCAGTACGGATAGTTGCTGTCCGGTATCTCCGGCGGCGGCACATAATCCACCGCCCATAAGTAGGCACGGCTCAGATTGTCAGGGTCGACCCATGCGGCATCAGCACCGCCTCCCTGCGTTTTACCCCAGTTGGTATTAAACTTTCCATCGGCATACAGACGGGCACCGCCATACACATTACTCGGCGTTGATGGCCATTGGATACCATTGTTGGCCTCGATTTTTGCATAGGTCATGCCGCTCATATCGCAAATGGTACCTGCGGACACAACTTTCCATTCTTCAAAACAGGCCTCTGCCGACGGGAAGTACCCCAACGGATTCCCGTTGCGATCTGCAAACCGGCTATCCATGCTGGCAATCTTTTGTGCAACCATGCCCGTTATCTCCAGATCGGAATAAGCACCGTAACCCTGACTGCGCAATTCATAACCTGCCGGCAATACCGCCTGCCGCCCCAGGTTTACCTTGCGTTCGGAACAGGTATAAACACCGGTCTTTTCACCCCACATGGCTGCGGGTAAAAACAGATCGGCAAAATGCGTGCATTCCATCGGCTCATAAATGTCCTGTACCACAACGAATGGCCGATTCGGGTTATTAAAATCCACATAGGATAAAAACTTGTTGAGGTCCGGTAACGTCACCGCCGGATTGGTGCACTGGATCCAGAACAGATTCAACTGGCCATTACGCAGCATCTCGACATGACTGTTAATATTCTGGTAGTCGCGGTTGGACGTAATCGGAGTCGGTTTGTGCGGCGGAATCTTACCGCGCGGCACATTCCAGAAATCTTCCAGCCACCCGGTATGATCAGGGTTGTAGTAGTTGCGATACCCTGCCAATGCCGACGATGCGCCTGCCTCACGATTACTCATGGCAGTGGCCTGACCAGTGATACTGAAAGGCGAGGAACCGGGACGGCCAATCTTGCCCATAATCAGATGCATGGCGCAAATCATGCGCACCACATCCGTGCCACCCATGGACTGATACACGCCCTGAATAAACACTGATAGCGTTTCCTGCGACGTGCCTATCCACTGCGCCGCCTTTTGTATATCGGCAGCAGGCACACCGGTAATCGAGGCAGTGTAGTCGGGCGTATACTTGGCAACAGTTGCCGCCATAGCATCGTAGTTTCGTGTGTGCTGGTTAATATAGTTTGAATCCGTCCAGTTATTAACAATGATCTGTTGCACAATACCGTTAATCAGCGCGAGATTGGTGCCGGGATTAAGACGCAGGTGCAAATCCGCACTACGTGCTGTCTGTGTTCTGCGCGGATCTACTACTATCAGCTTGGGTGCCCGCAATGTTCGACGCGCCCTGGCAATACGTCGCCACAACTGAGGATGCATTTCTGCGGGGTTCATGCCAAATACAAAGAAGCAATCGGTATTCTCTACATCGTCGTAACAACCCGGAGGTCCATCAGAACCAAATGTCGACAGATAACCTACTACTGCGGCTGCCATACAAAGCCGCGTGTTGGAATCCATGGTGTCTGTGCCTATAGCGCCCTTGCCGAACTTGCCAAAGGCATAGTATTCCTCCAGCGTCCACTGCCCGGTGTTATAGGTGCCAACAGAACTCGGCCCGCCCCTGTCTACTGCATCAATAATCTTCTGACTCAGGAGCGTGGTAGCCTCGTCCCAGGTAATACGCTCCCAGACACCTGCAGCATTTCTCTTAAGAGGGTACTTGCCTCGAGCGCCGACGTTGAGGTCATCATCATGCAGTATCTTATGTTCGTAGAGACCTTTAACGCAGACGCGTCCGGCATTGGTGGGGTGCGCACTATTCCCTCGAACAGCCACTGCCCGGCCCTGGGAGTTGACACCGATTTGCATGCCACAACCGAATGAACAGTAGCCACAGACAGAGTAAACCCAGTCTGTTACGTTATTAAAATTATCATCTGCCTTGGCGATCTCACCAGTAACCAGGTTTAACACCCCACCCGTTACAATCGCCTGTGATCCAAGTAATGCGCTCCACTTCAGGAAGGTTCGTCTGTCCTGATTGCACATTTTTGAATCTGATTTAATTTTATCTATTTCCTCCGATGAAAAACTCTCCTTTAATATATTCCCAGGATCACGTTGTTGCGACATAGTCTCCTCCAAGCCACTTTATATAGTGCTGTGTATAATTACCGGCTAATATAGATAAAGCCTGTTTATATCAGAGCAAAAATACTTGTTTGGGAACAATGAAAAATGTCACTGCGACGTCACCTGTAAATTCAGTGACGGGATCTATGGAACAGCGCAATGGGAATAAAAGTTGAGAAAACGCAACGTCTACATATTTTCTTAATAAAACGAAGCTGTGCGAAAAATCAATTACCCTCAGAAATATGCAACAGGGTCGAGTAATCGTTAATGACAAATCCTTCTCTGGTAAGTCCGATAATATTGTCTGATTCCATCTTTTTCAGGCAACGTATTAATGTGCGTTGCGTGACTCCAAGCATGTCAGCCAATTCCACTCGCGTAAGTGATTCGCAGAGATGGTCTCCGTCAAGATTGTTTTCCTGATGAGTGTTATTCAGGAATATCAGATAGGAGGCAACGCGCTCGATAGCGCTTTTTTGACCAAGATTTGCAATA
>JAOUNW010000034.1 GCA_029880755.1 Gammaproteobacteria bacterium
GCAGCCCCAGCTCTTTCAGACCCTCGGCCAACACCCGTACCGCCTTATCGTGGGGATCATTCCAGTGCCTTCCCGGCTTGACCTGATCAATGGCCGCCAGTTGCGCCTTAAGCACGAGATTATATAAGGCCTTTTGTTCGTCATTGTATTTTCCGTTCACGGGAAATGTACGGGTGATATCCGCAGCATACCCATCCATTTCTGCACCCGCATCGATCAACACCAAGTCACCACTGTTTAACTTCGAGTTATTTTCGATATAGTGCAAAATGCAACCGTTAGCGCCACCGCCGACGATAGGCGAGTAGGCCGGGAAACTACTACCGCCTTTTTTAAACTCATAGAGCAGTTCAGCTTCCAACTCGTACTCCATCATACCCGGCTTGCAAACCTGCATGGCACGCCTGTGCGCCCTGGCGGACACTTTGGCAGCGGTCTTCATTAAACGGACTTCTTCGGACCGCTTGATTAGGCGCATCTCATGCAGAATATGATCGATTCCAACAAACTCGCCCGGGGCATGCACACCGTTACGGGCTTTGGTGCGTACTTCGTTTACCCAGCTCATCAATCGATGATCGAAATCCGGGTAACGACCCATGTTGCAAAATACTTTCTCCCGATTTTCCAGCAACCCCGGCAGAATATCGTCCATATCATCAATAGGAAATGAGTCATCAGCGCCATAAATATCACAGGCACCTTCCTGGCCGGCACGATAACCGTCCCAGATCTCTTTTTCGGGATCACGTTCGCGACAAAACAAGATATATTCCCCGTGTTCACGCCCCGGAACAAATACCGCTACCGCTTCCGGTTCCGGAAAATGAGTCAGATAATAAAAATCGCTATCAGGGCGATAAGGATAATGGACATCGTTGTTACGCGTACTAACCGGCGCCGTGGGGATAATAGCTACACCGCCACCCATTTGCGCCATAAGATCCCGTCGCCGCTTTGCGAATAATTCTTTATCCATGGATAGTAACTACCTGCCTGAGTACCTATACAATCAGCTAGATTTCTGTTTTTCGTAACTCTGGTGAATTTCATCATACACTGCATGCGCACCCAACCGAACATACTCAACAAGTTCCGTCAGGTCTTTTTCCTGTTGCTCCGATTTACCGTCCCCTATAACAACTTCGGAAATACGCATAATATCTTTAACAATTTCCGGGGCGGTACCCGGCAATTGGGTAATATCGCCAGCGCCCCCGGCTACCAGGCCCAATAAATAACCGCTGCACCATTGGGCCAAGTCCATTACTCGTTGGGCCAACCCGCAATCATCCGGGCTCATCAACACCTGAAATTCAAAATTCGGGTTCTGTAACCAGCCCTGACTCTGTTCATGCAGTGATACCAGCATCTCAGACAGTATTTGGGCCTCTTTCTCGCGTGTTTTGTCTCTGTCAGCCAATAGCACCGGCACCCAGCTGGTGGCCTGTTTATCTTCGGTTGCAGCGGACAATACCCCGCAGATCACGCCATGGGCCTCGGATGCCCCGGTGGCCAAACCGGCGTTATCAAATGCAATATTTAGCTCATCGTAGGTCGGTATTCTCAAAGAAGTCTGCACAACTGCTGCCCTTGTCTATGCTGTAGAGGTGGATATTACCATTTTGGTGAATTGTTTCAGGTAGAAATCATACAAGCTCATCGCTTTTATATTATACTGGGGGCACCCAAAACACCGGAAAGTAGTTGACTCATAAAGAAAACCCTGTAAAAAATGTTGACCGCAAACCGGAGCGGTCCTATATTGATAACTGAACAAAACAGTTGGGATGGAACAGTTTGTGTCTGAAGATCTAAAAAATCTTGAAAGCCGGATTGATGCCCTGATAGATGCGTGCAGCAAGCTGAAAACGGAAAACAGCTCATTGCATCAGGAGAATGGCTCGCTGTCGGAGGAACATGGGAAGTTGCTGGAGAAAACCCGGCAGGCGCGTAGCCGCATTGAAAGCATGATAAATAGACTTAAAGCATTGGAGCGTGGTTAATGAAGCCTGGCGGTGAAGGCGTCAATATAAAAATTCTGGGCAAGGAATTTATGGTAGCCTGCCCTCCCAGCGAACAGCAGTCGCTTTCTGAAGCTGCCAATTACCTAGATGGTAAAATGCGGGCAATCCAAAAAAGCGGCAAAGTCATCGATGCGGAACGCTGCGCCATTATGGCGGCACTAAATATTACGAACGATCTTCTGCAAATTCAGCGCAATAGCGGCGATGTCCCTAAGGAACTGGGCAAAAAATTGCGGTTTTTGCAATCCAAAATTGAAGCCGCCCTGCAACAATAGTAGTTATCACATTTTTTTATAAAAGAAATTGATTAATATAGTGGAGTCCAGCTCCACTTTGGACGATAATGATGCTGTACCCTCTGCGGTGTTTGTATTGTTCTGTTAATCCTGTGGACCTATAAGTTAATACCAAGGGAGCCAGACTGTAGATGCCGTTGTGCAAGTCCACCTCGTAGTGGAAAGCCTGAAGCGTCTCTAAGGCACCCGATTTAATTCTGCCGGTTCAAGGCGGAAGGACAGTACGGCACAGGCGGAGGGTACCCACTTACGCAATGTTGACGGCATAACATGAATAACAAATCGCAATTGCGTGCCGAGTTTCGGGCACAACGTGCCGCACTAACATCCGCTCAACAAGAACAAGCCTCCCGGCAAGCCGCTCTACACCTAACCGCATCCCGATGGTTTCGCACAAGCCGCCACATCGCGTGCTACATCGCACATAACGGTGAAATAGATGTATTTCCGATTATCGAAAAAATATGGCAGATGAATAAAGTATGCTATCTGCCAGTGGTTTCTCATTTGTCCTGGGATCATCTGTGGTTTACACCGTTCGAGCCGGATACACCCTTTGTGCTAAATCGTTACGGCATTCCTGAGCCTGATATTGAACGCAGACACTGGATACGTGCCCAGCTGCTGGATCTGGTTCTGATGCCACTCGTTGCGTTTGATCTGTTGGGTAATCGCATCGGCATGGGTGCCGGTTTTTATGATCGCAGTCTGGCCTTTCTGCAAAGGCGCAACCATTGGCGCCGACCACACCTCGTTGGATTGGCTCATGATTTTCAAAAGGTTGAAAATATTCAGCCTGAGCCCTGGGATGTGGCCCTTCAAGGCGTCGTTACCGACAAACGGTTTTACACTATCGCCGGGTAAATATGACAGGATTCTACTGCATCAAGTTAGTCAAAAATGATGCTGTTATCGCACGCGCACCCTCAGAACAGATAATCTCATTGGAAGGCCACTGGTATTTTCCACCTGAGTGCGTAGATACTACCCGGCTTATATCAAGTGACCGTCTATATACTTGCCCAGAAAAAGGAACATCATTCTGGGTTGATCTACACATGGACAAACTCTATTTTAATGACATTGCCTGGGTGTATCCTGCAGAAACAACCAAGCCGGATTACCAATATATCGCTAACTACTATGGGTTTTTCCCTGAACATCAACTTTACTACTACGAGAAATGTAACTAGCTCTTATGAACTACTGGTTAATGAAATCAGAGCCCTCTGAATTCAGCATTGATGATCTGAAAACCCGCCCGAAACAGACCGAGCATTGGGACGGCGTGCGCAACTATCAAGCTCGTAATTTTATGCGCGACCAAATGCAGAAGGGTGATCAGATCTTCTTCTATCACTCTAACTGCGAGGAACCCGGTATTGTTGGCATTGCCGAAGTAGTTAAAGAAGCTTATCCTGATCACAGTGCTTTTGATCCGAAAGACAAGCACTATGACCCAAAAAGTGATAAAAACAACCCTCGCTGGTTTATGGTGGACGTGAAGTTCGTCAAAAAATTCAGGCATACCATTAGCCTGAAAGACATTAAAGACAACCCGATACTATCGGAAATGAAACTAGTTCAAAAAGGCAATCGGCTTTCGGTATTGCCGATCACTAAACAAGAGTGGAGTACCATCCTGAAAATGGAGAAATAACTATCATGAACCGAGAAAGAAAAAAACTGATTCTGTTTCTGGCGCTGGCAGCCTGTGTATCTTTTTCTGTCTATGCGGCGGACAATACGAGGGCCACGCATGCGAACCCAGTCGTCCGTATTGCTACCAACATGGGCAATATAGATGTGGAACTGGATTCAAAAAAGGCGCCCATTACAGTCAAAAACTTTATTGGGTATGTAGACAAGGGTTATTACAACGGCACGGTGTTCCATCGTGTAATCAAGGGATTTATGATTCAGGGCGGTGGATTTTTGCCCGGCATGCAGCCGAAAACACCCGGCTCACCCATCCGGAATGAGGCCAACAACGGTCTAAGCAATAAAACCGGCACTATCTCCATGGCCCGAACTAACGACCCCCATTCAGCAGCGGCACAATTCTTTATCAACACGGCCGATAACGTCTTACTAGACCATAAAAACGAAACACAGCAGGGCTGGGGTTACGCCGTGTTTGGTCACGTTGTCCAGGGCATGGAAATAGTCAAAAAAATTGAATCTTCCATGACTGGTCGTGTGGGCATACATGGAGATGTTCCAATTAACGACGTGATCATCACCAGAATAGAGCGACTAAAGCCCATCAGCGCCAAAAAGAATTGAGATCTCTGCCACTCGCTAAGGCCGGCAATGTCTGACTTCTCACATTTATCGGCGAATCTCAACCTCTGACGCCCCTGGCATTTGAATTACTGATTCAATTCACGGCACACTTACGCCCTGAATTCTCAATAAATCACTACCGGAGAAATGGTATGGAATGCATGACAAACAAACTGAAACATCCTGGCTTGCCACTAAAAGGAAGCGCCAGTTTTCCCAGATTTATCGCCACCGGATTATGCGCTCTGGCTTTAAGTGCCTGCGTTTCACAAGGGAAATACGAACAACTCATCATGGAACGTGACAACCTGGCTGAGCAAAACGAACAGCTCTCTAAAAATATTAATGAGAAGGAGACCAAGCTATCACTCACAAGTGAAGAACTAGCCGCTATTAAGGCCAAAAAAAAGGAGCAGGAGGAACTTTTTACGAAGTTGAAAACAGAGCTTTCCAGCGAACTGGATTCGCAAAAACTAACTCTGCGTCAGATGAATACCGGTATTAATGTTAACCTTCCGGAGGATATACTGTTCCCTTCCGGTTCTGCCGAGTTACGAGACTCTGGACGTGAGGTATTGAGCAAGGTCAGCGAACAACTAAATCAGACCAGCTACCAGGTGATTGTCTCGGGCTATACCGATAACGTTCCCATCAGCGGCAAACTAACCAAACGCTTCCCGAGTAACTGGGATCTGGCAGCCGCCAGAGCTACCAACATTGTGCGTTTACTGGAGCAAAATAATGTGCCTGCTGATAAATTGATTGCCGCATCCTATGGCGAAAACAGGCCAGTCGCTGACAACAGCACCGAAGAGGGCCGTCAACAAAATCGTAGAATTGAAATTCACCTGCGGCCAGTGATTGTAGAAACGGAAGAAAAAACCCAATAAACCCAGCTGTGCTGTAACGAGGCCGCATCCTGATTATTTGGAGATGTCTGGCCTCTTTACCGGCAGCACCTACCCGGCTGAACGCAGCCTAGTTCGTTACTGCAAAAACAAACTGTAGGCTGGATTATGGGTTTCTTCAGCATAGGCATAACCCAATGTATCCAGAAAAGTCTTAAATTCTTTTTTCTCTGCCATAGGCACCTGCATGCCTACAAGAACCCGGCCAAAGTCAGCGCCATGGTTGCGGTAGTGAAACAAACTGATATTCCAGCGCGCACCCATTTTTTTTAAGAAGTTTAACAAAGCCCCGGGGCGCTCAGGAAACTCAAAACGGTAAAGAATTTCGTGGTCGATATCGGGCGCACGACCACCAACCAGGTGACGGATATGCACTTTGGCAATTTCGTTATCAGTCATATCGAGGGTTTCATATCCATGCTTATGCAAGGCGGTTACCAGTTGCCGAACTTCAGCTATATCATGAATCTGAATACCGGCAAACACATGGGCTTTTTTCGGATCAGAATAACGATAATTAAACTCTGTTATGCCGTGTTTACCAATAACGGAACAGAATTTTTTGAAACTGCCAGGTCTTTCCGGGATTGTTACCGCCAGGATGGCCTCGCGTCGTTCACCCACTTCAGCGCGTTCAGCCACATAACGTAAGCGATCAAAATTGACATTGGCACCGGATGCAATAGCTATCAAATTTTTGTTTTTTATCTTTTCTCTTTCCACGTAAAATTTTAACCCCGCCACTGCTAACGCGCCGGCTGGCTCCAACACGGAACGCTGGTCTTCAAAAATATCCTTAATGGCAGCACAAATGGCATCGTTACTGACAACAATAATTTCATCCACATATTTTTTCGCTATGCGGAACGTTTCTTTTCCAACTTTGCGCACTGCGACACCATCGGCAAATATGCCTACCTGATCCAGCCGAATGCGCCTTCCGCTGGCCAAAGATCGAGCCATAGCGTCCGCGTCCTCCGGCTCAACACCAATTATTTTTACTTCCGGTCGCAGCTCCTTGATATACACGGCAATACCAGCAATTAAGCCACCGCCGCCCACAGGCACAAATACCGCCTCCAGCTCGCCACTGTGCTGCTTAAGAATTTCTGCAGCGATAGTGCCCTGACCGGCTATTACCTCCGGGTCATCGTAAGGATGCACAAAAGTCAGGCCCCGGCTCTTCTCGAGCTGCTGTGCATAGGCATAAGCTTCATCATAATTGTCACCATGAAGAACCACATTGCCACCGAGATTGCGCACCGCTTGCACCTTGATTTCCGGGGTCGTGCGTGGCATGACAATGGTTGCCTTAGCACCCAGTTTGGCAGCTGCCAGAGCCACTCCCTGAGCGTGATTGCCGGCAGAAGACGCGACCACACCTTTTCTCAACACTTCCCTGGATAACCCTGCCATTTTGTTATAGGCACCACGAAGCTTGAAAGAGAAAACCTGCTGCTCATCTTCCCGCTTTAGCCACACCTGATTGCCAAAGCGCTCGGATAACAGGGGCGCATGGGCAAGGGATGTTTCGATGGCCACATCGTAAACCCGGGCTGAAACAATTTTCTTTAAATAATCTTTGGACATACTCCTAATCTAACAGACCCTTATTCATGGGGCGAGCCAAAACCTGTATTTTGACCGCCGGCAGGCGCTTTCCGGCTTGCGTTGCTTTGCCTTTGAGGGTCGAATGGCGGTATTCTCTGCCACCTTGTAAAAATTAAAACAATGGTAATCCAATGAATCAGGACGAAATGAAAAAGGCCGCCGCCCTGGCGGCAATCGACTACGTGGAGTCAGGCATGATCGTGGGCGTAGGTACAGGCTCTACGGCCAACCACTTTATAGATGCCCTGGCAGGAATTAAAGGCAAACTCGATGGTACTGTCGCAAGTTCAGTTGCATCGGCGGATCGCCTCAAGGGCCACGGTATACCTGTGCTGGATCTGAACCAGACAGGAGGCCTGGAGTTATACGTGGATGGCGCCGACGAGGCCACCAAATATCTTCACCTGATCAAGGGTGGTGGTGGCGCCCTGACCCGCGAAAAGATCGTGGCGGCCGCCAGCAAGAAATTTGTCTGTATCGCAGACGACAGCAAATTGGTTGACAGGCTAGGGAAATTCCCATTACCCGTGGAAGTGATCCCGATGGCCCAAAGTTATGTGGCCCGTGAAATCGTAAAGCTGGGAGGCGAACCAAGACTACGTGAAGGGTTTACTACCGACAATGGCAATATCATTTTGGATATTCACGCATTGGATATCATTAATCCTGTGGAGTTGGAAACCAAGCTCAATCAAATCACCGGTGTCGTCACCAATGGCTTATTTGCTATCCGGCCGGCGGACGTGTTGATTCTGGGGGGAGCAGAAGGTATTAAGGTATTAAAATAAAAACAGAAAAGCTGCGCCCGGGAAGCAATTAAAACTCAAACTGCACACCTACGCCTTCTTCGGTTTCTCGCATAACATCGGCGGTCACCTGCACAGCGGGCGCGGCGGTTTCTATGGGCCACTTTATGGTTAAATGGATTTTTGAGCCAGCGGTGGGCATCGGGTCCGAGGCCTCCATCTTTTCCAGAAACGTACCTGTTCGGCTGAGATCACGGGCACGCATAGTCACTGTATTACCATCAGGCAAAATGACATCCACCAATATTTGAACGGGGTCGCGAAATGCCGCCCGCCGCTCTTCTTTTTTTGCATTCTCCATTATTGCCTCTGTCACCGTGCCAGGTTATTAATCCAGTGAATTAAAACAAATTTAGCCTCTGGCAATTGTCCGTGCAAGGAATTACTACCCTAAAATCGGAAAGAATACCGGATTAATACAACCCTGAATCAGCAGCAAAGAACACGTTGACGCATATCAAGGAAAAATTTTCGATTTTCGGTCATTTTCTGATGTCGTGATGGCGATATAATACCTAATTTACATAAGGTTAAAGCACATTAACCATTGGAGGTGTGTAATGACCATTTCACTAACGTTACTGGAATACCTTGAGTGGGCCGGCGTTGACTACGAAGTCATTCCCCACAAATATACCGAAAATAGCCTGCAAACTGCGAAAACAGCCCATGTCCCGGCCAATAAACTGGCAAAGTGCGTTCTGCTCGAGGATGAAAATGATTATCTCATGGCCGTTTTGCCGGCAGATCATCGCATCAAGCTGTCCTCGCTCCATCGTCAGCTTAACCGCAACCTGGAACTGGCATCGGAATCGGAAGTTGCTTATCTGTTTTCTGACTGCGACATAGGCGCTATACCCCCAATCGGCCAGGCCTACGGTTATGAAGTGATTGTCGACGACAGCCTGACCGGCTGTGACGACATCTACTTTGAGGCGGGCGATCACCGGGATCTGGTACACTTAAGCGGCCGGGATTTCCGGGAAATTATGGGCAATGCCCGCCAGGGTCACTTTAGCCAACAAGCGTAGAGTCACACCCCTACAGCCTAACCGCCCTCGCTGCCAGGCGAGCAGTGCGGCTGTTTTTCCGTAATCTGGTTCTATCTACCTCTATACCCTTCTTTAATTTATGTGTAAAAGAAGTGGTCTCATATTTGCATGATTTGTTAGACATTCCATGGCAAAGTCCCGTTCTCGGGCAGAAGCCGCCATTGAATCTATAATCAATAGTGCTATTAAATATAAAAACCTGTTTCTAAGAGCGAAAGCATGGCAGACGCTGCAGTCGATAACCTGGGAAAACCGACGATATTGCTGGTTGATGACTCCCGAGTTATCAGAAAAACCATCATCAAAATGCTAGGAACAGCCTATAACATCGTGGAAACCGGCGACGGTGAAGCGGGCTGGCGAACCTTGTCACAAGTAAGTCAGGTTGATGTACTGATCACTGATATAGAAATGCCCCAGTTGGATGGCTATGGTCTTATTTGCCGCATTCGCGCCGCCGAAGATCATGGACTGGCGGAAATCCCCATTATTGTCATCACCGGCGCCGAAGATGACATTACCAAGGAACGGGCCTACGCTTGCGGCGCCAATGACTTTATCCTGAAACCCATTGAGCCATCCCAACTGCGCGGCTGCGTCAATGCCCACCTGGAAGAAGCCAAACGGGCTGAACTGGAAAAAGCCCCAGTCGCCGCGCCTGCGAAAATGGAGGAGGCGATACCCGTCAATAAAGCCATTGGCAAACTGCCGGCCATCGATGCTGCCCTGTTAACCCTGCGCAGCAAGAGGTCCGCGTCTATCAAACCTTTTGCCCTGGATTTGGCCCTGAGAATCATGCCGCTATTGGATTACTGCAATACTACCTTCACCCTGGGGCTGGATAAGGAAATCCTGATGATGAAAAAGAAGATTCTTGCCGCCCGTTAGACACGACGGCGTGGTTTGTCAACGACTAGAGCAAGACAATATGGTCCATAGGATTAATCCCCAGTGATCCGGCCGGTAATACGCGTTTAATTTTCAACTCCTCACCCTTCGTGCTCTTATGCACACTTAAGTCTGCAACAATTTTCTTACCATAAGGCTTGAGGTTCTCATTCAGGACCAGGGATACCTTGGGTTTGAGGCGCCTGGAACGGTTAATCGTCACAACGACACCTATGCCGCCGGCACTAAGCTCGACCAGGCTACCGATGGGAAATATCCCCATACACTTAATAAACTCTTCCACGAGACTGGCGTTAAAATCCTTGTGCCGCCACTCATACATCATCTTAAGCACCTCTTCAGCGGACAGTGCGGCGTGGTAGGTTGTATCACTGGTAATAGCGTCATAAACATCGACGATGGAACCGATACCACCGACATAACCAATTTGATCGCCTTTCAACTTATTGGGATACCCGCTGCCATCGTGTCGCTCATGATGCTGTTTTATAAATTCGAGTGCTAGAGGCGGCACGTCTCCAGACTTCTCCAGGATTTCTATACCCCACTGTATGTGTTTTTGCATAATGGCAAATTCATCGGGCGTCAGGCCTCCCGGCTTATCCAGTATCTCCTTTGGCACCCTGGCCATACCCACATCGTGTAACATCGCGCCCATACCCAGCGTTGCCAGATCTTCCTTGCTGAAAACAAGATGCCGGCCGAAGGCCAATGCCAATACTGCTGATCTGACGCTGTGTAGCGCCGTATATTCACTTACATCCTTCAGCTGACTGAGACATACCAGGGCATCCGGATTACGCACAACACTGTCTACCATACTGCCAACTACTTTTTTGGCCATGGGTACGTCAACCTTCTTGCCCTTTTCCACGTTCTCTACCACTTCCCGCATGGCGTCCCGGGCCTTTGTCTGAATAGCCCGGGCCTCTCGCAATTCCTGCTCCAATGGCGTCCGATCCTGATAAGCCGGTGCTTGGACCTTGTTTTCTGACAACGGCATTTCCGCCAGGCGCCTGAATTCCCTTTTAAGCTGTTTATCTTTCTCTTCCAGCTCACGGGCGCGGTTTGCTGCCCCGCGGTTTGCTGCCTGAGGGATAAAGTCGATACCTAACTCAGTATCAATATATACATAAGTACAATGCTTCTGCAGATCAACGATATCACTGTCATTCTTGATTTCGAATCCCTGAAACAGGAAAGGTGATTCCACCCACGGCCTGTCAAGATCCGAAACATACATGCCCTTTGCAATATCCCTGATGTCGACTTTTTTCTTCATAAACGATTATGCTTCTTCTTTAGGCCCAGGCATCCAAATTGATACGGTATTCCTTTTCGCGTTCAAGGATGGTGTTATTGTTTGCCTTTAACAATCTACGCACCAACACCAGACCAGTGCGCGGGAAATAATAAACCTTGCGTGGATAGCTGCCCCCCATGCTTTTGGCGGCAATTTTAATTTTCTGTGACTTCAGGTGGCTAATCAGGAAATCGGATGTTAACTTGCCAATATCAGGGCCGCTTCCATGCTGCATTAGTTTAGCGCCACCAAATACCTTTGCCTCAAGATATTTTCGTTGTGCACCTGCACACATTAGTTGTTCAATCAGCGTTTCCATTGCATATACACCGTACTTCACGGCTCTGCTATCAGGATTTTGCGCACCGCTACCCCTGTCTGCCAACATGAAGTGATTCATGCCACCGATACCCCTGGCTCTGTCACGCACACAGGCACAGACCGCTGAGCCAAGCACAGTCACCACCATTTTATGTTGTTCGGTAACATAAAACTCTCCTGGCAATATCTTTGCCGCCTCAATCTCAAATCGTGGATCCCAATACAGATTCGGTGAAATAGCTTCTATGGTGTTTTGTTTTTGCGAAAACATCAGTTAACTCGTCAAAAATCCCGGTCGCTTATAGCAACAAGTCCAAACCACATTTTCTGTATACATAGTAAATCAGTCTTACGGCGATGCCCAGAGTTTTATCAACACGCCGTGAGCGGTTGCAATATATCTGCCATCCGCCGAGACCGCCATGGATTCAATAACAGTTGTATCCGTTGACAACCGGTGTCCAATAGTCTGACTACCAGTATTCCACATCAATAGCTCCGAGGAGGAACCTGCCGCCAACACCCAATGGCTGTCCGGACTGAAACCAACATTCTTGATAGTCTCAGGCGCTTCTGCCAAAGGTCGATCGCTTTCGGTGAGCCCTACATTCCATAATTTCAAAAACCCTCCGCTACCTGCTGTCGCCAACCATTTCCCATCGGGTGAATAGAGCACTGACGTTATTTCCTTATCATGCGCCGTAAAGTTGGCCAAAGGCGCCCCGTTAGACATAGCCCAATACTTTACTTCTCCGCTGCTATCCCCTGTCGCCAACCATCGACCATTGGGGGAAAAAGCGGCTGCTGTTACGTTATGGTCGTATTGAAGTTGATAGATAATACTTTTTTGCTTCAAGTCCCAGACGATGACCGACTTGTCCTCGCTCGCTGACACCAGCCGCGCACCGTCGGGTGAAAAGGAAAGACGATTTATATTGCCGACATGGCCCACCAGCTTCGCCACCTCAGCGTTTTGAGATAGACTCCACACAACAATACTATTATCACTGCTAATGGTGGCCAATAGATCGCCGTCGCTTGATGCAGCTATTATTCCTTCCCGGTTCTGTTGTGAATGCAGTGTCTTTACCAGCTCACCCGTCGCTGTTTTCCATATTTTGATAATGCCGTCGGCACTAGCAGAGGCAAGTAACGAGCCATTTTGCATAAATGCCATAGATTGCACCTGGTCCACGTGCCCACTTAACAACTGGGTCCTCTCTTTCGCAGGGTTAAATCCACCGGACACCATCCTGATTTCGCTGACTGGCACATTGGTTGCTTGCGCCGCTTCCATGGACTGCTCCGCACTTGGCCGGTCCCTGCGTAGACGGAAGGTGCGCATGAATTTGTCTTCTATGGGCGTATAAACAGCACTCACCTTTTCTGCCACTACACTAACTGCTCTTTCCAGCTCCTGTTCGTTAATCATGCCCGCCTTGAGCATAAAGATGAACATGATCCCTGCGAAAATCGATCCAAATAACATCTTGCTCCATATGCTTCTTTTTTCTTCCACCAAACTGTCATCAATAGAGGCGATACCTATAAACCCGGATCTATATAAATTGCCTTTATTCTCTTCCGGCTCATC
The DNA here is from genome assembly GCA_029880755.1 of Gammaproteobacteria bacterium. Classification (GTDB taxonomy): domain Bacteria; phylum Pseudomonadota; class Gammaproteobacteria; order Acidiferrobacterales; family SZUA-150; genus JAOUNW01. The sequence continues at coordinate 13,114 of JAOUNW010000034.1, forward strand.
ATTGGTCATGCCTTTTCCCATTAAACCATTCTGCAGCGACCTGGCATTTCTTGGTCTGTCCTCCGGCGCCAGTTGCATGGCCCAATCCACACACTCCCTGACGTAAGAAGAATAAATAGGTCGTTCAAACTTGGTAGCTGGTATCAAGGGATCAGGCAGTTTTCGCTCGGCAGCCTCAAAGCGATTAATAGTATTTGTTGGTTGTTTGCCTGTAATGCAGCGATAAATGGTGGCACCGATAGAATAAATATCTGACCAAGGACCCTGGTCTCCCTTATTGGGATAATTTTCGATGGCTGTGTAGGCAGGCGTCAACGCAACGGCTTTTTTCTCCTCGCCCTTGGTCACGCGACTGGCCGAACCAAAGTCAATGAGCATCGGCTGACCGGAGGCGCGCAGATAAATATTGTCGGGTTTTATATCGAGATGCAGTATACCGGCATCATGTACAGCCTGCAGTCCACTAAGGATGGGCAAAAAAATACTAAAGAGGGACTTCTCATCCAGAAACCCACCGCGTTTTCGCAAATAAGACTCCAGACTCTCTCCCTGTTCGTACTCCATAACCATATACGCAGTACCATTGGCTTCCAGAAAACGCAGTACCCTGACAATATAGTTATGCTTAAACTTGGCCAGCACTCGAGCTTCTTTCAAAAACTCTTCCAGACCCCACTGGTAACTTTCGGCAGCAGTGAAATTGGCAGGCGTGATGGTGGACTGCTCATCTCTCACGGCAAACGACTGAGGGAAATACTCCTTAATGGCCACTAGCGAATTCAACTTAGTGTCCTTGGCCAGATAAGTAATACCGAAACCCCCATGACCTAGCACAGAGTGGATCTGGTATTCACCCAACAGATAGTCTTGTGGCAGTGCTGTGTGAGATTGACTAGCGGCCATTGTTTAATTTGGGCTCATTTTATGCGTCATTACGGAAACAACTTCTTTCGGACCTGCCTGATTGCTTTTCCCGGAATAGGCTGGGAAAAATTGCGGTTGAACCCGCTTGTCCCCTGATCAGGACTCCCTGTTAGTTATATAGCCCAATAAATGGTGCTCAGAAAGCGGCTTCAGCCCAATGACAAACCTGCGCTTGAGGGGGGTTAAATTTCTTCCTAACACAAAATTTTTTTATCTGGCGCGCAAGTTGACGCAAATCAACGCAATATTCGACAAAATCACTATTATTAGAAGGTATTTAATGGCTGGAGGGCATAACATGACACCATTAACTATCACAGTTATTTTGGCATTACTGGCAACAATTGGAGCGTTTGTCACCGGGATCTACTCCATGATCCATGGTGGGGCGTTCGATGAAAAACATGGCACTGAGTTTATGGCAGCCCGCGTCGGATTCCAGGGGTTGACCGTAGTATTGATGTTACTTGCCCTGTATTTCGCTGCGGCTTAAAACGGGAGCGCCGAGCTAACAAGAGCCTTCGGGCAGCATAAACCTGCCCGAGGTGTTTTAATTGAGCTTGTTTTTTGGATAAGGACGAACCGGCAAAGGAATGGCCTCCACCCCTTCTTCAATCAATGCCTTTGCTTCCTCCCGGGTGGCGCTCCCACGTATGTTCCTGGCCTCTGCTTCTCCATAGTGAATTTTCCGGGCCTCTTCCGGGAAATCCGCCCCAACATCCTTAAAGTGCTGATCAACATAATCATGGAGCTTTTCGAGAGCATTCCAGGTTGCCAGTTGTTTTTCAGAGGGGGCTTTGGCCGCGGTATCCGGGACCTTCTGAGGTGGTTTGGCGTGGGTATTAATGTAACTGGCTGTTGGTAATTTTTTAACTTGCCGTGAACCACATACCGGACAGCTGAGCAGGCCATTTTGCTCCTGTTCCAGATAATCCTCGGAGCGATTGAACCAACCTTCAAACTGGTGACCCGCCGCACAATCCAGATCGTAAATTATCATCGCTTGTTTTCCGTGATTTTGACATTTCTTGACTTTACTATTTGGGGATTACACCCCCCAATTTCCAGGCCAGCATAGGTTAAGGCTTATTTACCGCCAAAATCGGCGTTTATGCCCCAAGGCCAAACTTAATAAACCAGAGCGTAGTATACGACATAAATCCATGACAATAGACCATGAATTATCGCCCACAAAATTGACTTGTTAGCAGACCAGGAAATTGCGATGGCTAAAGCAGTGCCAAAACCGATGCCGGAGCGGGCAATTTCGCCTCGATACATATACACTTTGCTTGTCATTGTAATAGGTTTAACCTCACTGGCTGACTTGTTCTATGGGGTTTTGCATATTGATGCAAAACCCCCATATTGTTTGTTTGACGTAATACGGATTGAACCCAGTAATCTACACAGGGTCAATCTTCCCTATACAACCAATTTTTATAGCTTTGATTCATGAACCGAATTCACAAAAAAACTGACACTGATTCTGGCAAAACAACCCAAACCGGCTGCCCGGCAATTGTCCATCCCGCTTTTCGCTGGTTAAGAAGCCAGCCTATTGAATCACTCAATCTGGTAATTGAAGAATATCAACACATTGTTACCGGAGCCCAGCATTTTCATCTGACCTCCGACAACCCGGAAAATGTATTCCTGGTAGCTTTGCGTACTGTCCCCATGGACTCTACCGGGGTCGCCCATATTCTTGAGCATACCGCACTGTGTGGCAGTGAGCATTTTCCTGTACGCGATCCTTTCTTCATGATGATCCGGCGCTCGCTTAATACGTTTATGAATGCCTTTACGTCTAGCGATTGGACAGCCTATCCATTTGCCAGTCAAAACAAAAAAGATTTTTATAATCTACTCGATGTTTATCTGGACGCTGTTTTCTTTTCCCGTCTGCATGAGCTTGATTTTGCTCAGGAGGGGCATCGACTG
>JAOUNW010000197.1 GCA_029880755.1 Gammaproteobacteria bacterium
ACTTCGTCTTGGGGTTTTTGAGCTGGAGTTTGCGCCTGAGGTTCCATACAAGGTTATTCTGGATGAGGCGGTGGAACTGGCCAAGACCTTTGGTGCCGAACACGGACACAAGTACGTTAACGGCGTGTTAGACAAAGTTGCAGGCAAGTTGCGCGCCTCAGAATTAAAATCTTCCGCGGAACGGTTGGCTTAAACTGCGCGATTGAACGAATTTGAACTAATCCAGCGCTATTTTTGGCGCCAAACAGTTGTCCGCCAGGATGTCGCTATTGCAATCGGCGATGATGCCGCGGTTATCGATATTCCAGCCGGTTATCAGCTGGTTGTTTCCACTGACGTCCTGGTAGAGGGCGTGCATTTCCCTTCAGATGCGGCAGCTCAGGCTATCGGTCACAAAGCACTGGCAGTGAACTTGAGTGATATGGCCGCTATGGGCGCCGAGCCTGCCTGGTTTACCCTGAATCTTAGTCTTCCCGATGTGGATGAAAACTGGCTGGAGGCTTTTTGCCGGGGAATGTTTGATCTTGCCGGAGAATACAACGTTCAATTGATAGGTGGTGATACCGTCAAAGGTCCTCGAACGATTGGTATACAGATTAATGGTTTGGTGCCAACGGGCCAGGCGCTGACGCGTAGCGGTGCCGCATCCGGCGATTATATTTACGTAACCGGAACACTTGGTGACGCCGCCCTTGCTTTGGCTCATCACCAGGGGAAGTTAACATTAACTGAGGACGAGCAGCAGAAGGTCAGTTCGAGGCTGCATACACCGGAGCCCCGTGTAAGGATTGGGCAGGGCCTGCGCGGGATTGCTAATAGTGCTATCGATATTTCCGATGGGCTCGCGGCGGATCTGGGACACATTCTTGAAATGAGCAAAGTGGGCGCCCGGCTTAATATGCCCGACATTCCTCTGTCATCAGTCTATCGAACCCATTTCGAAGTTGCCGGTGGTTATGCAACGGCTGTTGGATTTGGAGACGATTACGAGTTATGTATTACTGTTCCTGGCGATAAAACGGATAAACTGGAGTCCATTGGTTTGGAGTTGGGATGCAGATTTTATTTGATCGGCGAGATTGAATCGGAAGCGGGTATAAGATGGATAACGGCGGATGGGGAACGCTGGGAACCGCCATCGCATGGTTATAGCCACTTCAGATAGTTTACTAAATTGGCTTGGCGCAAATGAATCCAAATCTTGCAAAGTATGTTCTGCGTAATCCGATACATTTTCTGGCATTCGGTTTTGGTGCGGGCCTGTCTCCCGTTGCTCCAGGGACGATGGGTACGATCGTTGGGATCCCGGTATATCTGTTGTTGGTTCAATTTTCACAGCATGTTTATATTACGGTTGTTTTCCTGTTCGCCGTTTTGGGTGTATGGCTATGCCACACATCTGCAAAGGCGCTTAATGTACCGGACCATCCCGGCATCGTTTGGGATGAAATCACAGGATTTCTCATTACCATGTTTCTATTGCCGGTGGGGTGGAAGGAGATTCTGGCTGGATTCCTGTTGTTCAGGTTATTTGATATCTGGAAACCCTTTCCTATACGCTGGTTGGATCGGCAGATAAAAGGGGGTTTGGGGATAATGCTTGATGATATCGTTGCAGGTCTCTTTGCCTTTTTTATTCTTCAGGCGATGATGAAGTTATGGGGGTCTGTGCTCCCTGGGTTTTAGGCAGAGCCGAATTACTTTTTCTGGTTGTTACCGAGGAACTGGTACAGGCTAAGAGATTTTAATGCATCCACTGCGTGTGAGAATCCTTGTTGAGCGGACTGCTGCCAAAGCTCAATGGCTAACTCTAGGTTCTGGCCAACACCATCGCCGTTGGCGTACAAGGTGCCAAGATTGAATTGAGCCGCCGCGTCACCCTGTGTTGCTGCTTTGTGCCACCAACGCGCTGCTGTAGTTAAATCTTTATTTATTCCAAAGCCTTTGGAATACACCAGCCCCAAATTAAATTGGGCATCTGTATTACCGCTTAGCGCTGCCCGACGCCACCAATAAATTGCCTGGGAGATATCACTACCAATGCCAATTCCTTTTGCATAAGCCACGCCCATATTGTATTGCGACTGAATATGCCCCAGTTCTGCCGCACGTTCATACCAGAGCATTGCCTGGGCGGCATCATGGGTCACTCCATAGCCATTGAAATACATATTTGCCAGATAATATTGAGCCGCTGTGTGATTCAACGACGCCAGGGTTCGGAAAATACTCAATGAAGAGGAATAATTTCCGTTTTCGTAGTCCGTCAGACCTTCCTGGTGAAGATAATTGGTCAGGCTGTGCCGGGACAATTCAGAAGCTATGGTCATATCATTGCTGACAATCTCACGGGGCGCATGTTGCGCGGCCGAGGCCTGAAAAGAAAAGAACCAGGATAAGGTAATGAGTGCGCAGGCTCTAAACCACATAGAGAGTGCATGATTTAGGTAATCAGGCCGTTTCATCTCCCGCTGATTCAAAAGTTTGTGGTTTCTACGCATCACTTTCCCCGTAAATTCCGTTACCATAATGATAAGCAAGAGTTATGCCAGCATGCTGGTATAGATTGGCTCTGCAGCGCGATATACAACGGGGAATTGTTACATAAGAAATTGCTAATATTTGAATTATGTCTACTTGTATCTGGGTGCAGGGTTGGTAATATCGCCCACCCAAATGGAAGCCATTTTATTCCTTGATCATAACCGGCCCGAAGCCGCTCGATAACAGCCTGGGTGCCGCCAATATTCTGTGGAACAGGATGTGTCACAATATGTCTGCACTCTTGAACGATTCGGTTCTTGCCTCAGGGTATTGAAGTCGAAAATTCATCGCCTCTCTATTTTTAAGATAGCCCAGAAATTTGCTAATGGTAGGGTAGTACTACAAATTTGGGGTATGGGCAGCCTATAGTTAACCTAAAGCAACCAATTACAGGAGCGTTAAATAGGTGCATAAAAGAAAAGGCAGTAACTTGCCAGAATACTTGTGGGGTAATTGCCAGCTATGATGGTTCGAATTTTTCGGCACTATGTGCCCACTTCTCTGCTGCTATTGGCTCTGGTGGAGGCGCTGGTGTTATTCGTTTCTATTTATGCGGGCATCCACCTTCGTT
>JAOUNW010000198.1 GCA_029880755.1 Gammaproteobacteria bacterium
ACTGGCGCAAACCCATCGACCGGATATTATTTTTCTTGATATCAATCTACCCGAAATGGATGGTTATGAAGTGTTGACTCATCTGCGTCGATTCTCCTGGGCGCGGCGAACACCTATCGTTGCCGTCACATCAAACGCGATGGCGGCTGACATCACCCGGGGCGAAAAAGCCGGATTTTGCGCCTATCTGACCAAGCCTGTTGATTTGCACGTACTTCATTCAGTTATAAAGAGATTTTTTCCCGATGTGGACCAAGACCCAACTGCCGAATTCTTAGTCGGGGAACGGGTTAAGAGGGTGGACAACTACACATCCCTACTGGACGGACACAAATAGGCTCTCTATCGCCGCGGACAGCGGGCATGACGCACAGCGTGCTTTGAAATACGGCGCCATGGGTGTCGGCCTGTGCCGTACCGAGCGCATGTTCAACGTCAGTGACCGGCTGCCTATCGTTCTGGAAATGATCGTCGCCGAAGATGAAGGCTCACGTAAGGAAGCGCTCAATAAACGGTTACCGATGACCGGCATTAGGCCGTGAAAATATTGAATACGCGAGACTACGATAGTCTCAATCGGAAGCCTGTCCACCGAATCCTTTTCAGGCCGTCGAACTCAACAGTCAGGTTTTCAACCTATAGCTCAGCGAGAGATATTATGTAAATAACTGTCGGCTAATTGTCGTGAAATATCGACCCAATCGGACCTGCTCCTACGGTATCCTTTTGTACAACCCAACTTCGAGGCGTATGATAAGTTGTCGCCGTGGAAGTTTCGAGGTTATGATGGGTATGTACGTTCGTCTGCTGAGTGTTCTAGTGTTTGCTGCCGTATTTAGTGGCTGTGCCACAATTACTAATTTTGAAACAATTCCTGTCGAAGAATCTGACTTTAATAAACCGCTTGCAACCATATACTCTGAATATGGAGACGTTTCTTACTATAGTAGTTTATGGCGCGGTTTCGAACCGAAGCTTGGCAATTTTTCCATGTTGGAAAAAAAGTGGGGTAAGGCCAGCTATAGTGAAGTTCATTGGGGCCAACGATTGTTAACCTCCCTTGCTTCTGCAGCGCTGATTATCGGTTCGGGTTACCCTATCGCAGTGTATGCGGCGATAGAAACATTGTTCCTGTATCCTCAAGAAACTCATTATTGGAACAAGGGCAATAAACACATTGAAGTTACCGTTACTAGAACGGCATTTAGTGATTATGAAAGAAGGGTTAATTTCTGGCGTTGGCAAGAGTATGCTGCGGGTGAAAGTGAAGCGAAACGAAACAGTACTCTTTGATTATTGAGTAATCGATCAAGCATCTATTTTCGTCACCATTTTCAGCTACACGCACGTGTAAACATATTGTATACACTTGAGTTCGAGAGTGGGCAGGCCACCCGTATGATGCTACCATGATGCCGTTGTCTACTGATTCTTCATTCCTCAATAGATAATACAGCATAGTCGCCAGAACTGAAGTAGTTTCAGGAGCACGGGTAGCGCGTAAGTCTTTTTGGGATTTAGACAAAGCTATACAGGCGCCGAAATTGAGGAACGTTTAAAATTATGAACATTTATGCCTGCGTATTAATGGCAGTAGTCAATACGGTTTCAGTTGTTCAAGTCTATGCAGACGAGTTCATGCCGCCGGAAATCAGGTACCGGCCGAGTAATGCGTTGATCGAGCCAAATAAGTCTGTATCGCTGACGGTGCAAGTAGAAGGCAGGGGCGGTTCAGTAAAGGACGTCCTGCTGTATTATCGTCAACGGGGAGCGCTGGACTACAATATCACAAAATTCAAACTCCACTTAAAGCAGGAGAGTCTATACACTGTAACCTTAGGACCGGAAAGTGTACAAGTACCGGGAATTGAGTATTTTATCGTTGTCGAAGATGTATTCGGCAATGTCGCGTCACGGGGAGTGAGTTTTTCTCCCATGGTAATGGTTGTATATGACAGCGGTTCAGAAAAGGTCTTACAAAAATCGAACAGTCTGGGTAAACATACAGAGATCATCGCCATCAGAGAATCTGCAAAATCGAGTGACGGCTTTGCCAGGTATAGATGGATTGTTATCACCGCGGGCATATTAGCTACCGGATTTGTCTACGCGCAGAACCTGTAGCCGGCAGGCTATACACGTAACTTGAGCCTCCCTATGGGCTAGGCTGCGCACCATGTTAATGTGAGGTGATAGACATCAGCATCAAAACTCCACCCCTACGGTCGCCAGACTGGTGGCCAGAGTCTTGCCGCTGACATCACGGTACAAGCGCACACTGCTACCCAGGCGTATGCCCACGGGCAGATTTATCTGAATGCCCAGACCCAGGAAGGGACTGATGCCGCTTTCATCGCCGGTGGACCGGCCAAAGGCCTCGCTGCGCAGTCGCCAGAGCAGGGCGCCGATATCGCCCTTGAAAACAACCCGGCGCACCGGGATACGGCCGACGATACCCAGAGATTGTCCCGCACCCTGCAGGCTGATACTTCGGTCTTTTGCCAATTCGAATTCTTCCAGATCCAGGGTACTGGTTTCCACCGCCAGAAAACGGTTCATCAGATAGCCTGCCGTCAATTGATAAGAATTCGCGTTGTTAAAATCACTCCCCCGAACTTCGGTGATACCGCCGCCGGCGTTGACATACCAGGTTTCGGCGCTGCTGTTGCCCGCCTGGATCAACAGCACAACCGCCAGGGTCAAAACAAATTTCATCATCGTCTTCGCCTCCGAATGAGTTACGGGATCAAGGTCAGTTGCACGCGGCGTTCCTGCCGGCCGGAAACAATGCCGCCGCCAAAAGCCGGGTCCAGTTCACCCGGACGGGTGCGTGCCAGGCGAATATAGCTGGTGCACTGTGCCTGAAAGTCCGGGAACATCAGGACGAACTCCTCCGGCATGACGGTGTATACGCCGGGATCGCCACTGATATTGATCCGGCTTGTGAACAAACCGCCGTCGGTACAGCGCAGATCGATGTGTACGGACATCTGGTCCGCGGAACCGGCTGGACTCCAGGTCAGGGTGATCGCTTCGGTGGTTGGCATGAAGCTTGATCCGTTGAGCGGTGTTTGAATAGTGAATCCGTCGG
>JAOUNW010000092.1 GCA_029880755.1 Gammaproteobacteria bacterium
GCGTTCCAGTTAAGCGGCCGATCATGTCGTCACCCGAGCGGAAACCTGGCCTTGCAGACCGCGGCGCAGCGCACCATCGCCCGCCCAATGATTGGCATGACATATGGCACACGCCAGGGCATCGGCGGCGTCCGCCTGCGGCTTACCCGAGAGCCCCAGCAAGGCTTTCACCATGTGTTGCACCTGAACCTTATCGGCATGGCCTTTACCCACGATCGCCCTTTTAATCTGCAAGGCGCTGTATTCCGCGATTTCAAAATTATGATTCACAGCGGCACAAATGGCGGCGCCACGAGCCTGACCCAACTTAAGCGCGGAGTCGGCATTATTGGAAACGAACACACGCTCAATGGCGACCATGTCCGGTTGATTCAGGGTAATAATTTCGGCAATGCCTTCGTAGATGGTTTTCAACCGGCCGGCAAGCGTGCTGTTAGGAATACGCAAACAACCACTATCAACGTAGGTAACTTTGCCATTACGCAAGACATTGACCACACCATATCCTGTGATTCGCGAGCCGGGGTCAATGCCGAGTATGCGCATATTATCGGGTCGGTACTCCAACTGATTTTTTGTTCTTCATTTAGCTCGCCTGCTGCTGTAACAATGATTCCGGGAAATCAGCGTTACTGAATACGTTTTGCACATCGTCCAGGTCTTCCAGGGCATCCAGTAACTTTAACATCTTTTGCGCACTTTCCTCGTCCAGCACTGTTTCGGTGCTTGCCCGGCGGGTAATCTCCGCCTGTTCCGGTTTATGTCCTGTAGCCGTCATGGCTTGCACCACTTCGTGAAAACTTTCCACCGACGTAATCACCTCAGTGCCACCTTCTCCATCAGGGATGACATCTTCCGCGCCCGCTTCCAGCGCCGCTTCCATAATCGTGTCCTCATCAGACCCCGCGGGATAACTGAGAACACCCATGGTTTTGAACAAATAGGCCACTGATCCATCGGTTCCCAGATTTCCGCCGTGTTTACTAAAGGCATGGCGCACCTCACTCACCGTGCGGTTACGATTATCGGTGGCACACTCCACCATCACTGCCACACCATTGGGCCCATAACCCTCATATATCACTTCTTCATAACTTTCGCCTTCCAATTCCCCGGTGCCCTTTTTGATGGCGCGCTCGATTTTATCCTTGGGCATATTCTGGCCCAGCCCCTTATCGATTGCGGCTCTCAGACGTGGATTGGCCCCAGGATCACCCCCGGCCATGCGGGCAGCTACGGTTATTTCTCGAATAATTTTGGTGAATATCTTGCCACGCTTGGCGTCTTGCGCGCCTTTCCGGAATCGGATGTTGGCCCACTTACTATGTCCAGCCATTCAAGCTCCTGTTACACAATCATTGAATTCTTCCGGCATTCTGCCGTCCGCGGCCAGTTTACCACCAGCCTATAGCGCCCCCAAGGCCCGCCCTAATTAGCGATCTGATTCTAGCCGGTCAAATTGCCCTTGAGTCAGAAAAATGCCGACCTGTCGAGCCACTTGCGGGGAAAACAACATGCTGGTGTGGGAAACTGGCAGTACGATGTGATCGCTGGCATCAACTGTCTGGGTTTCAGATACTGCAACAGTGCCGTCGTTGGGCCTGGGCAGACCCGGGAACAGGCGGCCAAACCCAAGGGCGATGCTACCGGCAATGGTCCCCAACTCTCTGGGCAGTGGCTGCCATAAAACTCCTTCCTGCAGATACTGAGCCAATGCGGGACCCACAATCCGGCGCCCCAACCAGGATCGCTGTAGCACTGCCGCCACATAACTACCCCGTGCCGGTGATCCCAGCATCACCAGCCGCCCCGGTGCTTGATTCGGGTAATAGTGAAACAGGGCCCGGATTACCAGCCCTCCCAAACTGTGACCAACCAAATGCACCACTTCCGCCTCCAGCGAACCAAGAAAGGCATTTAGCTCGCGCGCATCCGCTGCCAAATCCTGGTGAGTGCTGGGGTAATTAAATTGATAGGTCTTGAGGAAAAAATGTTTTTGCAGGGAACGGGCCAGATACCGCATCACCAGCCCGTGCAACCAGACGCCATGAATCAAGACAACAACGGGTTTTGTCTGGGCGCTCAATCCGGATATTTAAATGGATACCTCAAACATGCGCTCAAGCGCCAGCTTGGCCAGCTCCGCTTCGGTTTTATCCACCTTGATCCGGTTAACAACATTACCTTCCACCAGATTTTCCAGAGTCCACACCAGATGCTGGGGATCGATACGAAACATGGTGGAACACATACAAACCGTCGGAGCCATAAACTCCACCACCTTGCCTTCGTGCTCACATTGCTCATGCAGACGGTTAACCAGATTCAGCTCCGTACCCACTTGCCAGCGTGTACCTGGCGCGGACTCACGCACGGTTTTTATAATATATTCAGTGGAGCCCACGTAGTCTGATTTTTGACATACTTCAAAAGAGGCCTCGGGATGGGAAATGACTTTTCCTTCTGGATACATGGCGCGAAAACGATCGATGTGTTCTGGCTTGAACATCTGGTGCACGGAACAGAATCCCTTCCATAGTATGACTTTCGCTTTCTTTATTTGCTCCTTTGACAGACCGCCGTTGGGCTGGCTGAAATCCCACACGACCATTTCAGACAAAGAAATCCCCAGTTTGCTGAACGCAGTGTTCCGCCCCAGGTGTTGGTCCGGGAAAAACAGAACCTTTTCGCGTTGCTTAAATGCCCACTCCATGACTTGTCCGGCATTAGTAGAAGTACAGACCAAACCACCGTGACGACCGCAGAACGCCTTCAGGTCTGCAGCGGAATTAATATAAGTAATGGGTGTGACATGGCTATCGGGATCCAGCACCTTGGCGATCTCCTGCCAGGCCCGCTCCACATTAGCCAGATTGGCCATGTCAGCCATAGCGCAACCTGCGGACAAGTCGGGAAGAATGGAAACTTGCTCCGGGCGCGACAAAATGTCGGCTACCTCTGCCATAAAATGGACGCCACAAAAAACAATGTAGTCCGCCTCAGAGTTGGCTGCCTGGCGTGACAGTTTCAGCGAGTCGCCAGAAAAATCGGCGTGACGAAAAACCTCGTCCCGCTGGTAATGGTGACCCAGTATCACGACACGTTCACCCAGCGCTGCCTTGGCCGACAGAATGCGTTGCTCGCATTCGCTGTCGCTTATGTCATCAAATGTTTGGTATGCCAGAGCGTTGACTGCCATAAACATTTACCTTCGTTTGCCTGTTCGTTGCCAAACATCAAGTATGGCCTCTTTGTTACTCCATGAGGTCGCTGTATCGAAAGCCATCTGAAAATCTAACCAGACGTAGTCACAGTGCTCATCGGGATTCAACGTTACCCCCACCTTGGCCGGCAATTCAAGAGCAAAACTATGTTCTGTGTTGATATTTACCCCCGGGGCATATCGATGTTTCCATTGCGGGTATATATCGTATTTATAGGTTTTCCCCAAATCCCTGAGAAGGCCGTTTGACTCTGTCGTTTCCAGGCCAGTTTCCTCCGTCACCTCCCGGCAGGCAGTCTCCAGAGGACTGGATTCTTCCCAGTTCATGCTTCCGGTAACAGACTGCCAGAAGTTCTCATGATCGGCGCGGCGCATTAGCAAAACATTGCCGTCCCGGCTGTAAATCATCACCAATACCGACTCGGGCCGTTTGTAATATTTTTCAACCGGCTTCATCCGCCTTGGTCTTTTCCAACGGCCGGCGCAACTTGATATTCAATTCCCGTAACTGAATATCCTCAATAGGACTTGGCGCCTGAGTCAGCAGACAGGATGCCTTTTGCGTTTTCGGAAATGCAATGACGTCACGAATGGATTCCATACCCGCCATTAATGTCACAATACGATCCAGACCGAATGCGATACCGCCATGCGGAGGAGCACCATATTTAAGCGCCTCCAGCAAAAATCCGAATTTTTCCTGCGCTTCCTGATCCTCTATGCCCAGCGTTGCAAAAACACGCTGTTGCACTTCCGGATCGTGGATACGAATGGAGCCACCGCCAATCTCACTGCCGTTTAACACAAGATCGTAGGCGCGCGAATAGGCGTTGGCGGGATCAAAATCAGCGCTTTCTCCCAGCTTTGGTGAGGTGAACGGATGATGCAACGCTTTCCAGCGCTTGCTTTCATCGTCGTATTCAAACAGGGGAAAGTCCACCACCCATACCGGCTTCCACCCCTGCTCCAGCAGCCCAAGATCTCGCCCCAACTGAATACGCAAGGCACCCAAGGCATCGTTAACAATTTTTGCGTGATCGGCACCAAAGAAAATGAGGTCACCGGTCTTTGCATGGGTCCGCGTTAATAACTCCGAAACGACGTCGTCAGGCAAAAACTTTAATATAGGAGACTGCAAGCCATCACGCCCCTGTCCGGCGTCATTAACCTTGATATAAGCCAGACCCTTGGCACCATACTTGGCAACATAGGCGGTATAATCATCAATCTGCTTGCGCGTCAGACCACCACCCTGCGGCACACACAAGGCCGCCACTCTACCGCTTGCGCTTTTGGCTGGCTGCGAGAATACCTTGAACTCCACGTTCTGCATGAGATCACTCACCTCGATAAGCTCCAGCGGAATACGCAGATCGGGCCTATCCACGCCATAACGCGATACGGCCTCGTCATAAGTGAGCCGCGGCAGCGGATCGGGCAGGTCTACGTCCAGCACTTCTTTAAACACCGAACGGATCATGCGTTCCATTAACCCCATAACCGCTTCTTCGTCCACAAAGGACATTTCGATGTCCAGTTGCGTGAACTCAGGTTGGCGGTCTGCCCGCAAGTCCTCATCGCGAAAACAGCGCGTGATCTGGAAATAGCGCTCAAAACCCGCCACCATTAGCAACTGTTTAAATAACTGCGGTGATTGAGGCAAAGCAAAAAATTGTCCCGGGTAAGTGCGGCTGGGAACCAGATAATCGCGTGCACCTTCAGGCGTGGAACGGGTCAGAACAGGTGTTTCTATTTCAACAAAATGATTGTCTTCCAGATATCTGCGCAAGGACTTTGCCACACGGTGGCGCAAGCGCAGGTTGCGCTGCATGACGTCCCGACGTAGATCAAGATATCGGTACTTGAGTCGCAGACCCTCATTGACATCTGCCTCGTCCAGTTGAAACGGCAGGGCGCTGGCCTTGTTTAGCACACTAATACGGTCCACCATCAATTCCACCATACCGGTTGGCAGGTGTGTGTTCTCGGTTCCCGCAGGTCTTTTGCGCAGGGTACCTGTTACCTGTAACACATATTCGCTGCGTACGCTTTCTGCCACAGAAAAGGCTTCCGCCTTGTCGGGATCAAAAACAATCTGGGCGATACCGGCCCGGTCGCGTAAATCAATAAAAATCACACCGCCGTGATCCCGTCGGCTGTTTACCCAGCCACACAAGGTAACGGACTTATCAATCAATGACTCGGTGACTTCACCACAATAATGGGTACGCATAAAAACCTGTTCCTGTTTTATTTTTTAAAATAATTGTTATGTAACATTCAAATAGCAGGGGACTGAGCGGAAGATGACGAGGGTTTCTTGCTCCCTGGTATGACCACTCCCATTGAAATAATCATTTTCAGGCCTTCATCCACCGATATATCCAGCTCAATAATATCCTTCCGCGGAACCATGAGAAAGAAACCGGAAGTCGGATTAGGCGTAGTCGGTACATAGATATTTATCAACTCAGTTCCAACGTGCTTTTCCGCAACCTGCCAGCTCTCTCCCGTCACAAACGCCAACGTCCAGATACCCTCCCTCGGATATTGCACCATCACCACTTTCCGAAAGGACTTGCCGGCTCCCGAAAACATGGTCTCGGCAACCTGTTTCGCCCCTGAATAAATGGAGCGCACCAACGGGATACGTGCCAGAATTGTTTCCCACAGTTCCACCAACTTCCTGCCGAACAGATTGGCCACAATCACGCCGGTAAAAAAAACCACCAGCAGTACCAGCACAAACCCCAGGCCCGGGATATAAAATCCTACCCAGTGTTCCGGCTGAAACTCTTCCGGTAGCAACAGTAGGGATGAGTCAAGAATTCCTACCAGAAATTTGACCATGGCAAGGGTCACCGCCAATGGCACCCATACCAGGAGGCCGGCAACCAGATAACGCCGAATCTTGAGTTTCAACATGGACTTAAACCAAAAGCCGTACCAAGCCTCGCTTGTACAGCCGGCAATAAAACATAACGGCAAAATCCGTCAGCAGACACCTTTATCGTCAGTGGCCAACACACCCGCAACCCCCGGCGCCGCACCCGCCGCCACTGGCGCCAGATTTTGAGCCACCGGAACTGCTGCCACCACTGTCTTTCTTTTTGCCGCCATCTTTGAAATCAGTGGCATACCAGCCGGTTCCCTTTAACTGGAACCCCGCTGCAGAAATCAGTTTTTTCAGCTCTGGCTTGCTGCACTCGGGACAATCCGTCAGCGCATCCTCACTCATTTTTTGCATCGCCTCGAACTCGTGCCCGCAGGCCTGGCACTGATACTCGTAAATCGGCATAAACTTCCTCTCGCAAAGGTTGACCTCCGCTAATTATGGAGGCCGGACAACAAAAACCAAGGCGGGATTATAACGATAACGCGATAAAAAACCGCAATTTTTTGCCTACCGGGGCAGGTATTTGGCAGTTTTTTTGGCTAGCGGGGCCTAAAAGAAGATGTCAGCACCGGTGATGAGTGAGTCGCCCACCCCCCGGATGCAGGGAGGCCCTGCCGCCCGCCTGATCCCGGATTCATCTGGGAAGCTCATGACTATCTCCGCAGCAGTGCGCGGAGGTTGATGGCGACATGGACCTGCTGGCTCGATCCCCTTGATCTATTTTCACACTAAGTTGCTCAAGGAACAGAGAGAAGACTTGGACTCAAAGACATCATCCCGGACCAACTTAAAAAACTTAAAGGTTATTCTTATCAGGGGATTTAGTAACCCATAATGGTTTTTTCCAGAAACCTCGCCCCCGTAAACTAAAAATTAGAAATCCAGTAAATAGCAAAAGGCTAATCATAAATATCTTCAATCACGGGAATATTTTCATGAACAAATCCGTCCTGCTTTATTGGTCTTCCAGAAGAGCTCTTGGAAGAGAGCCATGGGTTTGTTTCGTTCAAGGAATACCCGCCCATGTTATCGCCAAAACGATTACCGGGGATGCTTGTCGCCTGTGAGCAAAAACTCACCCAGTCATTCCCAAGTAAAACGGGTTACTATTTCATAAAAGAATTATTTAATGATGTAGCTCTAATCAGGTTGCTGTGCGGGATATCCCGAGCAAAAAATAAAACAGGCCCTGATTGCGGTAAACAGAAAATAATTTAAAAATAAGTAATTACAAAAATATTATCGATGCTACCTGAATTGGACCGGGACAATCCGCACCAAGACAGACTACCATTCACTCCCCAAAAATGACCACATGGCCCAGACCCTACCATAATAGAATAAAATTGGGCTCTGTTATCAGATAAAGCTACCAATTCAACTTAAAGTTGTGCTAACGTACGCGCACTAGAATTCTAAACCCATCCACAAATTAACCGATGGCTAACACACTCAGGAGTGATTGATGGCACAAAAATACGGTAAACCCACCACCAAAACAGAGATTCTTTCCTACATTGCAGAAGAGACTGAGTTAATGAAGAAGGATGTAGCAGCAGTCTTTGATGCCCTGGCAGATATTATCAAGCGTGATCTTAAAAAAGGACCAGGCGTGTTCAACGTTCCCGGCCTAATGAAGATCAAGGTCGTGAAAAAGCCAGCGGTACCTGCTCGTAAAGGCGTCAACCCATTCACCGGCGAAGAGATGATGTTCAAAGCCAAACCGGCTCGCAATGTTGTCAAGGTAACGCCACTGAAAGCATTGAAGGATATGGTATAAGCCTGCTTAATATTTAAGCAGTCTTTATCTGAAAAGAAAACGCACTACCGGTATCACCGGTAGTGCGTTTTTTGTTTGCATGGCTGGATTTAAAGACGTGACAGCCAGATGAAGCATAAACCATTAATGGCTTACCATTACAACTACTGCGGCGTCAGGTATTTTCCCGCACTTTTTTCCGGCAGACCTTTAAAGCACGCCTTGTATTCCGGTTTGTCGAAAGCGCCTCCGACAACGCCGTCGTTTTGCAGAATATCAATATCGTAATAGACCAGATTGATCTTCTGGCCATTAAAGGTACCTTCGCAGAATTCACAGATAACCGTATCT
>JAOUNW010000199.1 GCA_029880755.1 Gammaproteobacteria bacterium
GTTTTCCATCGGCGCCGATTTGCGGACGCCGGATCGGCAGGGAAATACCACGCTCCACATCGCCAGTGACACCGGTAATCTGAATATCGTCAAGTTGCTGGTGAAATCCGGTGTCGGCGTTAATGCCGAGAACAATGTCTGGTCAACACCGATATTATTCGCCGCCTCCAAAGGACATTTGGCTATCGTGCGCTACTTGACTGAACAAGGCGCGGACCTGGATGTCAAGAATAAAACCGGAGATACGCCGCTGAGCATCGCCTCCGGCCACGGCTACAAAGACGTGGCGCAGTTCATCGAGAAAAATCTCTGATTCGCTAAAAGAGACTCATGTCGTGCCGTGTTTCGTCACCACTTCAATGCCCATTTTCTTCAGCATGGGCATGGGGATGACGCCTCCGGCGCTGATGATCACGATATCATTGGGGATTTCGAGCATCTTGCCTTCGTGTTCTAATTCCACGGTCTTGGCTTTAATATTTTTTACGTTGGAGCTGTACAGTACCGTGAGTTTTTTCGCCTGCTGGGCGGCGTCGACTTTGTCGCGATTCTTGGGTTTGGCGCGGTTAAACGAACCGCTGCGATAGGAAAGTGTAACGGTGCTGCCGGGTTCATCGGCGATGCTCAGAGCCGCCTCCAGGGCGCTGTCACCGCCACCCACAACCAGGACATGTTGTCCCCGGTATTGCTCGGGATCGATCAGGCGATAGACAACCTTTGTTTGATCCTCTCCGGGGACATCGAGCTTGCGTGGTGAGCCCCGCCGGCCGATGGTTAGTAGCACGGTTTTCGTGCGATATTCTTTTTTGGCTGTTTTTACTACGAATCCACCGTCAATGGGTTCGACGGCGGTCATTTCTTCCTGGGTGTTGATCTTGATGTCTGTCTGTTTCCGGGTCTTTTCCCAGAATTCCATTAACGCCTCTTTGGTGGTTTCCCTGAAATTAACCTTCCCCACTATAGGTAGTATTGCCGGTTGGGTCATGACGATTTTCCCCCGAGGGTAGTGGGACACTGTGCCACCGAAGGTTTCTTGCTCGAGGGTCACATATTTTAAATTCAGTTTATGTGCCCCTAATGTGGCGGAGAATCCCGCAGGGCCGGCGCCAACAATGACCACATCCAGTAGTTTGCCGCCTTTACCGACACCAGGTTTTTTGGCAATGTTTTCAATTGCCTGGTTGCCTTGGGTCACCGCATTACGGATCAACCCCATACCGCCAAGCTCACCGGCAATGAATATCCCGGGGATATTGGTTTCAAAATTAGGGTTAAGTGTCGGAATATCGACACCCCGTTTTTCGGTTCCGAAGACGAGGGTAATGGCACCTACCGGGCAGGCGATAGCGCAGGCACCATGCCCGATGCAGTGAGTGGGGTTGATTAATTCCACCCGGGACCCAATGATGCCCAGTACGTTGCCTTCAGGGCAGGCCGGGGCACAGGTATTGCAGCCGATACACAAGGCGCTGTTGATTTTCGGGTGCAAGCTGGCGGGTTCCATAAGGCCAGCCTTGGTATTTTCCTCCAGTTCCGTGATATGGGCGCGTTCACGCCGTTGATGAACCCTGGTGCGCCAGGAAATGAAAGCAAATACCGGTATTAGATAGAGGAATATGATGAAATAGTTTAGGATCTCTTCAGACATTCGTGTGCAACCTCAAAACATTACATAATTGCTGCATAGTGTAGTTACTTAATAATTAAGTCGTTGTTAATCAAGGGTCGATATAAATCTATCCATAATCGCAGTTAAGTTAAGGCGTGTGTTTTTACATAATACTAAGCGTCCTTTTCAGTAAACGCGACAAGAATGTATACTTTCATTTTGTGACTGTGGGCGCATTATATTAATGGGATTGTTTTTACTATAGCAGCCTTTGGTAGTTAAAGTGTTCTCCTTTAAAAGTTGTTTGAGTTGGGAAGTCAAGTATGGGATATGACAACACTGCGGCTGAGCTGATCGGTACGAATAAATCACCGGGTAGCGCGGCAAAACCGCGAGCATCCACCGATGCCAATCAGGGACAGACGCATGCTAGAACCGGTGGTAGTGTATCGGCATTGAATGCGAATGTGCAACAAAGCCGAAGCCAGGTTAAAAAACTGGCGAAAGATGGGCAAGTCATTTTCGCTCTTGGCCTGATCGTCATGTTTGCGGTAATTTACATGCTCGGTCGCGTATACTGGGACGAACGTTACTATACTCCCGAGGAAGGCGTAGGCTATTACCTGGGAATGGTGGGCGGCATCCTGATGCTGGTTGCCGTGTGTTACTCCATGGCTAAGCGTGTCAGGTGGCTGAGGGCGACCAAGTTTATGCGCCATTGGCTGCGGCTGCATATTGTGCTGGGTATTGTCGGTCCGTATATGGTGTTGTTTCATTCCACATTTCATATCGGGTCCCTCAATGGCGGCATTGCGCTGGTTTCCATGACCATGGTGTTCCTCAGCGGCGTAATCGGGCGTTACCTGTATTCCAAGATTTATCTCGGACTAGACGGTACTCGTATGCAGGCCCAGGAAGTTCGCGATTTAATGCGGTTTTTCGGCCGGCGCATTCATTCCAAACGCATTGAAAGCTTTCAGGAATCCGTACTGGATGAGCCTAGGGATTTGTTGCACGCGTTTTATAAGTTGGTCGCCTATAAGGTAAGAAGCTGGATCGTCTGGAACGGCGTGCTCCGCGATGCGAAGAAGTTCATCTATGCGGTTAGCTACCGTAAAGGCCTTTCGAAGAAAGAAGCACATAAAAAATACCTTCAGTTCAGGAAGGATTTCCGGGAATACATGAACGCATTGCGCAAAGCCGCCTTGATGGGGGTCTATGAAAAGATCTTCTCATTCTGGCGCCATGCCCATGTGCCTTTGCTTTATCTGCTGTTGATCAGCGGTATTGTTCATGTGATCGCCGTTCATATGTACTAGACAATAATTAAAGATGTCATCTGATGTCGGTAAAACAATTTTTAATGGCGGCAATGCTCGTCTGTTGTGGGGTTATGTCTGCAAATGCGGCTACCGATGTCTTAAATTCGGTAGAGCGGGCGCTGATGC
>JAOUNW010000201.1 GCA_029880755.1 Gammaproteobacteria bacterium
CGGCAGACGTTCCAGGCCCTTGAAACCCAGCACCTGCAAAATACGGCCATTTCTGCGCTTACCTTCCCGGTCGAGAACCACCACACCGGTATTCGCCTTGACCCGGCCGCGTTTGATGCGGCCAATGCCGATAACACCCACATAGCTGTTGTAGTCCAGGGTGGATATCTGCATCTGAAACGGGCCATCCAGATCCACTTCAGGCGGCGGCACTTTATTAACAATGGTTTCAAACAGAGGCGTCATATCCTCTGCCGGCTGCTCCGGCGTAAGTCCTGCGTAGCCCTGCAGAGCGGAGGCATAAACAACGGGGAAATCCAATTGAGCTTCCGTGGCACCCAGACGATCGAACAGATCAAATGTTTGATCCAACACCCAACTGGGACGTGCGCCCGGACGATCGATCTTGTTGATAATCACAATAGGATGCAAGCCCAGATCAAACGCCTTCTGGGTGACAAACCGGGTTTGCGGCATGGGTCCGTCGACCGCATCCACCAGTAATAACACCGAATCCACCATCGACAGCACGCGCTCGACCTCGCCACCGAAATCCGCATGTCCGGGGGTGTCGACGATATTGATGTGGTAACCCTGCCAATCGACGGCGGTATTTTTCGCCAGAATGGTAATACCCCGCTCCTGTTCCAATTCATTGGAATCCATGAGACGTTCACGGCGGGAATCATCCCCGCGCTCGGTAAGTGTTCCAGATTGTCTTAACAATTGGTCCACCAGGGTGGTTTTGCCATGGTCAACATGGGCGATAATAGCGATATTGCGGATTTTCTCGATCATTGCTTATGCCGGTGCATATAAAAAAGCACGCATCCTTCTAAATAGATTAATAAATTCCAGTGTTAATTTCCCACTGGCCTGCTTCACATTTCTGCTATCTGTAAATAACAAAAAACCGCCCTCCGAAGAGGGCGGCCTAAAAAAACCACTACCGGAAGAAGTTACTTCTTGGCAGCAGGAATTGCTTTTAACTTAAGCTCATCAGCCTTGGCCTTGATGAAACCGTATTTCGCGTAAATATTTTGCGCGTCGTCGGTAGCCAGATACGCCAGGTAACGTTCGGCATTCTTCTGGTTTTTACCGGTTTTATAAGCACCGATGGCATAACCAACCTTGTCAACCTTGTTGTAAGGCTCGGGAATGGCAACACCCTCGATCTTACGGCCTTCCTTCTTAGCGTGTACCACTTCGGTAGTCCACACAATACCGACATCGGCTTCACCGTTTTCGATCCGGTGAGGGGTTTCGCGATGGTGGCGTGCGGTGAACCAGGTTTTGCCGTCAACCGCCCAGCACTCTTTGCACTCTTTGCTGCCAGTTACCTTTTCGTGCAGACCCAGATCTTTAAGCATTTCCGAACCATAGAACTTGAAAATACCTTCGGTCAGAGGATTCGGGTGGGATTGCACGAGGTCATCACGACCCAGGTCCTTCGGGCCACCAATTTTCTTGGGATTACCCGCCGCAACCATCAGCTCCAGTTTGTTATGGGTGTAGATCATGAACTGATCCATTTTACCTTTACCCTTGAGCTTTTTCAGATGGCCAAGATTGACGCTGGCATAAATGTCGGGATCCATCGAGGTTTTTTGACCATCGATTTCGCCCTGCTTCAACAATTGCCCTTTGAGAATCTGGCCCGGGGGAATCGTTTCAACATATACGGTTTTGATATCGGGATTTTTAGTTTGAAAATCTTTGATCAGCTCTTCCATTACCATGAACTGGTTTCCGGCAAGATACATCACCAGGTCTGAACTGTAGGAATCGGCTATTTTACCCATGTCCACTTTGCCACCGGCATGAAATGTACGGTAGTCGGCACCATGCCCGGCATCACCGTCTTCCGCTGCTAATGCCTGGTGTCCCACCATGACTGGAGCAAACGCCATGGTCACCAGTGCAACCAAAATATTGCGCGTAACTTTCATTTTCGCTCTCCTCCAAAAATTATACTTAAACGATAGAAATTGATTAGGTAACCCGATGCTTTTGAAACATCGAATCATATCCTGCTCCCCCCACAGGTGCAGCCAATGCCCCGTCATCAGGGCTAGGGACCAACAATATCCGACATTTCAGCTCATATTTCAAATTAAATAATAGTTATATCAGGATAAATCGGGTTTTTGTCACCAAATAAAAAAGGCAGGTAACAGCCGTTACCCGCCTTTGTTACTTCGCTATTTAACAATATTCAGCCATAGGCCAAGCGCTAAATTAGGGACGGATATAGGAATAACCGTCTTCCTGCAGCTCCATAATGCGAATGACGCCGGCACTAACGACTTTCACGCCTTCGGTCAGCTTTGGCTCTTTACCGGTTTTCTTGGCAACTTTTTTCATCGTATTGCCGCAAGCGCTGAAGGTAATGTTCTGCATGGCAAGACTCTTGACCCGTGGGGATTCTTCACTCTTGGCGGTGAGCAGGCTCAGGCCAGGGCCGTAGGCGACGATTTCAATATCAACATTATCCATACCCAGATCTTTCTGGACGTTTACCGCATTATTCAGCGCGATTTTTTGTGTAGTAGCGTCTGCACTGCTTACCTGAATAACAACTTTGTGCTTGTCCCCGGCTACGGCACTTCCGAAAGCTGTCAGCATGGCACCGGCCAGAATAATTCCCATCGTTACTTTTTTCATGTTGCTCATCTCTCCACTCCTGAATTTACTGCACTCAATAAAATGACAAGTCGAAGATATATACACCCTTATACGACTTTTGTACACGGAAAATTAGAACATAGCGCACAGAAACATATTATAAACAAGGGCAAAAACTTCAGACACCTATTGAACATCTACGGTTTAACTACTGAAAACAAAACAGCATTGAAAAACTTAGAGGTGTGTTCGCCGCATTAGTTACATAACTATGTGACACACCCCATTATATTCACCCTTTACTTTATAAATATTTTTTATAGCGTTAGATTAGACGCTAACCAGTACTCCATATCCTCCAGAGATGCACCTTTACGTGCGGCATAGTCGGCTAACTGATCACGCTGTATTTTACCGACC
>JAOUNW010000200.1 GCA_029880755.1 Gammaproteobacteria bacterium
GTAAGCATGAAAAACGTCGCCGACTTTAACCCGGTTTATGGTACCGGCGTCAAATATAACCAGAGATCCTTCGCTGCGCACTACCCGTGCCGAAAATGGCAGTCCCTGCAAGTCGCTCTGTATTGCTTCGGCCTGACGGCCCAGAATCCGGTATAAAATTTTCCCCAGGGGCTGATTCTTAAAGACTGGATCGTTGAAGTTATTTTTCACGCGCAAATCCTGCCCCCCGACAACATCTTCGCTATAGGTATGCCGCCCAATGACCAGGCCGGTCAGGCCGTCCAAAACCATAATTTCCATAACTGCATTTCGCCGATATCCCATTCCATTGGCAACTAAACCAAGATCGTGCACGATACCTTGAACCACAAACTGCACCCCTAATTCCGCCGCCAAACGGATAACCGCGGCCCGCGACGGTGGATCACTCACATCATGCTGATGTTTATCATAGGCGGAAAACAAATAGCGGGTCGCGTCAACCGGTGACACGGATCTTGACGACTCCAACAGTCGTAATATTTGCTGGGGAAATAATCGCTCAAAAGCAACCAGATCCTGAATATCACTTCGCTCCATTATCTCAAACTGCACCACAGCGACTTTCTTACGATAATTTTCCAGATTG
This sequence comes from Gammaproteobacteria bacterium, assembly GCA_029880755.1. Lineage (GTDB taxonomy): Bacteria > Pseudomonadota > Gammaproteobacteria > Acidiferrobacterales > SZUA-150 > JAOUNW01. The sequence continues at coordinate 629 of JAOUNW010000200.1, forward strand.
CCGACAGCACCAACATTGCCTATTTTCGCCTTTATTTTTACGTGTAAGCGATCGCCATTGCGCCATTCATTGAGTAGTGCCAGCATTTTCACATCACCGGACGTGTGCAAGCGTGTGAAATCACTGGTAACAATATTGTCTTCCACCAGTGTCGTGCTTTGGACCTTAGCCCCCCCGTATAAGGCCGCCTGATGCAAAGCATCTTCAATAGCGGAACCCCGGGCTTGCGAAACTCCGTCAAGCACTTTCGCAGACCCTTCTATTACCACGATTTGCGCACTAACATTAATACTGCCCAGCAGCAGCAGAACAACAAATACAACTATTCGATATAACGTCATACTCAGTAACTCACTTACAACAAAATGTATCAATCTGCGTAGTAAAATCCGCTTTTATCTTCCCGCTCCCGCAGCGCAATGGCATCGGATCTATCCAACTCACCGCATTCGGCCATCAAACGGTGAGATAACGCCACATTAAAGAATTTTTCGTCAATGTAGGTTTCCAAGCTGGTTTCATAACTGCCATCCGGGTGCTCCATTACGGTAATGGTTCTGGCGCCACGCACGAAGCCATCCACAAAGGCCCGTGAACTATCCACCTCTACGATCATGTCGCCGATAGTAGTACTGCCGAGGATGCGTATGCCGTTGATGGACTCCGCCATGGATCGGTAGGCATCTATCCTGGATGCACGTAATGCCATCAAGCGACGTTGATAGTCGGGGTAATAAGTCTTGGGTGGCGCACCATACCCGGTTGAGACAATTTTTATGGCATTGCCGGCGACGGTTCCACCACTGTTTTCCGCAAGGAATTTTGTGTAGTTATACGCCCCTTGGCAGTGATTAACCGGGGTCGAGTTCGCACCGGCGGCATCGGCCCTACGCTGAGTATCCGGTGTACCGGCACATCCCCATATCAAAACTGACAACAGCGTGGCTATCGCTATCCGTACCCCAAAGTAAATTCTTGTTTTTTGTAAAGGATTCATTTTACACCCAAGCGAATTTGAAATGAATGAGTTACACCAAGACCTCTATATCCAGAACCCCTTAACACTTAATGAAGCATGGAATTTCCCCGAATTACATCAGGGAACATGGCGAGCTATTACGACTATCGGCACAGGGATGATGCCTCTTTAGGTGTATTGCTGTCCGGCAACCCGTCACAGTTTGTGCATTAACATTAATTAACAAGCAGTTACTAAAGAGCAATGGTGAGGTTCCGCTATCCAACTAGCGGACAATAGAAGGGGAATTTCGTGACGCGAAACCATTGGAAAACCTTAGTCCAGGCGCTGCTTTGTTTGCCACTTAGCCTTAGCCCGGCCCTGGCTGCGACGGGAAACTGCTATAAAAAACTGCAATTACCTACGCCAGACCTGAAACCAACTGCGCATATTTTAAACATATTTATCGACCAAACGACCGCCTTGTCACCGGAAATGAAGGAAAATGTTGCCCGTCTTGTCAGCGATTGGGGTGACGCGGGAGAACAAGTCCGCATTGCGCGCTTTTCCGCGCTGGTTAAAGGGCAGTTTACCGAGCTCATGTTTGACCAAAGAGCCGATACTTTTCCCGACCAGAAATATTTATATAACTTGCGCGATCGCGATCGGCAGCAGTTGGAAACCTGCCTCAAGGCTACTCAGGAACAGTTCCACGAAACTTTCAATCAAGTACTGCGGAAGACCTTGGATATGACCAATCCGAAACTGCCGAAGTCGGACATTTTCTACTCGTTAAAACGGCTTTCTGAGAGTTTTTTACACAGGGACGATGCGGCCCGGCAAAGTGTCTTGCTGGTTACCGATGGCATGGAAAACAGTGATTATGCCGCCTTCCATCGGGGACAACCCGAACGCACCATGAACAGCCGGAAACTCATGGCGCAACTGAAAAAACATGACCTGGAACCCGATTGGCAGCAGGCCAATATATACGTGTTTGGGCTGGGCTATTTACCCGGCAAAACCTATGTGCGCCCTCGCCTGCTGGAGCCGCTGAAAAGTTTCTGGTCTGATTATTTTAAACATTCCAATGGCAATGTCGTGCAACTGGGGACACCGGCGATATTGGCGGTTTCATTGAAAAACCCAGGCTAACAATTTCAATAACGAAAGACGTAACCCAGCTGCCAGTTCCGCTGCCGCATGGAAGAACTGACGCCTGCCATGGCGCGATTGTTGCGCGCCGTCGCAGGCGCTGCGTAACTGACAGAAAAATTCACAGTCGCCGAGGGCATGACATCGAAACCCACGCCCACGGCATAGTGATGTCGGGTTACCGCGGGGAACAGCGGATTAATATACGCCCTTGGCACCGGATTGCTGGCGTAGCTGTAACCCAGGCGCAGTTGCAACACGGAAGTCAATTGGTATGAACCCCCTAGCGCGGCTATGGTCTGGT
>JAOUNW010000035.1 GCA_029880755.1 Gammaproteobacteria bacterium
ATCAAATTAGCCACTACTGGCGGGCCCAATACCATAATCGTGGAAAATTTGATTAACATGGAAAGAACTATCTCAATAGGGTGAAAGCGCGCACCGGTTGTTACATCGTAATCGAGATCGGCATGATGTACCCTGTGTAATCGCCAAAGGGTGGGTACGGCATGCACCAGCACATGTTGCAAATAAATTACAAAATCCATCACCACTACGGAAAGAACAACGGCTATAGCCCAAGGGATCTGATAAACATTGAACAGACCCCAATTCTCCTGGGTCGCCAGAGCAGCCAAGCCGACAGCTGCGACAGGGAAAACTAAGCGCAGGATAAAGCTGTTCAGAAATACCAAACCCAGGTTATTGGCCCAACGCACGACCTTTGAGACAGTAAGTGCTCGCCGGGGCGCCGCGATTTCCCACAATGCCATGACAGCAAACACGCCAAGAAAAAAGCCAAGGCGAATTGCTATTTCATGGCCCATTACGAAGTCATTGATATTCATTGAGCGCGCTCCCCGCTTAACCCGCCATTGCCTTGGACCGCTTGAATGCTATAATATTTATTATCAACTATTCAAGTGATTACTTGAATATTAAGAATAGGAGAGGTATCTTCCATTGTCAAGACAGGGTTTTAAGCATCAACTCTTTGAGCAGTTTGCCCGCATAGGCAAGGCGTTAAGCAATGCTAACCGATTGGAATTATTAGAGTTTCTCGCCCAAGGCGAGCGCAGTGTGGAATCCCTGGCAAAAGCAACCAAATTAACCGTCGCCAATACCTCCCAGCACCTACAACAGCTGCGGCAGGCCGGATTGGTCACGACACGAAAACAGGGGCTCCGGGTCTATTATCAGCTGGCAGGTGACGAGGTCATACAACTTCTGGGCATATTACGCAATGTCGCTGAGGGCCACCTCGCTGAGGTTGAGCGGTTAGTAAGCACTTACCTTACTGTTAAAGACAAACTGGAACCCATACCGGCACAGGAATTGTTGGAACGTGCGCGCAACGGAATGGTGACGGTGCTCGATGTGCGCCCGGAAGAGGAATATTCTGCCGGACACGTGCCCGGCGCCATCAACGTGCCGCTGGCCCAACTTGAAAAACAGCTGGATCGTTTTGGTGACGGCAAAGAAATCGTTGCTTATTGCCGGGGCCCGCACTGCATCCTGGCATTTGAAGCTGTAGCAAAACTCCGCAGCCACGGAATTAAGGCCAGAAGACTTGAAAATGGCTACCCCGAGTGGAAGGCCATGGGCCTTCCTACCGAGCAATGACATAAGCCGTACAATATAAGTCTCCAGTTATACTCTATATAAGCTCAATCACCCACTTGCTTACCAGTCCGGTAGCATCGGCACACTGGTGTTTTCTTGCCTTTTCAAATTCGGAATACTGTGCCGGATCCCACATGTTATAGGTTCTGCCTGTAAACTGTCGCTGAAGCTCTTGGCAGGTTACTCCGCCAAAGCGTTTTTGAAACCTGTCAACGAGCTCTTTACCAAACTTGAAGTTATTAATAAATTTTCCTTTTTCAAGCTTACTTCTATCTCGCCCACGTTTACAGCTAAGCGCCAGTAAACCACCAGTTAGTGCGCCGCAGGTACCCAGTCCTACCAGCCCGCCGCCGCCAGACAATCCATGACTGGCTTTAATGGTCTCATCTGTTACATAGCCTATAGTTTCTTTAATTGTGGCTAAAACACATTGCGGGCAACATCCATACTGCAATTCATAATCAAATGCCTTTTTATAGGCAACTTCCGCAAGCAACAATTTATCCATAATACACCTCTGCCCTTAGCATTCACGAACTTCTGACATACCAATTATGATTGGTTCCTAGCCTAGGTCACAGGAGGCTTATTGAAAATGATATAGATCAATACGGGCTTGTTACAGAAAAAACATTTTTCTCGATAGAAGTATTACCGCAATAACAATGATTGCTCCCAGGATCTGTTGCATGGCGGCAGGGGAAAATCTTGAGGAACCCATAAAAGAGCCGATAAACCCGCCCGACAACACAGCAATAATCAATGGAATGATTTCTGTTAGATCAATGGGATTATGCTGGATACGCGCTGCAAGCCCTGATAAGGAATTTACCCAAACAAATATAGCACCACAAGCAGCAGCTTCTTTTTCGGTACCGAGCCCAAGTATAATGATGAGAGGTACGAGATAAATTCCCCCACCAATACCAACAATGCCGGCCACAAGACCCAAGACAGAACCTACTAACAATGCAACCGATATCTTCTGACTCTGGGTTAAATCGAGTCGCAGCGATACACTTTTCCAGAAATAGATTCGAAGGATAACGATTACCAGTGATAATAACAGTAACCACTGAAATATTTCTACTCCTACTTTCAGTAACCCCCCCACGTATGCCATAGGAATGGATGAAACAAAAAATGGCAGTATTAATCGTAATCTTCCGTGTCTTTTTCGCAGAAAATTAAAGCTGCCAATGGTTGTGACAAGTAAATTTAACGTGAGGGAAATAACCGGAACAACAAGATAATTGATACCAAATATTGTCATTAACGCGACATAAGATGATCCACCACCCAAGCCAACAGATGAATAAGCCAATGCCACAATAAAAAATAGCACTGCCAGAATATCAAAGGATATTGCGAGATCTTCCATTTAGTTCAGGTTATCTTATAAAACAAAAAAGCCCCGGTATTGTAGCATCCGAGGCTTTGTTTTTTAATTATTGGAAATAAACGACAGATCGATATTGGCTACTGACAGACCTCGGCATTTAACAGTGATGGAACCGGCTCGAGAGAGGGCTTACCCAGGGTGTCAATACCATGACGTCGAGGCGCAACATTGCAACCGGCAGCATCGGCCTCGTAATCCATCTGATACACGGAGCCTGCCATAGGAATAAAACTGATACGTATGGAGCATCGTAGGCGACGATTGTCATGGAGATACACGCCCTGAAACTGTGTCGACATGCGTCGGCCAAAAGGAACACCTACTTCTACAGAACTACCGGCACTGGTCATCACCGGTGGCCTGTTTTTTATTAACTCATTACAGCTTTCTCCCTCATACACCTTGACCTGTAAGGTCTCTATTAACATTCCACCTTTTACACCAACCTTGACTTTCACTTCATTGGCTGGTGTTGTCGGCCCGCTTGCGCAACCGGAAATCATCATTCCAAAAATTAAAAAGATACTCAGATATTTTAAAGGCATCTCGGTTCTCCCCGTGACAATACTATATACATAGCTCACTCACCCGTAAAATCAAATACTGGCTGATCCACCCCCCCAATACTGAAAAAACTTAGCGCGTCAAGGCTGCGCCCTCGCCCCGTGGATCACTGGCCGATTCAAATTTGCGGTCTTTCTTTCGCAGCATAACAACCTGCATATTGCCATAACCATCATGGACCTGTAGATCATGCCCCAATTTTTCCAAATACCTGATATCCGCATCGGAAAACGCTCCCGCCTCGTAAAAGACCTGATCCGGCATATATTGATGGTGAAAACGTGGCAAGGCTACCCATTCCCCCGGTCCGCCCCGCTTGTCCGCCACTTCCAGTGCCGCCAGCAACACCATGGTAATTATCCGGCTACCACCTGGTGTTCCCATCACAACAATACTATCAGGCGTTTCCAGAAATGTTGGTGTCATACTGGAGAGTGGCCGCTTCCCAGGTTCAATAGCATTTGCTTCATTGCCGATAAGACCATAGACGTTAGCCACACCCGGCTTTATCGAAAAATCATCCATCTCGTTGTTTAACACAACACCCGTACCCGGAGGCATAAATCCTGATCCAAAAGGATAATTTATGCTTAAGGTTGCGGCGACCCGGTTTCCTTCGCTGTCAATTACCGAAAAATGACTGGTGTCAATGCCTTGGGCACCCGTAACCCGGGCCGGCAATGTTTCGCTAGATAATGCCCGGTTCAGGTTAATAATCTTTCGTAACCGGTCTGCATGAGCGAGAGATAGTAACTTGACGGTATCAACACTGACGAAATCTGGATCGCCAAGATAACTGGCGCGATCATGATAAGCGAGACGCATGGCTTCAATAATCAAATGAGCGCGCTGATAAGAAGTCAGGGTGGACAATTCAAAACCACTTAATATATTGAACATCTCCATCAATACCAATCCGCCCGAAGATGGCAGAGCGGCAGCGGTAATTTTCAGATTGCGATAACTTCCAGTAACCGGCTGACGCTCAACAATTTTGTAATCCTTTAAATCCTGAAGACGCCAAATACCTCCGGCACGCCTGACACCGGATACGAGCTTCCTGGCGACCTCTCCATCGTAGAAGCCTTTATGACCATTTCTCGACAGCAACTTTAAGGTTTGGGCTAAATCTTTTTGACGGATCACCGCCCCTGTGTCCGGGACCTCACCATTAATTAAAAACACCTTGGCCGCCTCGGGAAACTGTTGCAATACCGCCTGCCGGAGCATGGTCATTTTCTGATATCGGGGGCTCACCTTAAACCCGTTCTCGGCATAACGAATTGCCGGCGCAAGCGTTACTGATAGCGGCAGTCTTCCATAGCGCTGCGCAATATGTACTAGCGCTGCTGGTTCTCCTGGGATAGCAGCCGCCAATGGGCCATTCAGGGAGGCATGGGCGATGGGTTCGCCCTGTTTATTTAAATACATACTCTTTGTCGACCTGGCTGGCGCAGTTTCACGACCGTCCACCATCACCTCAAAACCATCTTTTGCCCGGTGTAACAACCAGAATCCCCCACCACCCAGACCGGACCCCGAAGGCTCTACAACTGCCAATGCTGCGGAAATCGCTACCGCTGCGTCAAAGGCATTGCCCCCCTTTTGTAACACCTCATAACCTGCCTGTGTTGCCAAAGGATGAGCGGAGGCGATACCCGCTTTCGGCAGTTCCTGTTCGGCCGAAAGCGCGGGTGCTCCAGCTATTAGACTGGAAATACAAAAAAGACACAGGATCAGGTTGCTTAATTGTCTCATTTTTATTTATGTAAAATAAAAAAGGTGGCCTAGGCCACCTGGGTTCCAAACCGGAAAATATTATGCCGATTCATTGATGAGTTTTTCGTACTTAGCCTGGAGCTCTTCTTTGGTTTCCTCCCGGTTCGGATCGGGAATGATACAATCCACAGGACAGACGTCCACACACTGGGATGTCTCATAGTGGCCGACACACTCCGTGCAGAGATTGGGGTCAATAACATAGATCTCTTCACCTTGCGAGATGGCTCCATTAGGGCATTCAGGTTCACAGACATCGCAATTGATGCATTCATCGGTAATAGTTAACGCCATGCAAATACCTTATTAAAACTCTGGGAAGAATTACGATATATTAGCCTATTTTTTCTGCCAGCGCAGCGACAACACGAGAGTCCACAAATTCTCTAACGTCTCCCCCCAGCAGTGCAATCTCCTTGACCAGCGAGGCAGAGATAAAAGTGTCCCGCTCCGAAGGTGTCATAAAAACAGTTTCGATATCCTCAGCCAAGCGGCGATTCATACCTGCCATCTGAAATTCGTATTCAAAATCGGACACCGCGCGTAACCCACGCAAAATGACCTGGGCACCATGCTCCCGAACGCAATCCACCAGCAAATTATTAAACCCTGTGACCTTTACGCCTTTGACATCTGCGAGCACCTCCCTGGCCATATTGACACGCTCCTCTAAAGAGAATAGCGGTTTTTTTTCGGGGTTGGCGGCAACAGCCACGACTACACCGCTAAACAGGCGGCAGGCCCGGCGCACCAGATCAGAATGGCCGTTGGTTATCGGATCAAAAGTACCCGGATAAAGCACCACAGTTGTCATAATTAAAACCCTGAACTAAATTTTTCTTGCAAGATGATACCCTACCTGACCGGCAACTTTACTGCGAATCAGCTCCCAGTCATCAGGTATGGGTAGCTGGTCCAAATGACCGGGAGCCTCAATATAAATCAATGAGCCTGGCTTTAACCATCCCCTCTCATTCAATAAAAGCGCGCACTTGGCAATCAAATCACTCTTGAATGGTGGATCAAGAAATACAATATCAAAAGGCCTGGCTGGTCCCAACAAATAATCCACCACATTAGTCTGAATCACTTCCGCGTCCTGAGCATCCAGGCGCATCACATTACTTCGCAGCATTTTTACGGCTTCGGGGGCCTGCTCCACCATTACTGCTGAGTTCGCCCCTTGAGATAGTGCTTCCAGACATAGGCTTCCTGTTCCCGCCGTCACGTCGAGACACCTGGCGCCTGGCAACCAGGGTCGCAACCAATTAAAAATGGTCTCCCTGATCCGGTTGGGCGTCGGCCGCAAGCCGTCATGGATAACTACGGGCAGCTTCCTGTTCCGCCACTTTCCACCGATAATGCGAATGAACCCCGGGTAGCGCCCGACCCCGAGTTTGCTTTCGTTTTTTTTATTTACGGCCATCACCAACAGTCACGATGATCATTTTGTCGGGCTGTAGTCTACGCCGAAAGGCGTCCTTGATTTGCTCTACCGTAACGGACTCAATGCGATCATTAAATTCATCCAGATAGGTCAGAGGTAAATCATAGAACCCTATTACCGTAAGATAACCGGAGATACTTTTATTGCTGTCAATTCGCAAAGGAAATCCACCGGTCAAATGCTTTTTGGCCGCGACCAATTCGGCTTCTGTCGGACCTTTGTCAATAAACTGCTGCAATTCTTTTTGCAATAGCAATAAGGCCTTATCACGCTGACTCTCACGAGTCTGCATACCCATGGTAAAGAGTCCACGTTCTTTCAATGGCGAAAAATAACTGTAAACACTGTATGCCAAGCCCTGCTTTTCCCTGATCTCCTCTGCTAGCCTAGACACCAGTCCTCCGCCGCCCAATATATAGTTGCCCACAAACAACGGGAAATAATCAGGGTCGTTCCGAATTACACCGGGCTGGCCAAGCTGAATATGGCTCTGGGTTGACGGAAATGAAATATGTCTCTGTATTGACTTCTTTGGCATCTCTACCGGAATAATGGCAGGCGCTTTCTCTCCTTTCGGCAAGTCTCCTACCAAAGTGACGGCCAGGCGCCTGGCCTTACTGGTAGTCAAATCGCCGACAATTGTCATCTTGGTATTACTGCCAACGTAAAACTGGCGGTAGAATTTTTCCAGGGCTTCCGGTGTCATTGCTCTAACACTGACGGCATCACCAATAGGCTCGCTCGCATAAGGATGATCCCCGTACACGAGTTGGTTAAACACCCTGTCGGCAATATCGCCTGGCGACTGCTCGCGCTGCTTCAGCACTACCAGCGTCCTCTGCTTTTCTCTTTCCAGACTGGGTCCGGGAAAAGAAGGCTGCATTAACACTTCCTTAAACACGTCCATAGCAGGAGTCAAATATCGGGTATCAGAAAGCGATCGGATTCCCAGTACCGCCATATCCTGATTAACCGAGGCCCCAAATTCAACACCCAGTGACTCGAACGCCGTGGCAATTTCCTGAGCATTGCGTTTTTGGGTTCCCTCCTCCAGCATGCCAGCAGTCATGGATGCCAGTCCCTTCATGTCGATCGGGTCCCGTGCACTACCCGCGTCAACCACAAGCTTTATCTGCACAATGGGTAAATCATGGCTGGAAACAAAATATACTCCTACACCATTTTCCAGCTCCCAATACTCAATCTTCGGTGTCGCTTCGGCCCAGGAACTCCACCCAAACACTAAACATAAACCCATCAGCTGTTTAATGAGCCCCATGACCACCTCCTTTTCCTGCAGCGTTGGCTGACTTTTTATTGATGGGTAATGGATTAAGTACAGTCCTGGTTAAATTTGTCTTAACCAAATACTCCCTGGCTACCTCTCTTACTTGTTCTGCCGTAACCGATTGCAATCGTTTCACATAATCCTTTAATAATCGGTGATCCAGGCCCACTGTCTCCAGCTGGCCAATACGCATGGCTTGGTAAAATACTGAGTCTCTACCAAATACGTCACCCGCAACAACCTGCGCCTTGACCCGATCCAGCTCATCCTCATCAACCAGGCTTGTTTTCACTTTTTCTATTTGTTGATAAATAGCCTGCTCTAGCTCGCTCACTGTATGTCCTCTTGCCGGCGTTCCATCAAACAGAAATAGTGTCGGTGCTCTCGCTACCGAACTGTAATCAGCGCCAACAGATGTCGCGAGCTGCTGACCACGCACAATATCCCGTGTAAATCGGGAGCTGGTACCGCCATCAAGCACCCCTGCGAGTATTGTTAGCGCCGGAGTTTTCCAGTCATTTTTATCACTGCTGGCATTAGGTACATGGTAACCAAGTAACAGATAGGGTATCTCTGCCGGCACACTCACTTCACTGTAACGAGGCTCTGTTTGCGCTGGTTCTATTGGCAGATTTCTCTTTTGCACAGCCCTGGGTTTGATCTCCCCAAAATATTTCTCGGCCAGCGCAAAAACCTCGCGCGGCAGAACATCACCCACAACCACAAGCGTGGCGTTATTTGGCGCATACCATTTTCCATACCATTCCTTTAAATCAGCCAACTCGAGCGCTTCCAGATCCTTCATCCAGCCTATAATAGGATCTTTATAAGGATGCACAGAATAGGCTGTTGTCATGAATTTTTCATATGTCAGGGATTGCGGACTATCTTCGGTACGAAGCCTGCGCTCCTCAATTACAACATCGCGTTCTTTCTGAAAATCCTGCTCTCTGAGTACCAAATTGTGCATACGATCGGCCTCCAGCTCAAAAGCAATGGGCAAACGCGATTTTTCCAGTTGCTGAAAGTAGGCCGTATAATCACTTCCCGTAAACGCGTTTTCCCTGCCTCCATTTTCGGCAATAATTCGGGAAAACTCACCAGGTCCGTACCGTTTTGTACCCTTGAACATCATATGTTCCAATACATGGGAGATACCAGTCAGACCCTCAGGCTCATCAATGGCTCCAATCTTGTACCATATCTGAGACACAACCACAGGGGACCGGTGGTCTTCCTGAACAATCACTTTGAGGCCATTTTCCAGGGTCATTTCATGGACGGGGTCTTTGCAGGCTCCTGACAATACAGCTAGAAGCGACAAAATCAGCATTTTTAAATACAGCTTCATATACTTCCTTTAATCTCACTATGGGCGGATGGTAGGATACCCGAGTTCACACCGATGTAGAAACAGACATGACACAAACCAACGAAAATATAAATAAAGACTCCGAAAAATCGGGTTGGTTCGACCGGCTGGGAAATCGCCTGAGCGCCACGCGCAATTCCTTCGGGCGCGGCCTGAATCGGCTGTTACTGGGAAAACACGCACTTGATAAGGAATTGCTTGAGGAGATCGAAGATATCTTGTTGACCGCCGACGTTGGGATCGAGGTGACCCAATTTCTCATTGATTCTATTACAGAACGCATTTCACACAAACAGCTTAATGATAGCCGGGCTGTATTAGCGCTGATAAAACAGCAGTTGCTGGATATATTATCCCCGGTTGCCATACCACTGATAATTCCGAAACAGGGCGCACCTTATGTCATCATGGTAGTTGGCGTAAATGGGGTTGGTAAAACCACCACAATCGGCAAGCTTGCACACCAACTGAAACAACACGGGCATAAAGTCATGCTCGCTGCCGGTGATACGTTTCGCGCCGCTGCCGTGGAACAGTTACAAAAATGGGGTGAACGAAATGGTCTTGCTGTCATTGCACAACCTACAGGGTCAGATTCAGCATCGGTCGCCCATGACGCCATGGAAGCGGCGCATGCCAAAAAATGCGATGTTCTAATTATAGATACTGCCGGTCGACAGCATATCAAGACCGACCTGATGCAGGAGCTGGAAAAAATTAAACGCGTTGTCACTAAATTAGACAGGCATGCTCCCCATGAAGTGCTTCTGGTACTGGATGCCGGAACTGGTCAGAATGCGCTGTCTCAGCTGGAAAACTTCGACAAGGCGGTTGGTGTCACCGGGCTATGTCTTACAAAGCTGGATGGCACCGCCAAAGGCGGTATTATTATTGCCATCGCCAAGAAAACTGGGGTACCAGTCAGATATATTGGTGTTGGGGAAGCTATTGATGACCTTAGGCCGTTTAATGCTGAAGAATATTTACAGGCCTTGTTTGATGAAAACGGAACCAAATAACTTTACCAATGATTGAATTCAGTCACGTTAGCAAACGTTACCTGGGAGGTTACGACGCGCTCAAAAATATCACGTTCCGAATTGACGCAGGGGAAATGGTTTTTGTCACCGGCCATTCTGGTGCAGGAAAAAGCACCCTGCTTAAACTCATAACGCTTATTGAACGACCCAGCCGAGGCCAGTGTATTGTCAATAATAAAAACCTATTGAAAATCCCTAAACGGCGTATACCCTATCATAGGCGCGATATAGGCATCGTATTTCAAGATCATAAACTGCTAATGGATCGAACGGTTTTCGATAACGTAGCATTACCACTGGTAGTATCCGGCTGTAGCTACAGGGATATAGGCCGCCGGGTCAATGCAGCTCTAGAGAAGGTCGGTCTACTGGATAAATCGAAGCTGCTACCTATTGTATTATCTGGCGGCGAACAACAGCGTGTGGGTATCGCCAGAGCAGTAGTCAATAAGCCACCTTTATTGCTGGCTGATGAGCCTACTGGAAATCTGGATGAGGCGCTATCCGATGAGATCATGGATCTGTTTCTGGATTTTAATGACCATGGCGTTACCGTAATTGTCGCAACCCACGACCTGAGACAATTGCGAAGATTGCGAAAAAGAGTTCTTCAGTTACAGCAGGGCGAAATAGTCAACGACAAGGCCCCTATACCATGAAGAATTATTTCCTAAGGCACTTCCAGGTACTGTTTTTTTCGCTCGGACAACTGGCCAAGAGCCCTGTTGCTTCGCTAATGACCATTGGTGTTATCGGAATCACATTAGCACTGCCCAGTGGCCTCTATTTGCTTATCGACAATGTTCAGCGCCTAAGCGTGGGGTGGAACAGTAATACCCAGATCTCGGTATTTATTAAAAAAGAGACCAGCGAAGCAGAGGTCAATAAACTCGTAAAAAAACTGAAATCAAATCCGGCAATCTCCTCAGTCCAGTTTATTTCCTCCCAGCAGGCACTGGCCGAGTTCAAAGAACTCTCTGCCTTTGGAGATGTCTTGAACTCCCTGGATCATAACCCCCTGCCCGACGTGCTGCTGGTGGAGCCCAAAAAGTCAATTACTGAACACGAGGATCTTAAAAAACTGGTTGCCGGTATCGCGGGTCATTCAGAAGTGGACATAGCACAGCTGGATCTTCAATGGGTACGCCGGTTTCACGCAGCGCTCAATATTGTCCAACGCGGCATACTGCTTCTCGCCTCCTTGCTCGGCCTGGCCGTACTACTCACTATTAGCAACACCATTCGATTGGCAATACTAAACCGGCGGCAGGAAATCGAAATCACCAAACTGATCGGTGGCACAGATAGTTTTATACGGCGGCCATTTCTCTACTCCGGGTGGCTTCAGGGGATGTTTGGCGCCATACTGGCCTGGCTGTTAATTCACATTAGCCTTCTGGTATTGGCTGGACCCGTGGGTGAACTGACACATCTGTACGCCAGCGAATTCCGCATTCAAGGAATGGGTGCGGCAAATAGCCTGTCTCTCGTGGCCATGGGTGGAGTATTAGGCTGGCTGGGGTCCAGGCTGGCAGTCGGGAGGCATTTACGTGAAATTGAACCACGCTAATCAGTCGCGCCATTGTGTTCCTATCCGCCGAATTTTCCAGGATATAGTATTTTTCTCCTATTTATCAGTATGTTGTCGAGGCTCCCAGGTTTCATTTTGCCCGGTCTGTAAGGGGAACTTTTAACGCTATTGGCACTCTCAGGGACTGAGTGCTAAAATTCTAGCCATATTAGAGATCCCTAATGAAGGGGGAGATTACGACCAATGACACAGAACTACCCATTAGCCATTAACCTGGGCACCGAAGCCGGCCTGGCGACCTACATCCAGGCTGTTAATAACATTCCTGTTTTGAGCGCCGAAGAGGAACAAAAGCTGGCCAGACTCTATCATCATGAAGGTGACCTGGATGCGGCTCGCCAATTGATCCTGTCGCAGCTCCACGCCGTGGTTCGAACAGCCCGCAGATTCAAGGGCTACGGATTGCCAATGGCTGATCTGATTCAGGAAGGCAACATCGGCTTGATGAAGGCGGTTAAAAATTTTGATCCTGCCCACGGCGTACGCCTGGTGTCTTTCGCTATCCACTGGATCAAGGCGGAAATGTATGACTTCATTTTACGTAACTGGCGTATTGTCAAAGTTGCGACCACCAAGGCACAACGCAAACTATTCTTTAATCTGCGAAAGTCGCGCGCGCATATCGGCTGGTTGTCCCAGGACGAAGTCAAGGAACTAGCCACCAATCTGGACGTATCGGAAAAAACCGTTCTGGAAATGGAGTCACGCCTAAGTGGCACCGACGTTTCCTTTGACGCCACCGACCAGGATGATGAAGATGAGTTTCATGCTGTGCCAGCAGGCTATTTACAGGATATGCGCTACAACCCGGAAACCTTACTCAGCGCATCTGACCAGGACAGCAATCGGCATGATCAAGTGGTATCTGCGCTGGCCTCACTGGATGAACGCAGCCGCGATATTATTCAGAGGCGATGGCTGGACGAGGGTAATAAGCCGACGCTGCATGATCTTGCTGCAAAGTACAACGTGTCGGCGGAACGTATTCGCCAGATAGAGAAAAAGGCGCTGTCTTCCATGAAGGGGGTCTTGCTTGCCTAAGGCTCTGAATACCGAGTAGGTTAAAGGCCTCCGTTTGGAGGCCTTTTTATTTTCACTGAAAGTTGTTATTCCGATAACAGCAACCGAAAGTCACTGACCATGTCCTCCATAGGCATACCCTCTTTCATATAGAGTCTGAGCCTGCCTTTTCTGTCAATAGCAAACACACCGCCCGGATGTGAGATAATCCGCTGGTTATTTTCATCAGGCTGTTTTTCCACATAGACCTTGAAATTACGCACGACTTCGTTAATCTTTTCCCTCTCCCCGGTTAGTCCAATAAAGGTGGGGTCAAATTTTGGCAAGAACTCCGACAGCTGGCTGACCGTGTCATATTCCGGATCCACAGTAATAAATAATACTTGCAGCTCGTCGGCGGAAGACCCCAGTTGCTCCCGTATCCTGGCCAAGGTCGCCAAAACCGGCGAACAAATATGGGGGCAATGCGTATAACCAAAAAATATAGCTACCACTCGACCCTTATAATTGCTCAGCCCCGCTGACTTATTGTTGTGATCGACGAGCTGGAATTGAATATTCCAGTCTACATGGGACAGGTTTGCCGCCTTAAATTCTGGCGCCCTCTGTGTGCATGCTGACAGGCCAACAAACAGGAACAAAGAAGCCAGAGCTAATTTAATATAATGCGGACTGCAATGCCTCACTGATGAATACCCGGTAGTGATCCAGTAGCAACAATCCAAACAACAACGCAAGGTACTGGATTGAGTAGGTAAATAGTTTTCTCGATAATTTATCGCTATAATTGCGATATAACTTCCATGCATAATAGAGGAATATTGTGTTCAAAATCAGTACGCCTGATAAATACAAATAGCCGGCCATATGGGTGGCAAAAGGCAACACAGTTATGGCAACCAGAAGAATCGTATAAAGTAAGATATGCAACCGTGTAAATTGACTACCATGAGTCACAGGCAACATGGGAATGTTGACCTTGGCATATTCTTTTTCTCTATATAGAGCCAGAGCCCAGAAATGCGGTGGCGTCCAAACAAATATTATTAGAAACAATAATAATGAATGAGCAGTCACCTCTCCTGTAACAGCAGCCCATCCCAGCACCGGTGGTGCTGCACCCGCCGCACCGCCTATTACGATATTCTGTGGCGTAGCCCGCTTCAGGTACATGGTATAAATCACGGAATAACCAATAAGAGACAGAAAAGTCAGCACAGCGGTTAGCATATTCACCCAGATCAGGAGAATCCCCATGGAAATTACCCCCAGGACCACAGCAAAACTTATTGCCTCAACTGAACTAAGTTCTCCGCGAGGAAGTGGTCGATGCTGTGTGCGTGCCATTATAGCATCGGCCTTCTGGTCCAGGACGTGATTCAAACTTGCGGCAGAACCGGCAGCCAGCCCGATTCCCAGAGTCGCCAGGATCAGAATATTAATCGGTACAGCGCCGGGCGTGGACAAGAACATACCGACAATAGCGGTAAAGACAATCAACGCCACTACCCTGGGTTTGGTCAGTGACAGATACTCTCGAAACAGCGCCCATAGCTGTCGCTTCCGAGAGTCGACGTTTACACCCAATTCTTCCATTCCTTATCCAGCAACCTGGTTGCGCGTTAAACGGCTGGCCATCCTACTCAATTTGATGGGTAACAGCCAGAAAAAAGTCTGTAAAAATGTCATGTATCAGCCGACCCGCGACACCCTCAATAATCTGGCCAAATCTTTGTGCATTTTGGAGGCATCCGCATCAGCTGGGTAGCGTAAAATTAAATTGCCCAGCGGATCAACCAGGTAAATCCGGTTGGCGTCCTCCAGGGGCGTCTCGCCATTATGGCTAAAATCATTCAGCAAAGAAACGATACCGGTTTGCGGCCCTACTACGATCTTTAGATCCCGGTCACTGGTCAGAAAATCGGGTAACGGCTGATTACCGAAATTCCTCCCGGCTAATACTAATATTCTTTGAATCCTGTCCTGGTTTTTCGCCTGAGCAATTTGCAGTCGTTTCATTTTATCCATATTCGCGAGACATGCCTGGTTACAGCCGGCATCGGAAAAGGCAATCAACAGCCACTTGTGATGCAACTGTTTTAACGATACGGTTTCGCCAGATTGCAAAGAAAGTGTTGCTTCCTTAAGTGGCAGAGCCGGCTGCACCAATTCTCCATAGTTACCGAATTGATCAGGCTTCCATCCCATCTTATTCAGACCATAGGCAAGCGCAACTGGCAATATACATACAGCTGCGATTAATATCAGCGTTGTACGATTTTTTCTTCTCGACTCTTCATTGATATTGCTATTTTCTGTGGTCACCTGAAACCTCTACTTAACAATTTTGCTGGCCGCATCGCGGAAGTTAAAAAACAGAACAATAATCAGCAGAGCGATGGCCAATGAAAACCATTGGAAGGCATAACCCTGATGCACGGCAATACCGGTATCCAGTCTCTGCCACTCTCGCTCAAACCCCCCGACCTGGCTATCAGGATCGAGCAATAGCACTACTGGTTGAATGGCAAATGGTACCCGTTCCTGATATCGCTCCAACTCCAGATATTGCCATACCGGATACCACGGTTGATCAG
Source organism: Gammaproteobacteria bacterium (assembly GCA_029880755.1). Taxonomy (GTDB): domain Bacteria; phylum Pseudomonadota; class Gammaproteobacteria; order Acidiferrobacterales; family SZUA-150; genus JAOUNW01. The sequence continues at coordinate 15,376 of JAOUNW010000035.1, forward strand.
TACGATCCGCCGGTCCTAAGTGAAACCCTCCCTTCAGGGGAACAGTGGCCAGTCCCGTTATTGTAACAACACCGGACGGCGTTTGGATAACCGGAAGATCCGTTCTGGATTTCCCCAAGGGAATCCAGCCCCGGTTAATGAGTATGCGTGTGTCACCGCCGCCAATCTTGACAGGTGTCAGCACATGGTAGCCTGCCTGACCTCTGTGCACCTATTGTCCAGCAAAATCTGAAATTCTGAATCGTACTCACCCGTCACTATTACACGGTAAAACCGTAACGCCTCCACCGGCTGCGGCTGGGCTGTTATTCGTATGGCCTCATCATTGGCTCTCCGATCGTATTCTTCCTGCAGATCGCGTTTCTCCTTCGCTCTGTCCAGTTGCCAAAATCCCAACGCAACCAATACGGG
>JAOUNW010000093.1 GCA_029880755.1 Gammaproteobacteria bacterium
GTAACAGCGACCGGGCGATTGAAATGAGTCTTGGAGGCATATAACCTGTATCACCTGAAATAAAGGGCCAGACGGCAGTATACCGTTATCAGAGTTAACTTTAGAGATTATGTCGCTTTGCTAACACACTGAAAATAAAGAAGACTCTGGAGTCTAGTACGAACTGTTAACGGATTTTTTGGAAACATGCATACCTGATAAGGGCAGGTACCCATAATATATGAATAAAAACATTGTTTTACGCCATAAATCGGGTGTCAGAGCCAGGGAAGTGGATAACGAGCTGGTGATTCTTGACCGGGATAACGGTAATATTAACAAGCTTAATCAATCCGCCTGTTTTATTTGGTCGCTGCTGGACGGGACCAAAACCGTTGGGCAGGTGGAACAGGCCCTGATTAAGGAGTACGATATCGACTTGGAGACCGCTGCCACGGACGTGGAGAGTGTGGTGAGAAGGTTACAGGAACTGGGTCTCCTGGAACAATAAAGATCAAGAATTGATTTAAGAAGTCAGTAATTTTTTTGTTAACGTAAAGTAATTACTTCTGTGGGGGAGTGGAAAATGGACAAAAAGCACATATCGGATGTATCCCGTCGCCAGTTTGTTAAAAAGGCATTGTATGTGACGCCGGTAATTTTGACGTTACCTGTCGTCCCGTCTCTTGCCTCGGCTGGTTCAGGTTACACACGGCCTGAATATCCGACCCAGCCTTCAAGTCTCGATCGTCACAGCCGTCATTACCGCTAGATAGGATTTGGGCGTAAGAGCTAGACTCATTACGCCCGGCAGGTAGTCCGGCATCGTCGCAGGCTTATGATAGCCTCTTGTGCAGACAGGAGGCTTGTTGTTATTTCCGCCAGCGAGTTTTTTGGGAAACTGGCAATGCGACTCCCGCCCGTTTTTTAAGCATGTCATACACATATAATGCCACACTCAATTTTGTCGGCTGTCCGGTATCGGTGCAGCTAAACCATCCGTCACTAACGGAGGTTTTGCACAAGACCTATAGTGCGCTGGAAGTCGCGCAGCGCCCAAGTAATTTACACTACGTTGTATCGCTCGACTCCGGCACCGGTATTATGTCTCTTGAGCAGCAAGGAGGCAGTTGCTACCAGACCCGGGAACTCGGTGAGCTGGTTTTCTTGCTGGAGAAGGAGGCCACCATCAGCATACAGTCTTTGCGCCGGGATCTTTATTTCGTTCATAGTGCCGCCCTCGAGCACCTGGGCAAAGGCATTATGATCGTCGCAGCCTCAGGTACCGGGAAATCGACAACGGCCTGGGCATTGTTGAAGCATGGTTTTCATTATCTGAGTGATGAGTTGGCGCCTATTGATATTAGCGATATGTCGATTCAGCCCTATCCGCATGCCATTTGTCTTAAGGCGCGACCACCGAAAGACTATCCCTTGCCTGCTGATATACTGAGCACTTCCAGTACACTGCATGTTCCAGCCTATACTTTTGCGGAGAGTGTGTGCCATCAGCCCGTGACTTTATCGGCCATCTTCTTTCTTGACTATCAACCGGGGTTATCAAACCCGACTGTTACCCCGATATCCTCTGCCGAGACAAGCGCCAGGTTGTATGCCAATACCCTGAATCAGTTGGCCCACGAAGACGATGGTCTGGCTGCGGCAGTAGCAATTGCCAGGCATGTTCCAGGTTATAGTTTGGTGAGCGCGGATTTGGGAAAAACCTGTCAGTTACTTAACGAGGTTGTGGTAAAGCTCTAGTGTAATCGGTTCTATTTACCGTAACGCTTTGTGAGATCCTGGTAGTTTTCAATGCGGCGATCCCGGAAAAACGGCCATATGCGCCGGACGTTTTCGGCGCGCGCCATATCCAGTTCCGCTACCAACACCTTTTCTTCGTTGTCCGGTGCCTGTGCCAATATCTCACCCTGGGGGCCGGCGATAAAACTGCTGCCCCAGAACTGAATACCGTTATCCGGGTGACTCGGATCAGATTCAAAACCGGTACGATTGCAACTCACTACCGGCATGCCGTTAGCGATGGCATGGGCACGTTGAATTGTGCGCCAGCTATCCTGCTGCCGGTTATGCTCCGCATCGTTGTCTTTCGGATCCCAGCCGATAGCGGTGGGATAGAGCAGAATGTCGGCGCCATGCAAGGCCATCAACCTGGCTGCCTCCGGATACCATTGATCCCAGCATACCAGTACGCCCAGTCTGCCCACGGAGGTATCGATAGGTACAAAGCCCTGATCACCGGGCGTGAAATAGAATTTTTCATAATAGCCAGGATCATCAGGAATGTGCATTTTCCGGTAAGTGCCTGCGAGTTTGCCATCGCTATCCAGTACTACCGCGGTGTTGTGATAAATGCCCGCCGCTCGGCGTTCAAAAACTGAGCCGACAATGACAATATTCAGTTCACTGGCCAGTTTGCCCAGGGTCTCGCTGGTGGGCCCGGGGATAGATTCCGCTAAATCAAAGTTATCCGCGTTTTCTGTCTGACAAAAGTACAGGCTGGTATGTAACTCGGGCAGCAATACCAGTTGCGCGCCTTGCCGCGCTGCCTCACGAATACCTTTTTCGCTTTGTGCCAGATTGTTGTCACGTTTATCGCTGCAGGTATGTTGCACCAGCGCCACTTTCAGCAGTTTCTTCGTCATGGAATGTCGGTCCTTATCCGGAAATTACGCCTGCAGGCAGTTGCATGGTCAGGCAATGTAGACTGCCGTATTGGTGAACGATGGGCAAGCAATCGATACCAATTATTTGTCGATCTGGAAAGCAGGGGCGCAGTCGCTCCAATGCCTTATCATCGTTGGCGTCCCGGTATGTGGGCACCAACACCTTATTATTGATAATGAGAAAATTGGCATAAGTGGCGGGCAGGCGTTCGCCTTCATCATTATAAATGGCCCTGGGCCAGGGCAAGGCAACCAGGCGATAAGGATCGCCGGTGATGGTACGGAAGGCCTGGAGCTCCTGCTCCATGACTTGCAGTTCCAGATAATGATTATCAGCGGGATCGTCACAGGACTGGTAAGCGATGGTATCCCGATCGCAAAAGCGGGCCAGGGTATCGATATGGCCATCGGTATCGTCGCCTTCCAGTTGGCCGCGGTTTAGCCACAGGAAGCGTTCAATGCCAAAACGTTCCGCCAGTCGTTGTTCGATTTCCTCGCGGCTTAAATTCGGGTTGCGTGTTGGTGACAGTAAACAGTGTTCCGTGGTCAGCAAGGTGCCCGAGCCGTCCACTTCCAGGCTGCCGCCTTCCAGGACCATGTCGACGGTTTCCATCGGTGTGTCGCCGAAGACATTGGCCATCGATAGGATGCGGTTAATGGCGTTGTCTTGGTCCGAGGGGTATTTGTTGCCCCAGCCGTTAAATTGGAAATCCAGCATTAAGGGTTGCTGTCGGCAGACCACGGTCAGGGGGCCGTGATCTCGTGCCCAGGTATCGTTTGACGGGGCAATTGCCAGTCGAGTGCTGTCCTGACTTATCCCGGCTGTCTGGAGCAAATTACCGACATGGGCTTTATGGGCATGATCCCGGCAGACAATCAGGACGATCTCCTCGCTGGCGATATGTCGGGCAATTTCAACAAATACGGGTTCTACCTCGGTGAGCCGCTGGGACCAGTCGCCCTGGTCGTGGGGCCAGGTAAGCATGACACCGCTTTGGGGTGCCCATTCCGGGGGCAGATAGGGTTGGCAATCCTGATTGGGCATAAACTGTGTATTTTTGTCGATCAATGAAAAAACCTTCCCCGGCGTGAGAAGGCATGGTTAAAAGCGAATATTATCATTTTTTTGGGATTAGCCCGATGGCATTTTGGGGATTGGGTTTGACCTAAGTGGGGCATCTGGGCTTCAATCCGCCCTTCGTCAGATTTGATGGTTAAAGGAAACACTATGCACCTGATTCGTCCGTTTGCGGGATTGCGCCCGGCCCCCGAATATGCCGCTGATGTGGCGGCACCGCCTTATGATGTGTTGAATACCCAGGAGGCTCGTGAGCGGGCAGAAGGCAAGCCCTGGAGCTTCCTTCATATTTCGAAACCCGAGATCGATTTGCCGGAATCCACCGATCCTTATGCGCCTGAGGTCTATATCAAAGGCAAAGAGAATTTTGAGCGCATGATTGCCAAGGGCATTCTCAAACAGGACCCATGGCCTTGTTATTATTTTTATCGGCTGGTGATGGGCACCCATACCCAGACTGGCCTGGTGGCGGTGGCTTCGGTGCCCGATTATGACAGCAATCGCATACGCAAACATGAGTTCACGCGCCCCGACAAGGAGGATGATCGCGTGCGTCAGATTGATGCGCTGGGCGCTCAGACTGGGCCCGTGTTTCTCACTTATCGGCACAACGAAATTGTCGATGGCATCGCGGAACAGGTTACTCAGGGTCATCCGGATGTGGATGTGACCGCCGACGACGGCGTGCGCCACAGCTTATGGGTGGTGTCAGACTCGGAAATGGTGGAGAAGCTGTCTTACGAGTTTGACGCCATGAAGTGTCTTTATATTGCCGATGGTCATCACCGCTCGGCGGCGGCTTCAAGAGTGGCAAAACTGAGGCAGGAAAAAAATCCCAATCATACAGGTGATGAGCCTTACAATTATTTTCTGTCAGTAATTTTTCCTGATAATCAGATGAAGATACTGGACTATAACCGCGTGATAAAGGATTTGAATAGCTTAAGTGAGGCGGATTTTCTTACCGCTATTGAAAAGAACTTCGAGATAAAAAATGCAGTTGAGAAAGTGAAACCGGTAGAAGCCGGTGAGTTCGGAATGTATCTATCGGGCAAATGGTTTCGCCTGAAGATCAAACCGGAGAGGGTACCGACAAAGGATCCGGTAAAGCGTCTTGATGTCAGCCTGCTTGCGGATAACTTGATTGCACCCGTGCTGAATATTACTGATCCTCGTCGTGACAAACGTATCGATTTTGTCGGTGGCATTCGTGGACTTGAAGAGCTGGAGCGGCGTGTGGACAGTGGCGAAATGGCGGTGGCGTTCTCTTTGTATCCCACATCTCTTGCCCAATTGATGGCGGTGGCCGATGCCGGTGAAGTTATGCCGCCCAAGTCCACCTGGTTCGAACCCAAGCTGGCGGATGGCTTGGTGTCACATGTAATAGAATAAGGAAACGGGAAAAACCTATTTGTTGGTGCTATCGCCCACTTTATAGAGAACAGTGTCCAGCCAGCGCGCCGGTAAAATACGCCTGAGTACAGCAAACAGATAGGTTGGAAAGGTGACAGCATAGCGTACACGTGGGCGATCGGCTTCCAGTGCGTGAATCACTTTTTCCAGAACTGCTTCCGGTGGAAGGGTAAAGGGCATCTTGCCGCTTTTTCCTTCCAGTCGCTGCAACAGAGCCTCGTATCGCGTTTTGTGGGCACTATTGGCAACATTAATGTTTGCATGAAAGGCGGCCAGGGCATTATCACGAAATCTGCTGGCAATGGGCCCGGGTTCTACCAGTGAGATATAAATATTTGTCCCGCGCAACTCCAGGCGCATGGTGTCGGATAGCGCTTCCAGGGCATATTTGGTCGCGTTGTAGGCGCCGCGATAGGCGAGACAAATAATTCCGAGCACAGAGCTGATTTGAATAATGCGTCCCGCACCCTGTTGGCGCATTACAGGCAGTATCTTGTTGGTCAATTCCTGCGTTCCCAGAAGATTGGTCTCGAATTGTGCTCGCAATACGTCCCGTGAAAGATCTTCCACCGCCCCAGGTTGCCCATAGGCACCATTGTTGATTAATCCATAGAGAGAGTTGTTGGTGCGTTTAAGAATTTCCGTGACCGCATCATTAATAGATTCAGAAGAATCCAGGTCAAGCATCAGGCTTTCGTGACCAGCGGCATTCAATTTTTCCACATCCCGAGATTTGCGCGCTGTGGCGAATACGCGATAACCGCGCTCGCGCAAGCCGTCAGCGAGGCATAAACCGATTCCTGATGAGCAGCCGGTGATAAGGATCGTACGGTTTTTCATGGCCGGATTCTAGCGCATTTCCTGCTCTGACAGACATGGTGAGCTAGCGCCACGGGGGTTTTGTGATTATGCTCATAGTACCTGTAGAGTGGCTCAAAGTGATAGCTGGAGAATGATGGAATCTCTCAGAATTTTGCATGACATTGAAGCGCAGGCGGATATCGCCGTATTTCACCAGCTGTCAGATTCGGCTCACATTGAGCCTTTTGCGCTCTCGGGGGATGTCCTGTCGGGAGACAGTCCTACGGTTGTTGTGCTTACGCCTAAAACGGCGACCCTATTGCTCGACCAGGAAAATAATCATAAAGGCCACTTAAATTGGGTTGTGGTGATTGTCCGGGACAGAGCCGATTCCCTGGAACCTAAGTTGTTGCAATCCAGCCGGGTAGCCGCTGTCCTGGATTCCGGGTGTTCTGTTGAAGCAACTTATAGCGCATTTAAATCCGCCATTACCCTGCTGGAACAACGCCATCAGCTGAATGCTGCCGAGATGTTGACCGACATTCTCGAGGTTGGTCGTGCACTCATGCAGGAAAAAGATCTCGATACCCTCTTACAATTGATTCTGACCTATGCGCGCAAACTAACGGGGGCTGACGGAGCATCCATTTATACGCGCGATAAAGATGGTACCCTGTACTTCCGGTTGTGGCAAAACGCATCAACTCAATCCACAGCCAACGCCCAGAAAACATTGGTTGGGGATTACAGTATTGCCGGTCATGTGGCAAAAATTGGTCAGACAATAGTGATTGATGATGCCTATCATATACCGTCTTCCGCTCCTTATAAGTTCAATTCCGCATCCGATAGCAGCATCGGTTATCACACTCAATCAGTACTAACTGCACCATTATTAAACAAGGCCAATGAAGTGGTGGGTGTGTTGCAGCTAATTAACAAAAAAACAGATCCAGAAGCACGCTTAAGGACCCGGGAAGACTGTACAAAATATGTTGTTCCATTTGACAGGCAAGGACGGTTGGTGGCGGAGGCGCTGGCAGGACAGGCAGGCGTGGCTCTGGAAAACAGTATTTTATATTCTGATATCGAGGAATTGTTTGAAGGATTCATTATGGCTTCGGTACGGGCCATCGAAGCGCGTGATCCAACAACGGCTGGCCACTCTTTCCGCGTGGCGGAATTTTGTACCAGGCTTGCCAAGGCGGTGGATCGTGCTAGTGATAAGACATTACGTCAGGTTAATTTTTCAAAAGATGAATTGAAGGAGCTTCGCTACGCGGCGTTGTTGCATGATTTTGGCAAGGTCGGTGTCAGGGAAAATGTGCTGGTTAAGGCCAACAAACTTTATCCTCATGAAATTGACATTATCAAACACAAGTTTCGTTATGCCAGGTCATCTCTGGAGCGTCATGCGTTCAGAAAGATGTTGGACTTGTATGCGAAAGGAGAATTGTCGCCCAAGGAACTCGAGGTTAATCGTAAAGCCTTAGAACAAACTATTGCCCGAGACCTGGAACATCTGGATCGTTTTCTGGAAATGGTGTTAAAGGCGAATGAGCCGTCGGTGTTGCATCAAGATGTGTCCCGAGAATTGGATAGCATTGCCGCCTTTACCTTCCCGGGGGAGAGCGGCGAGCCGGTAAAATTGCTGGAGGAGTTCGAGTTCAGGGGGCTGGCCTTGTCCAAGGGTAGCTTGACGGAAGACGAGCGCAGGGAAATCGAATCTCACGTGAGTCATACCTTTTCTTTTTTGTCCTTGATACCCTGGACAAAAAACCTGGCAAACCTGCCACATATTGCCCATGGCCACCACGAAAAACTGGACGGTACCGGGTATCCGCTAGGCTTAAAAGGGGAGGAATTGCCGGTTCAGACCCGAATCATGACGATTTCCGATATATACGACGCCCTGACGGCCAGCGACAGGCCCTACAAGCGGGCCCTGAGCCCGGATCGTGCCCTGGATATCCTGGCCAGCGAGGTAAAGACAGGCAAGCTGGATAACGATCTATTCAGGATATTTGTAGAAACAAAGGCTTATACCCTGGATTTTGCACTAGCTTAAATACTATCCCTGTTTTTCGGAAACAGGGTTGAGTGATTCCCGCCGGTTTAGATTCATTCTGAACCACTATTTCAGCATGGTTTTCGGGATTTAATAGACTATATTAGTGAATAGTAAATTAGTTTAGAGCGACCGGGGTGCCGGGCTTCTGGCGCTAAAAAAAAACCGC
>JAOUNW010000202.1 GCA_029880755.1 Gammaproteobacteria bacterium
ACGTCCTGTCCAATGGTCACTTTCGCACATCCCTGTGCTGCGTGACACCTGGACGTCCTGTCCAATGGACCCGGCTGCTCAAACGGGTGTTTGCCATCGATATCGAGATTTTCCCGATTGCAACGGCAGACTCAAGATCCTGGCTGCCATTGGGAGCCCGGATGCGGCTGAGAAGATTCTCACCTGCCTGGGCTTACCCGCCAACTCCCAGCCATTGCGTCTGCCGTGCGCCTGGACCTATTCCAGGTCAGCTGAGTTCACTTCCTTCCCTTCGCCTGAATCAGGGCCAGAATTTGCCGCTTGCCCAGTCAGTTTCCGTATCTAGTAGACCCCTCCGTATTCGCCTGAGAGCCTAAGCACCTGGCCTTCGGCCAGTTCCCATTCAGGATTCTATCCACCGGGAGTTGGTGTTCAGTGAAAATGGAGTTAACATCTCTTAATCCCTATATACAGTGGGTATTCGCAATAGGAGGGAGTTGCTGGTTAAACGCTACCGAAACTGCGCCTGAAAGGCATGGGCGAGTCCACATCAGAAACCGATCACTGTTAAAAATATGCTGCGCTGACGACCGGTATTCCCAAAGTCCAGATGTATTCAGTGAGAATGCGGAGGAGCTCAAACAGGCTTGTATTTCGTGTGTTTCACAAGACGAAAGAGGCGCGTCAGATCAAACAAAGCGATACAGCATCAGACGGCCGATGTCAGGGTAAGATGCCGAGATACGAAGTGTAAAACCATCGCTTCGTATCTCGGTGAACTCCCGATGCCACCGCTACTTCTCCGCGCATGGATTCGGGATTCGGAAAAAACGTCGCTAATATCGCCAGTTCTTTCCTGTTTTAAATAGCTCCGTTACTTCAAATATTCAGAACGCTTGTAGCTATTGATATAGCCGCAGCGATTGGACGAAGCCAGTTTGAATGCCCTGATCGCGGTTCCATTGCCTGCGCTGGCCAGAAGCGCGCGCCAGCTCTGGAAATACGGATCGGTAGGGTAAGAGAAACAAACAAAGGTATTGCCAGAGTCTGATGTCTTCGCTGAGACCATAATGTACTGATCGGTCAGCAATGTATGAACATAGCTGCCATTGGTGTTATAGGCACTGTGTCCTACCGAAAACCATGCGGTAAGAACCTGAGTGTCGATATTGTTGGCAATCGTGACGGTGCCTGGATACAGATTCTCCGCATAAGACACCGAACCGAATACTGATAAAAAGATTCCCAATAAAGCGTATTTTAACTTCTTCATTACAACCACCTGTTTTTAGAGATAAACAAACGAACTTTCCTGTTCATACCCCAGCATCATCCATAAAATCGTCAATCACGAAAATGCCGTATGTCACTACAACCCCAAAATAAAATGAAATGTATCCTCGTTCATTTCATCGTTTTTGAGCATGTCATAGAGCATCTGATGATATTCCTGAAGTTCAGCTGTGTTCATTTGATGTGATAGCTGAACCAATTGCGCCAAGTCGGGATTTTCTTTTCCCGAGTTGATGTTGGCTGTTGTCACCAGTGAGCGTAGCTCTTCCAGTGCGGCTGTAGATTTCTCGTGTGAAAACAGTGCCGCCGCCGTTCCGGCAGCAGATGCATCAGACGTGTCCAATGCGCTTTTCCGGGCTAGCAGCAAACTTTCATTTATGTCGTTTCGGTAGGCCATCAATTCCTGTTTCACGGAAGTTTGAATAATAGACTCCAGCTTATGCAAAAAAACTTCATTCCGGAGAGCCGCGTCAGGATCTTCATGGGCAATGGATGCCTCGCACGCGGTCTGTTTGAGAGTTTCCAGCTCGGATGAATTGATGGAGATTTGGCTTGCTTGATCCGCGCTTTTCCGGGTTTGAGCAGAACCATTTATATCGGCTATGAGCGACTGATAAACCTGCAGAGAAAAAACTAAAAAAACGCCAACAGTCAGTAAACCATTGTTGGTTGGTAACTTCACACTACACCTCAAACCAAAACTACAAAGCACTGCGCTCGTCTTTTACATAACTAGACGTGCTACGCGGCTAACCACAGAACGACCATAGCTGTAATTGCTGCGAAGCAAACAACAGCGAACAAGCCTGGGAATGTTAACGCATTGCGTAAACAAATGCGGTGAAAATTTGCGCAGTAATTTTTTATGTGCTCATAAATGGACGACCACATTTAACTTTGTAGTTTCGTCTAAAGTACAGGATTCCCTCCGGCAAAATTGCTTTGTCTATGGTGTATTGTTTTGTGTTTCGCTTTACGTGCTTATGGAAAATGCCGTCAGATATGTTTTGGTGCGAGAAATATTGTCTACCATGAGGTGTACTTTCACCTTGGCGGGGATAACCGAGTATCGATTAACCGACGTGCGTTTGACGGTGAATAGCCCCATATGACCTGGGGTGTGGAATTTCCCAGGCAGGCCGATGTAGTGGAAAATGCGCCGACCATCCGCAGATCAGCTCTATCGATGGCGATTCCACACCTGTAAATCCGACCGACTGGTGAGTACAAATCCCTTTCCAGCCGTACTAGTCGAACGCCGTCAGGATAAAAAAGCAAACTGAACGAGGTATTCATGATTGACAGACAATACTCCGCGCATCGAACCGCTGTACTGTTCATCGACTTTCAGATCGATGTCTGCGCAAAGGGCGGAAAAATGGTGAGCCAGGAAGCAGATATATTGACTAAGTTTGCGCAGACCCGGCAGTACACCGCAGAATTACAGGAACGATTACGTGGGGAGCTCGACAAGCCGCTACTCGTTCACATCCAGCATGTGTATGAACCCGGTTATCCTGAGCTCAGCAATGCCTGCCTGACCAATATGGAGCGCTATGTCAGTGGCCAAGGCGCCTTCATCGACGGCACGGAAGGTGCGCAAATTGTCCCGGAACTTCAGCCGAAAAACAGTGAATTATTACTCAAGAAAAATACTTTATCGCCGTTCGCATCTACCAAGCTGCACTGGATTCTGCGCAAAAGAGGCATAGATACCGTAGTAATAGCGGGCGTGGTGACCCACTATGC
>JAOUNW010000203.1 GCA_029880755.1 Gammaproteobacteria bacterium
GCATTCTTGCTAACCAGTAAAGCGTGGCATCCGGATCCGAGCCACGCATGGACTTATGCAATGCCGAGATCTGGTCGTAAAACATTTCGCCGCCTTTATCAAAACGGCGCATGGTATTGCCCGCTACTTCCTTTGTTATGTCCTCCGTAATCTCGTATTCGGCCAAATCGGCAGCGATCTCCAGCAAAGTCAGAGCGCGCCGGGCATCACCATCGGCAGCAGCTATCAGCAGCGCTTGCGCCTCCTCGAGGAACACCAGTTCGCGTTCCCCAAGACCCCGTGTCTTGTCCGACAGCGCGTGGGCGAGCACCCGAGCAATCTCGTCATCGGCGAGGCGCTTAAGCACGTAGACGCGCGCACGGGATAACAAGGCGCTATTGAGTTCAAAAGAAGGATTTTCGGTAGTCGCGCCCACAAGAATCACGGTGCCATCCTCCACATGGGGAAGAAAAGCGTCCTGCTGGGATTTATTAAAACGATGCACTTCGTCCACAAACAACACTGTCTGACGACCGCCTGCCTGCGCCTGTTTGGCCATCTCAATAGTAGTGCGGATTTCCTTGATTCCCGATGTAACCGCGGACAACGTCAAGAACTGGGCTCCAGTATAGTTGGCGATCAATCTCGCCAGCGTCGTTTTTCCTGTTCCCGGCGGCCCCCAGAAAATCATGGAATGCAAAGTACCGTTCGCCAGCGCCCGTCGTAGCGGCTTTCCCTGCGCCAACAAGTGGGACTGGCCGACAAAATCTTCCAGTCGCGAAGGACGCAGCCGGTCCGCTAACGGTGCGAAGGCGTCTGCAGGGTTGCTCGATAAAAACAAATCGGATTTCACTGGTTCCATTCAGCAATCCATTTATTGCCCAATGACATCAACCCCTTTTGGGGGTTTGAAATTAAACTTATCGTCGCTGATTTTTTTATTTTCTTTCGTACGGCGAAGCGTCACACGTGTGGTCTGACCAAAACCATCAACCATTTCCAGTACTCGTAATGCACCGTGATCAAACCCAACGCGAATGGTCTCATATCCGCCATCGGCGGTTTTCGGTTGCAATTGTAACCATTCGAGCTTATCTTTATTCTCCAGCGCTTTAACAATAAATCTGTCCTGAATCTGTCCTTTTCCTGCCAGCAACATCGCGGGTGTCTGTCCCAGGGCACCGGACATTTTTTTGTGAGTCACCTGCCGCAATTCCACATCATAAATCCACAGCTGACTGCCATCACCTATTATTTGCTGTGCATAGGGAAGTTCGTACTCCCAACGAAACTTGCCTGGACGCTTTATCCATAAGTAGCCTGATGATTCCTGAATTGCATTCATGCCTTCATCCATGACTACCTGGTCAAAACTTCCGCTAAAGGTGTTTACTTGTGAGAAAAAATGTTCGAGATAAGCCGATGCACCCGCGGTCTTTTCCGCGCTAACAGAAAGACAAAACACCAACAGCATTGCGGTGGCGACTGTACGAATTTCTTTCATGGGTTAGCTCTTTGGCGGCGGTGGCGCCAGTACTTCGCGGCTACCATTAGACTGTAGCGGGCCTACGACGCCGGTCTTTTCCATTTGCTCAATCAACCTGGCGGCACGGTTATAACCAATACGTAGTCGTCTCTGAACACCTGATATGGATGCGCGGCGGCTTTCGGTAACGATGGCCAATGCCTCATCATATAAAGGGTCGCTTTCATCATCACCATCCATGCCGGCAGAGAATGCGCTCGCCACGCCATCAACAGCGGCGGTCTCAGCTTCCAATATGGCACTGTTATAAATAGGCTTACCGCTTTTCTTAAGCGCCGAAGCCACTTTGTGTACTTCATGATCGTCGACAAAGCTGCCGTGCACACGCATTGGTACACCCTGACCGGGTTGCAATACCAGCATATCACCATGACCCAGCAATTGTTCCGCTCCCATTTGGTCAATCACTGTTCGCGAATCCACGCGCGACGATACCTGAAACGCGATACGTGCCGGTATATTGGCCTTGATCAAACCGGTTATTACGTCCACCGAAGGCCTCTGTGTCGCAACAATCAAATGTAATCCGGCGGCTCGTGCTTTTTGTGCCAGGCGGGCAATGAGCTGTTCCACTTTCTTTCCCACCACCATCATCATGTCGGCCAACTCATCAATAAGTATCACGATGTAAGGCAATGTTTTTAACGCCGGCGCTTCATCCGCTTCATCCATTTTTTCATACAAGGGATCCAGAATGGGCTTGCCCTTTTCTTCTGCCTCTTTCACCTTGCGGTTGTAACCCGCTATGTTTCGCACACCCAATGCCGCCATCAACCGATAGCGCCGTTCCATTTCAGCAATACACCAGCGCAAGGCATTGCCCGCTTGTTTCATATCCGTTACCACCGGCGCCAGTAAATGAGGGATGCCTTCATACACAGACAGCTCCAGCATTTTGGGATCAATCATAATAAAGCGCACCTGATCCGGTGTGGCCTTGTACACCATGCTCAGAATCAAGGCATTCACACACACCGACTTACCGGAACCTGTGGTACCGGCAATTAGCAGATGAGGCATTTTTGATAAATCATCCACGGCTGGATGACCACTGATATCTTTACCAAGAGCAAGCGTTAAGGGCGACCGCACCTCATCAAAGGCCTCAGAAGACAATACTTCACGTAATCGCACCACTTCACGTACTTCATTTGGCACTTCCAGGCCTACCGTCGTCTTGCCGGGGATGTTCTCTACCACACGTAGACTAATAACAGATAATGATCGCGCCAGATCTTTGGCCAAATTGGTTATTTGGGAAGCCTTAACGCCAGGGGCCGGTTCAATTTCAAAGCGGGTAATAACCGGTCCGGGATGTACCTCCACCACCTGGGCCTCAATATTGAAATCCAACAGTTTCTTTTCCACCAGCCGCGACATGCTTTCCAGAGACTGGCGTGAAAATGAAGGTTGGCGTGAAGGCTCCGCGTGGTCCAGCAAGGACAGGGCCGGCAACTCACCCCCGGCCGGCACATCAAACAACGGT
>JAOUNW010000204.1 GCA_029880755.1 Gammaproteobacteria bacterium
TATTTCCGGTATCGAAGTGGCGGTGGAAGGCATGTTAACGCGGGGCCATCTGGAAATATTGACCATATTTGATAAGCCGGATCCTTTGAATGGCCCTTTCTTTGAAGAAACTTATTATACTTCACCGACTCGGTTAAATGAGGATACGCAAACCGAAATCTACAATACTGTGCAGGCGGCGTGCCAGGCCTATGGGTTAAAAGAAGGCCCGATCCACGCCGAGTGTCGTGTTAATGATCAAGGTATCTGGATTATTGAAGTGGCGGCCAGGACTATAGGCGGTCTGTGTAGCCGCTTATTTCAATTGGCGACAGGGCAGGATTTAGAGCAAGTGGTGCTGGCACATGCACTTGGTATGGCTGTTCCAACCTGTGTGATTGAAGGTGGCTCGGGGGTGCTTATGATTCCCATTCCAGGAGCCGGTATCCTCAGGCGCGTGGAAGGCACGTTAAAGGCACAAAGTACTCCCTTTATCGAGGAAGTTTCCATTGATTTGCGGGAAGGATACGAATTAGTACCTCTACCGGAAGGCGCAAGTTACCTGGGCTTTATTTTCAGCAAGGCGCCAAACCCGGAGTTGGCAGAGCAAGCGTTGCGCCAGGCTCACGCTTGCTTGAACGTGGTGATTGCACCTTTATGGAAAGGAATGGTGGTGAGTTAAGGGTCATAATCCGGTATAATCCGCTTTCACACGATTATCATTAATTCAGCGAGAGAGTTTTTCCATGCCCAAAAACGAAAACACCATGAAAACATTAACCATGGCCGAACAGGCTGATCGCCACGTGCTCTACGAAAAGGCGGTGCAGTCTCCTGAAAGCGATATTGAATTTTTTACCGAGACCTATGAGAAGCTCAGGGGCAAGAAGGCGTTGATTATGCGCGAGGATTTTTGCGGCACAGCACTGCTTTCCGTCGAATGGTGTAAAACGGATCCGGAAAGACGGGCCATTGGCGTTGATCTGGATAAACCTACTCTGGATTGGGGTCGCAAGAATAATATACAGGTTGCTGGCAGCGATATTGAGCAGCGCGTACAACTGGTTCATGGGAACGTGCTGGACGACCCGAAAGACAAGGCTGACCTGACTTGCGCCATGAACTTCAGTTATTGTTGCTTTAAAACCAGGGAGCAGTTACGCAGTTATTTTGAGAATGTCCGTCGAGGTCTGAAAGATGATGGTATTTTTGTGTTGGACATTCTGGGCGGCACTGAAACCATGGATATCCTGGAAGAAGAGCGGGATGTTGATGACGAGGATTTTGTGTACATCTGGGATCAGGATAAATTTGATCCCATAACCCACGACATGATTTGTTATATTCATTTTGAGTTTCCTGATAAGTCTCGAATTGAAAGGGCATTTACCTATGAATGGCGTTTGTGGATGATTCCGGAATTGCGGGAATTGTTGGAAGAGGCCGGTTTCAGCAAAGTGCGGGTTTATTGGGAAGAGTTTGTGGACGATGAGGACGACGAGGACGAAATGGAAGGCACCGGCGTGTATCATGACGTTACCGAGGCGGAGCAGCAGGAGTCCTGGGTCAACTATATTGTAGCAGAGCGCTAACATTAAAGACGACTGACGAGGATACCCCTGATTTCCTCGTCAGTCAGCACAATAGGATTGGTTTTCATGCTGCTGCCACGGCTGTTGGCGACAATCCGCGCAAAATCCGTCTCCTTGATATCATAGGCGGACAGTTTTGGTAGTTTCATTGTTTCAGTCCAGCTTGTCAGTAAATCCACTAACTCTTTCAGTGCGTCGCTGTCATTGGAATAATTTCTCTTATTAAGCAGAGCACCGAGGCGAGCATATTTCTTTAGCGCGGGGTTGTCGGGCTCACGTTGTCGTATCGCTTCAATGTTGATTTGTGTGCATGCCGCCACAAGCGTGCCGCACACCACACCGTGAGGTATAGGAAAGAAAGCGCCCAGGGGCGAGGCCAGACCGTGAACCGAGCCCAGGCCGCATTGTGCCAGAGTTATGCCGGAGACCAGAGCGGCATAGGCCATATTGGAGCGCGCCTCCCGGTTGTTGCTGTTCTGGTACCAGGGTAACAACCCTTCTCTTGCGGCGACCAGTCCGTCCAGTGCCAGGGTATCGGTGAATCGATTGGCCCTTGTGGATACATAGGACTCCATTAACTGGGTCAGGGCGTCCATGCCATTGGCGGCTATTAGCTCTGGCGGGCAACTGGCCAGAAGCTCCGGATCAACAACGGCATAATCCGGCACCAGTTGTTCGTCGCGAAAGGATTTTTTAAAACCATTCTTTCCACGCCTGCTCAATACGGCGTTTTTGGTGGCCTCACTGCCGGTTCCGGCAGTGGTGGGTACGGCAATAAAAGGACAGGGTGGACCCGCATAAGTCTTTTCGGGTCCGACACCTTCGAGATACTCCATTACCGAGTCACCGTGAGGTAATAAACCCGCGATGGCCTTGGCCGCATCGAGCACACTGCCGCCGCCAATAGCAATGACAACGTTGATATTCTGATCTTTTAGTAGTCTTACCTGCTCGTCAATAAGTTCCGGGCTGGGCTCATCGTGAATGCTACAAGTCGCATAGTCGATACCGGCGTTTTTCAGGGCACTTCTTAACCAGTGCCAGGATTGGCTATTAATAAACGAGCTGCGCCCGGTGACAATTAATGCCATGTTGCCCAGGGTGGCGGCGAGCGCCGGTATCTTCTTCAATACGCCGTCGCCAAATTCGATACGAGGCAAACGCGAAATCGAAAACCCCTTCACTACCACTGATCCCCGATTTGCGGATAGAGACACTTGTAAACAATTCCCTCTCTCGGGGAAGCCATCCAGTCGGCGACCGTCTTGCGCCATTGTAAGTAGTGCGATGTCATTTTGTGTGCTGTCGCATCTTCGACGCTGTCATAGGCCTCATATAAAACGAAGCGGGTGGGATCACTGTCCATTTGCAGAACATCGAAGCGCTGGTTACCCAGCTCATCAGTTGAGGCCTCGTGGTTCAGGCGAGTGGCTTCAAT
>JAOUNW010000094.1 GCA_029880755.1 Gammaproteobacteria bacterium
AACGGGCGTTGGGAGGTGGAGTCGGTGGTCTTGCCGGTTGTCACGGTTCGTTGTCCGCCTTATTTCCGCACTGGGTTGTCTCGACCGGCTTGCTCATTAACCGGAATGCCTGCTTATGTGACGGGCGGTCTGGTCCAGTCCACCGGCAGCATGCGCCCGGTTGTGTTTGAATCAAGAGGCACGGACAACACCGACGTGAGATATCTCAGTGATCATACCCATTCCTTCACCAACACTGATGCCGATCAAGATGGTTGGATGGACGGGCCATGTGAGATTTGCCATACACAAACGGCAAACCACCAGAACGATGATTTTGGCAACACACATAATAATGGCAGAACCTGTTCTGCATCCTGTCATACGCATTCACAGGGATTTGATAAGGCGCAGGCATTTTGTCCGCCCGGACGAATTTGCCCACCGGTGAATTAATAGATTAAGCCGCCGGAAACGGTGTGATCTGATGACAAAATCCCTCAGGGTATTAACTGACTAAGGTAGCTGCTTACCGCATCAATATCTTTATCGGAATAACCTTGAATCATGGCTTCCATGGTGGGTGAGGTACGATTGCTGTCACCATCCCGGAAATTGGTCAGCACTTGCTTTAGGTAAACATATTGTTGCCCGCCAATTCGCGCAAAGTCTCTTTGGCCATCCCCCGTATTGCCATGGCAGCCAGCGCATCGGGATGTATAGATTGTCTTCCCCAATGCGAGCATATCGGTATTGAATGTTTCTCGGTTGGGTTTTAATGGGACGCTGGCATAATAAATCGAGAGCGCCAGTTTTTCTTCGTCACTCATTATGGATGTCAGTTGCTGCATGACCGTGCTGTAGTCCTGGCGTTTGCCGCTGGCGAAATTATCTATCTGTTGTAACAGATAGATACCATTCTGCGCTGCCAGGTTGGGTACAAAGGGCTTTTCGCTATTACCGTCCTTGCCGTGGCAGTTAGCACAGAAAAGTGCCCGCTCCCTGCCTTGCTCTATGACTTGCACTCGGACTTCGTCATTTTCGCTGACGGCCTTAATGCGTGCCTCGAGTTCTGCACGTAAGCTATCCGCCATCGTCAACGACGGTGCGACGAGTATCAATCCTGATATGACAATCACTGCTGCAATGAACGATCTTGGCATGGACGAGTTCCTGGGTACCTGTATGTATTATAGAGTATAGAGTTCATTGAGGTCGGACCACGCTAAGACCTTGAACAGCAAATGGATAGCCCCTGAAAACGGCCAGTTTTGCCCCTTAATCGGTCCATTTACCCGGTAAAAACACCGTGTTCATTAGCGTCAAAAAATGCCCCAAACACCGTCAGTCTGACTGACCGTGCTATAACATAAAGGACATCACTAATTCAGGAGCAATGAGTATGCTGGCTTCCGTCAAAGAAAAGGCCGCCAGAATTCGGCGCAATCTCACCAGCCTGGATAACCAACCCGTGGGCCGGGCGGCACTGACGGTTATTCTGTTTCTCGATCTTTTTATTCTTGTTTCCCTGTTCGATGGCCTGGAAGAGCACACTGCACAACTGACCCGCCCCAGCCAGTGGGTGCCTCAGTACTGTCGGGACATTGTGGTAGAGGGTGAATGGAACGAAACCAATCGGCTTGAGCGCCTGGCACGCATTGTTTACAGTTCGCGTAATAGTTATTACTTGCGCGACCAACGGGACAACACCCGGGAAAGACACCCGTTATGTCAGCCCATTTCCAGGTTGTTTTTGTCTATCGAGAACGATGACGGCCTGTCGGAAAATCTGAAGGAGCTTCTTACAACAAGGAGGGAGGCAGCCGAACTCA
This sequence comes from Gammaproteobacteria bacterium, assembly GCA_029880755.1. GTDB lineage: Bacteria > Pseudomonadota > Gammaproteobacteria > Acidiferrobacterales > SZUA-150 > JAOUNW01. The sequence continues at coordinate 1,812 of JAOUNW010000094.1, forward strand.
ACCGGGAGCTTGCCAGGATAAAAGGTGCCTATGACACAGCCCTGTTGGAACAGATCGCCGAAAGCAACAAGGACAAAGCCGATGCACCCTCGCTGAAGCAGGAAATCAGTAGTAAAACAGAGTCGTTAAACAAACTGGTGCAAAAGCAAAGACTGCTGGAATCTTCGTTGGGGCAGGACAAACGAATACAGGAATTGTTTGCTTTGGTGCAGGGAGTTACTGAGGCCGACAGGAATCAGCTCAAGAGCGACCTGCGCCAGTTAAATTTCTGGTATCCGGTTAAACGCCTGGGAATGGAAATGATTTTCCTACTGCCTCTCGTGCTGGTGTTTTATTTCTGGAACGCGAAGAGCCTGTCGAGAAACCGACCCTTTCAAACGCTGGTATCGTCGCATTTGCTGGTGGTAGCGTTTGTCCCGGTGTTCATGAAAATCATCGATCTGGTATATGACATCATCCCGAAGAAACTCCTGAAGCACATTATTGAACTGCTGGAGTCCCTGAAACTTGTTGCCATCTGGCACTATCTCCTGATGGCGGTAACCATTATGGCGGCGCTTGCTCTAATTTATTTGTTTCAGAAAAAGCTCTTTTCCAGAGACAAGCAGATGGAGAAAAGGATTTCAAAGGGTCTGTGCCAGAGTTGCGAAAAGCGCCTGCCCCTGAATACAGCAGCCTGTCCGTTCTGTGGTTCCGCCCAATTCAAACAATGTTCTCGTTGCAACAAGCCGACTTATGTCTACGGTAAATTCTGTCGGGAGTGTGGACATGAAATGGCGTAGGCACAGGAGTGAGCAGGATTGACGCTTCGCAAGAGAAATGCCTCCCGGATGTTGTTTTGCGCGATAGCGGTAATGGCTTTGTTATCCGTGCCCGCCTTGAATGCCGATGTTCCGGATTCTCAACAGCATGAAGTTCTGCATCTGCTCGAATTTGTGCGAACAACATCGTGCCGGTTGGAGCGCAACGGAAAGCAATATAATGGCGCGGAGGCCTTCGATCACATTCAAAAGAAGTATCGTCATTTCCGGGATGAAATTACCAATACCGAACAGTTTATTGAAAAGTCGGCAACGCGCAGCGCTGTGAGCGGCGCGTATTATTATATCCATTGTGGCGGCAATAACAGAAAAACCGGAGGGTGGTTATTGGATGAACTGGCACGCTATCGGCAGGCCCATGGTGAATAACCTGTCTGAATTCAGATGGGTTATAGCCGTCATTTTGGTGATGGCGATGGCGGCAGGATTGTCTGGGGCGACAGCAGCAGAACCGTCAAAGCAAGACTTGTATTGGGGGTCTGATGGCGAAGGGGTGGCGCATCCGTTAGTCCAGGCGACAATCGCTTCTTATATCCCTGAATTTCTGGCAAGGGAAATTAAAGGGGTACCGGTAACGGTTTATGCTATTGATTTGGACTCAGACGGTGCTGTGGATTATATTGTTCACCACAACAACATCTATAAGACCTGTTTCATAAAATCCGATAACTCAAAGCGCAGTTGTGAAAAGCTGGGGTACGGCGATGGATTTGCCTATTACTGGTTTGCCCAGCTTGATCAGACGCCAATGTTGGAGCTGTTCTCCATGGTCGGCGATGAAGACTACGATGATTACCAGCTGTATGCCTTTGACTCGAAGACCTGGAGGCGGAGACTGTTGTTTAGTATTGCCCCGGTGATTGTCGCCAGGAAGCAAGACCCTGGCCACAAAGGAATATACTGGGGTTATCCCTGGGATGTCAGGAGCCTGTATCTGAAAAAGGTTAAAGGCGTCATCAAGATGCGCGCAAGTGATCAATACAGGCCGTTATACGAAGAGGAACCGGAATCTCCGAGACCGGCGATCTTTTTTGACGGGCTACCCACGCAGGGAGAGGAAAATGGCTACTTTAAGAATCTGGAAAATGAGCATACCTATTATTCATTAAAGGAGTTGCTTAGAAAATATCCAGATAACCCTGTCCCGGAAAAGTAGGCTCACTGGAGAAGGGCAAACGAGTATCGTCAATGCAGAACAAGGACAGCCTCGGAATATAAAGCACTTAGGCGCGATATTGTTGTTGGTGGTGTTTTATGCTGGTAGTGCTGACCCGTACATAAATAGCAATTATCTATATCTATCGTTAAATTTAATGGTGGAGTAAATTACGGATAGAGTATCTTATGATATGAATATAAAGCCACTGTCTATCATCATTATTGCCGTTATTCTTATGTCATCTCTGACATTAAATATTGTTTTGTATCACCAGGCTCATAAATATTTTGTAGAGGTTAATAATATTAGACTCGATCCACTTGGCACCGAATTATATGAAACGCCTGACCTGCCAGATTCTAATATTAAAAAAGAGATAACGAGGGTGGTGTTTCTTGGTGATTCCAGGGCTTTACAGTGGCCCGTGCCGGCACATTTAAGAGAATTAATTTTCTTTAATCGCGGTATTGCAGCTCAAACTTCGGCCCAGGTGTTAGGGAGGTATGACAGGCATATTTTGCCATTGCGACCAGATATTCTAGTGATCCAAGTCTGCATAAATGATCTAAAAACTATACCTTTGTTCAAACATTTAAAACAGAGAATAGTGGACTCCTGTAAGGCAAATATTAATGAGATCGTTGAAAAATCAATCAATTCTGGGGCAAAGATTATATTAACGACTATCTTTCCATTAGGTGATATACCTATGAGGCGGCGTATTTTTTGGTCGAGTGAAGTAGAATCAGCCATCCAGGACGTTAATCATTATATTGCTTCCCTAAAGAAAGCAAATGTCAGGATTTACGATGCGGCCAGTATTCTGGTAGATCAGAATGGTAGTGTTCGAGCAGACTATCAAGCAGATTTCTTGCATATAAACGAGAAAGGCTATATCGCCCTGAATAAACATCTGAGAAACATACTGCTAGAAATGAGCCGGGATAAGCGCTATATGGAAGGCGCTAGAAATGTTCAGGTTTTAAAGCACTAACAATCTTATCCCCGACTAAATCTCCCAGTGTGGACTGTCCTTTTGGTCGGCTGAGATGTAGGTTGCCTGGTTGAAAATCCTCGAGACTGTAGGAGGAGTGCCCGCCAAAATAGATTACCTTCCTAAGTATTGTTGACTCCTGCGTTTTCGAATGATGCAAAATAAAGAAAACATGACTAATAAAAAGAGTATAGGATCTTTCGTTGGTGAAGTGCTGATAGTACATCCGGGTGAGGTGGTAACATTATTGCTGGCTGGTTTGGTGGGCACGGTTGGCTCATCCGCAGCAGGATTTATTTTGAATGCATAGACATCGTTGGCTACATAATAGGTCTTGTTTTCTCCCACTGTAATTAAGTAGTCATCACGAATAGCAATACTCCATGGGAAGTCGGTCTGGCCAGGTATTTCATATTCTCGGATAAAGAATGGATTATAAGGATCCGAAATATCAAAAATGGCCAGCCCCATACATCCATTGGCCACCACCGCATAATTACCAGTGAGTGTGATTTGGTGAGGCCCTGGATCGCCGCCATCGAGCCCCTCATCCTTGCCACCTAGGGCAGACTCACATTGAAATTCCGGGGGTATTGCCGCGTAGGCAATTCGTACAGGCGCCACCCCTGGGTCAGAGAAATTTTGTGACAGATCAAATATAGCAAGCCCTTCATCAAAGGTATTGTCAGTTGGAGAGTCGGCGACAGGGGCATAAAGATACTGACCTCGCTGAGCCAAATACCAGTAACGTGTATCAATGTTGCTATCGTCTACCTTGACTTTCGTCCAATTGGCAGGAACGGGATCACTGATATCAATTGCCAGAATACCCTGGAACCAGGCACCCACGTATGCCCGTTTATGTGCATCGTCAATGATGGCCTCCTGGTATTCAACTGTTTCGGGAGGATTGTATTTTCCGATAATAGTAATATCAGAGGGATCTGATATGTCGATTAAACCTAAGCCGCCCAATCTCAAAGCTGCATAAAGTCTTTGATTCTCAGTATCAATAAATAACCCCGTAACTCTTCCTGATGTGCCTAGCGTAAAGTCAAGGAATAAGTCATTGGCTTCTATGGTTGGTCCGGAGGTTTCCAGGTTTACTATGTTAACGACTTTTATGTATCCTTGTTCCCGATAACCAGATGTTTTCCGGAATCCGCAGTAAATATATGAACCATCGGTAGCGATAGATGATAGGGAGATGGCGGTAAGTCCAAAGGCAGATAAAGGCAAGTGGGATTTTACTGTTATATGGGAGGGATCTGATATATCAAGAATGTACAACCCAGAATATCCTCCAGCCAAATAGGCATAATTACCGTCTAATACCAGGTCCAGGCCGTCCGTGGTTATGTTTAGTATATTAAACCTATATAAATCGGCATCACCCCACGAGTCAGGTAGCGATGCAGCCACAGGAGTTACTGGAGTCAGCACAACATAAGAGATAAAAAAGAACAACAATACTTTTAATACTTTCATACAATTTACTATTAAAGTGAATCGGCTAAACGAATAAATTCTATATTTTTATAGAATAAGTTTCATCTCTTTTTAGAAAATCTCGATAATACCTCTGTGTTACCTTTATTTTCTAAGATATTAATAATATTCAGGAAAGGGTGGGGAGATAGTCAAACCTGTATGGCTTGTGCTGTGATTTATGAGGAGCGGGCATAGCCAAGCTGAGGGATGCGCGGGAGATAAGGCCTGGGCTACGGAAAGAAAAAGACGATATTATGGGATTATTTTATATAGTGATTGTGAGAATGACTTGATTCAGCAATTAAACCGGGCTAAATGTCGGCAGCTAAAAGGATACAGATTATTTTGCTTTAACTAAATATGTTGTTAGTCTAATACTATGCCAACCATTCTATCTCACGTGGCAGTTCCTCTTGCTATCAAGCTTGGGGTTCGCAAACAGGAAATCAGTTTACGTTTGCTGATCGTTGCTATTGTCTGCGCCGTGTTGCCCGATGCAGATGTTGTCGCGTTCGCGCTGGGTATTCCTTATGAGTCCCAGTGGGGTCATCGCGGATTTACTCACTCCATCGGTTTCGCTTTGTTTATGGCGAGTGCAGCAGTGTTTTTTGCGACGGTGCTGCAAAGCCGCAAGCGAGTAATCTTCCCCGTGATTCTTATGTCCACTTTTTCGCACCCGCTACTGGATGCGGCGACCAACGGAGGTTTGGGCTGTGCCCTGTTATGGCCGCTGTCGGAGACCCGCTATTTTTTGCCCTGGACGCCAATCAAGGTATCCCCGATTGGGATCGATGCCTTCTTGACGGGGAGAGGGCTGGCAGTACTCGAGTCTGAATTAGTGTGGGTTTGGCTGCCGTCCATTGTTCTGGCGCTAACGGTATTTGTTTTTGAAGCCGTATTACTGGCCCTTTTACTGGCTTATACAGAGCGTCAGCGGGCGACGAAACAGGAACGCTGAATGGAAGCTGTAGAAGTTCTCCGTCTTTTTAGGCGTTCACAGGGAAAAAAGGTAAAAACAGACAAGCCTGTTTGATATTTCTTTTGCGCTTAACCGTCTAATGGGTACGCTATGGTCTACCATTAACCTATCCGGCACGCCGTGCCTTGTTTTGTGCAGATGCGCAAAGGAGCAGGAATAATGGAAGGCATTAGTGATATCCGAATTATTGGCACAGATGAAAAACGGCCCCCAAGGATACTGAAGGAACCTTATATTGATATATTTTTTACACTGTCCCACCAGTGCCCGCTGGATTGGTGCAGGGCATTTAATGAGTTAATGGCGAGCACCTCGGCCAAACCAAAAATCGACGAGAAAGAGGGCCTGTTTGTTAACGCCTGGGTCAGAAAGCCAGACGAAATTGTTGGGTTACTGGAATTCCTTAAGGAAAGTATTGCTGAGTGCAATCGCCAATATATCGAGCGTGTAGAATTGTCAATTCGTAATGCCGGTGACGCCAATGCGGCCAAGGCCCAGGAGGAAGAGGGTGAGCAGGGCCGACTTAACAAGATCATTGCCGGGCTGGTATTTGATGAGCCCCAATAGTAGCTTAATTCGCTGTCAATAAGGGCCTCTGCTTTTTAGGGCCTGTTAATATCTCCTAGTCCGCGACTCGCCTCGGGAACCTTTTTCCATCTAGCTTCGTCCAGGGATATAGGGTGCTGGAATTACCTTATTTCCCGTTTCCGTCATTCATTTAATTTAAGGAGATAATGATGAATAAGTTATTGAAATTAGAAAAAGGTTTTACTGTTGGTGTGATCACGATCATGCTATGTATTCTTGGTGGGCCTGCTTTGG
>JAOUNW010000206.1 GCA_029880755.1 Gammaproteobacteria bacterium
TGGATTGTAGTGATCGAATAAGGGTGTTTGTTGAATTCTGTTGCAGACAAATTCAAAATTAGGATGGTTGTCACCTTGGCCTGGGTTGTTAACACAGCCGGCCTCATTAAAGTTCTCAAAATCATCATTATCAACCAGTCTATCTGAGTGTGTCATGAAAGGACTGTTATCCGGCCGCTCTGTGAGCAGGCCATTGGCGCCATGCCAACTGCTGGCCGATACGGGTGCGGCCCAGGCATACATGGGAGAGACGGCCAAAATCAAACAAGCCATGGAAAAGCCTTGCGTTATTGTGCGCATTAATTTAATCAGAATCATGCAGTGGGTGCCTCGGCGCTGCGGTTCCGTCATGTTGCGGAACGCTAAATAATGTTATCGTAATAAACTAATATTGCACTTTATGTGCCAACCAGAAAAAAGATAATGAAAACAATGGGTAATGGATTGGTTGGCGAAATTGGTTTAGTTGTGTGTAAATATCTTCGACAACCCGAATTTTTGTCGTAGTAATAATCTTTATTAACAGCGTGTTACAACATAATCCATTGTGTGAGTTTGGTCACTGAGAGAATTCACGGTGTTAAGATATTCGACAGTTGGTATTACAGGAAAAATATCATCGCTTGTATTTGAGCCATAGCAGAAAACGTGTTCATTGATAGAGGCTTTGTTACAGTATGTCCATGCCAAAGACCCGCTATCAGCAAGTGACGACTTATCAAACACGTGACGGTTCGCAGATTCGGGAATTGCTGCATCCTGACCAACACGGCAATCGTAACCAGAGTCTGGCGGAGGCCACTGTTGCGGCAGGTGAGCAGACCGTCCTGCATCGGCACCACCGAAGCGAAGAGATTTACCATATCCTGGAGGGAGAGGGCTGGATGACCCTGGGTGATCAATGTTTTGCGGTCGCTGCCGGTGATACGGTTGCCATTCTTCCTGGTGAGGCCCATCGTATCCATAACACCGGCAAGTCCTCGCTTCGATTTTTATGCAGTTGCGCACCAGCCTATGCCCATGAGGATACAGAATTACTAGAGACTCCTGAAAGTTAATTGGTGCCCGTTTTGAATCTGCTCGCCTTTGAAACCTCTTCTGATGTCTGTTCAGTCGCCCTGTTGGTGGGTGATCAGCTACAAATGCGCCGGACCTCCGGACAAAAACATTCATCATTAATTTTACCCATGGCGGACGAGCTACTGGCGGAGTTCGGGTTAACGGTATCGCAATTGAATGCCGTTGCTTTTGGTCGTGGCCCGGGATCGTTTACGGGTCTGCGTATTGGTGCGGGCGTTGTGCAAGGTATTGCGTTTGCAGCCGGGTTGCCTGTTGTGCCTGTATCTTCCTTGGCAGCACTGGCCCAGGGCGATGATAGCGATCGGATTGCCGTTGCAGTCGATGCCCATATGCGCCAGGTGTATTGGGGCACGTTTGAGCGTAACGCTGAAGGGCTGATGCAGGCGGCAATGGCGGAACAACTGGTTAATCCTGATGAGATTGAAATACCTGCTGCAGGTAAATGGATTGGCGTTGGATCGGGTTGGGATGCCTACGCGGATGCACTGAGTGGCCGAATGGTTTCACGTCTGGCTCAGTGGCAGCAACATTGTTATCCGCTGGCACAACAGATAGCGTTACTGGGGCAGGCAGCTTTCCAGAAAGGCGATTGCGTAACGCCGGAACAGGCGAGCCCCGTCTATTTGCGCGACAAGGTTGCCAAGAAAATGCACGAACGTTAACTTGGCTATTGCGACAGCAGGACTAAAACATGTTTCCGTTAAGCCACAAGTGAGTGCCGATACTTGCGCCATAACCCAGGGCAATTGCGGGTGTCCACTTCAGGTGACTGAAAAAGGTATATTTCCCCCGTGCTTGTCCCATTAAAGCGACGCCAGCGGCCGAGCCTATAGATAACAAGCTGCCGCCAACGCCGGCGGTTAGGGTTACCAGTAACCATTGGCCTATGGCCATATCCGGATTCATGGTGAGTACAGCAAACATGACCGGGATGTTATCAACGATGGCCGACAGAATACCTACCATAACGTTGGAAAAAGTCGGGCCCATATTGACGTAGAGTGTTTCGGAAATGGCAGCCAGGTAACCGATAAAGCCCAGACCACCTACACAGAGTACGACACCGTAAAAAAATAACAGGGTATCCCATTCGGCACGGGCCAGGCGGCTGAAGATATCAAATGGTTGATCACCGTCGCTACGGATAGGTAACACATCTCCCACAGTACCGTAGTTTTCACGGTCAGCAATACTTTTACGATGTGTCTTCTTGAGATAGTAACCAAAGAACTTCAGGTAGGCCAGGCCTGTCATCATGCCAAGCATGGGTGGAAGATGCAGAAAATTATGGAAGCTCACCGCTGTGGCTATGGTGCAGCCGAATAAAAACATAATGGTGACAGCGCCGCGCTTCATGGCGACATTTTCATTTGAAGGCGACGGAGATTTGTTGGGAACAGCGAAATGCATCAGCGTAGCCGGCACAAGATAGTTTATCGCTGAAGGAATAAACAACAAAAAGAAAGTCCAGAAATCGACAATGCCCTTTTGCCAAACCATGAGGGTTGTGATGTCACCAAATGGACTAAAGGCACCGCCTGCATTGGCGGCGACAACAATATTGATGCAGCTAAGGCTGACAAATCGGGCGTTGTCCTTGCCCACAGCCAGGACAACGGCACACATCACCAGGGCTGTAGTAAGATTGTCAATTATGGGTGAGAGGAAAAATGCCAATATGCCGGTTAACCAGAAGAGTTTCCGATAGCTAAAGCCTTTTCGTACCAGCCAGGAACGCAGGGATTCAAAAATCAGGCGCTCATCCATAGCGTTGACGTAAGTCATGGCCGCCAATAAAAACAAAAACAATTCGGCAAACTCCAGCAGATTATGCCGTAACGCTACCTCTGCAGCATGAGGC
>JAOUNW010000207.1 GCA_029880755.1 Gammaproteobacteria bacterium
TTTCCGGTCACGACGCGGCACCGAGGCGGGAGATCCCACGAAATCCGGCATCCAGGCGTCACAGAACACGTCGCTGTCCCCGCGGACAGGACACGGCCATCTCAGCGGGGTCAGTCCGAATGCATTTGAAGCAGTGTCGAAAAATGCTTAACGACGTGTCCACAAAACCCTAGGAAGTCCATCCATCACCAAACTCCCCGTGCCATTGCCTACGGCCACAGTTGAACCCAGGTCGTCGGTCAAGAGCGCTCTCGATCCAACCCCATCGGTTCTGGTAAAGAATTCGTCGATCCCCAGGTCGGTGATGAGATTCGCCGTCACCGTGCTCCCCGACTTTTCTTGCACCGGATTGAGCCCATCGTAGACACAATTGGTGGTGGCGACAGCGATGGTCTTGCCGGTGCGTCTCCCAAATGAATCATACGTGAACGAGGCCGATAAGCCGGGATTGCTGATGCCGGTCAACCCTGTGAACAGGGTGTCAGGCTTTTATATCTTGATCTAGTTGGCGAATCCCAAAGAAACGACTCCGACCCGTTGTCTTCTGTTCGTTTCTTTCCCTAAGACCCTTCCTGTCTTTGCTCAGGAAGCGGTGTCTTCCGAGAACAAAACGCAGTCTTACTTTTAAATGCATCGGTTTGCTGTTTGGTCTCTTTGATGAATTGCAGATGTATTGCATCCTTTGTTTGCACAATTAGTGTGATCAGCGCTTTTTCTGCTGCTGCGTTACACATAAGCGTCAATGTACTGATCGCCACGTGGAACGTGCCTGGCTGCCCTTTTCTTGCAATCTCAGCTATCTTATCCACATCCTTCACATCATCAAAGACTTCGAGCGTCATAAGCGCAATCTCAACCACTTCGATGTCTTCATTATCAAGCATGGAGATGTTTGCGGAATGAAAATCGGTTACATCCAGTTTTATTTTGCCATTACGCCAGGCCTGCGATAACACGTTGGCAATATCTGCTCTCAAAATCGGTTTATTTAAGGTCGCCCACTCCAGCTTGGGATATTTCTCTCTTTTGTTTCTCCACACATCATGGAGAACTGGCAGAATTTCCCCCTTGTATTCCATCTTTCGAACCGAGTCCAATACGCCTCGGATCTCATCAATATCCTGAGTCCGGAACGCATCCTGCAGCATTTCAGGCGTAATGAAATTATCAGCATAAGATGGTGCCACTGACACCAGGATCACAACAATCAGGAAAGTTACCACCAGAATAATCTTTGGCATTTGATTGCAGTTACCACAATAGGTTATTGGCATGACATTAAGCCCTCTATTAATTTATTTTGGAACGGAGAACATGGTGTCAGGCTTTTATATCTCGACACTCTAGACCGCTCCAACGTCGATTCCACTTCAAACCCACTTACGACTCATCTCATTCACCCCTCATCACCAAACGATATTCCCCGCTGCACGTTGGTGACTGCGGCTCAAACTCAAACGCCGTTTGTGAACGATTGACCTACTGTGAATATCAAGAGATCCAGGCATGAGCATCGCCTATTGCTATCCCTCACATCCTTGCGGTGCCGATATTGCAACAGTCACGTCTAATGCCACCCCTTCATCAGCCAAGTTCCCGCTCAAATGATACGTCACGATATTGGTTCCGAACAGGACTTCTTGGTTATTGGCGTTGTCGCGCGCTGAGGTAAAAGCGAGAGGCGTCGCCTAGTAAGCCGATTGGACACACGAGCAAGGCAATAGAGTCGAAAACACTGGAAGTGTTTATCCGGCGGCGTCAATGAAGAGAGTCTGGCGGACGAAAAAAGAACGCCACGACATGTTCGGAATTTATCCCATCACCAAGAACAATCGTAGGGGTTCCTGGTCGAGCGAGTTTAAGAAAGAAGATGAGCCCTTAAGGTATTTATCCGCCCGCAATTTGGAATGTAGGAACTGCTGAGAACATGGTTTGCTCAAACGTTTGAGCTTCTGAATGTCACCCCTGATGAGACTTTCCTTCTTCGCCGCACTCCAGCGCTTGATTTGACGCTCACGTTGAATCGCTTCTACTTCCAATCGAAAGGCTTCCGAGTACATCAGAAAGACGGGCCGCCGTTTGAGTGTATACGCCGCCCCCCGGCCCTCGTTATGTGCACGCACACGATCAGAGACGTTGTGTGTCCACCCGACATAGAAGCTGCCATCAGCACAACGGAGAATATATGCATAGCACATAGGGGGAGAATGCCCCTCGACAAGCTCGGGACACCATTCAACTCGCCCAAAGGAGTCCAACGGAGAATCCATGGCCTGCCATGAGCGAGCAGGGCTGTGCTCCCCTGAGCACAACCCGCGAGTCGAATGGTGGAGGCGCCGGGAGTTGAACCCGGGTCCGAAGATCGTCAGTGCACTGCGTCTACATGTGTAGCCGATAGTTTAAGTTTCGCAGCCGTCCACGCCCATCGGCAGGCTTAGAACAACCGCTAGCCCAGAAAGTTCTCGTCCTCAGCCGCTGAGCACCGGCTAATGACCAGCCCGCTGCATCGCGCCATTCCACCCCCGCGGGCCTCAGATGGAACGACGTCTCAGCCTAAATTAGGCTGCGAGTGCCAGTTCTTGATTGGCAGTTGCATTTTTCTCGGACTTTTACGAGTTCCCGAGAGCTCGACATGCGACAGTGACCTCAGTATCCCCGTCGAAACCGGTCGCCCCCTTTCATTGAGATCGTGAAACGTAAGACGTAAGACGTGAGAGGTTTTAAACTTTGAAAGGATTCGTCTGATCCTTTTACCTTTCACGTCTCACTTTTTACGACTTCATCATACCCCACCGGTCAAGGGGATACCAGGCCCCTGAAAGAACTCCCCATTGCTTACGAAGACGAATTCCGTCGCTACAGGCATGCCAAAGGTCTATGCTTTCATACATATGGAAACCAACGAACTCGGTTACGAGGTAGACACT
>JAOUNW010000208.1 GCA_029880755.1 Gammaproteobacteria bacterium
GAGCTGGATATCAACCATCCTGAACAACACGCCCGTTACCGTTTTTTCCGCGATCTGTCCGAAGAAAAGCGGAGGCGCTACTTCTCCATGCTCCTGGGAAAGGATATCAGCGATTAAACAGGATCCACGGCTATGCCTGATGGCGTTGGGTATGCGACAATGCGCGCCGTTTTTCTGTAACAGACTTCTAGGGACACCGTTTTGATATCTACCGCTAATATAACTATGCAGTTCGGGGCCAAACCCCTGTTTGAAAATATCTCCGTAAAATTTGGTAATGGCAACCGTTATGGCCTGATTGGGGCCAATGGCTGCGGAAAATCCACTTTGATGAAAATTTTGGGCGGTGATCTGGAGCCGACCTCGGGCACTGTATCGGTTGAGCCCGGTGAGCGCCTGGGTAAATTGCGTCAGGATCAATTTGCCTTCGAAGAGTTTACGGTGCTGGATACCGTAATTATGGGGCACGTTGATTTATGGCGAGTAAAACAGGAACGAGACCGGATTTACAGTTTGTCGGAAATGAGTGAGGAGGACGGTATTCGAGTAGCTGAATTGGAGGGAGAATTTGCCGAGCTTGACGGTTATACAGCGGAATCCCGCGCCGGTGAATTATTGTTGGGGCTGGATATTCCTCTGGAACAACACAATGGTCCCATGAGCGCTGTAGCGCCGGGTTGGAAGCTGCGCGTATTGCTGGCCCAGGCGTTGTTTGCCGATCCGGATATTATGCTGCTGGATGAGCCAACCAACAATCTTGATATCAATACGATTCGTTGGCTGGAAGGCGTGTTAAATGAACGCAAAAGTACCATGATTATTATCTCTCATGACCGTCATTTTCTGAATAGTGTGTGTACCCATATGGCGGATCTGGATTATGGTGAGTTGCGTGTGTATCCGGGCAATTACGATGAATATATGATTGCCGCGACACAGGTGCGTGAGCGTTTATTGTCCGAGAACGCCAAAAAGAAAGCACAGATTGCCGAGCTGCAAACATTTGTCAGCCGTTTTTCTGCTAACGCCTCCAAAGCCAGGCAGGCAACCTCACGGGCCCGGCAGATCGAAAAAATCAAACTGGAGGATGTGAAACCGTCCAGTCGCGTCAATCCTTATATCCGTTTCAATCAAAACAAGAAGTTGTTTCGGTTGGCATTGGAAGTGGAAGGTCTGGCCAAGGGTTACGACAGTAAGCCCTTGTTTAAGGAATTCAGTTTGACAGTGGAGGTTGGTGAGCGCATTGCTGTAATCGGCCCCAATGGCATAGGTAAGACCACTTTGCTCAGATGTCTGGTACAGGATATGGCATGTGACAGTGGTAAGATAAAGTGGTCGGAGAATGCCAGTATCGGATATTTTGCTCAGGATCATGCGCGCGATTTTGAAATCGATATGACATTGTTTGACTGGATGAGTCAGTGGCGCCAGGAAGGTGATGATGAACAGGCTGTAAGAGCGATACTGGGTAAAATGCTGTTTTCCAGAGACGAGGTAGCAAAATCAGTTAAAGTGCTGTCCGGCGGAGAGCAGGGACGCATGTTGTTTGGAAAACTGATGATGCTAAACCCCAATATTCTTGTAATGGATGAGCCGACAAACCACCTGGATATGGAGTCTATTGAGTCCCTTAATCTGGCTCTGGAGAATTATCCTGGCACACTGGTGTTCGTAAGCCATGACCGCGAGTTTGTTTCGTCGCTGGCGACGCGAATCCTCGATATGAAAAGCGACGGCATTGTTGATTTCGGGGGTAACTATGAAGATTATCTGCGTAGTCAGGGTGTTCAGTGAGAATGAAGTCTATAGTTTAAAAGTGGATGCGTTCGCCTGGTTTAGGAATGTTGGCATGCCAGTGGTGGCGTTGATGAAATTGTTCCTGAAGCTCCAGCATTTTTTCCAGCTCGCCATGTACAAGAAATAGCTCTGGTAAAGGTGCTTGAAAGTGCCCAGCCCACTTTAGCAGGTGCGACTGATCTGCATGGGCAGAAAAGCCGCCCAGTGTATGAATGGTCGCATTGACAGAAACCTCTTTTCCAAAAACCGATATGTTCTTTGCACCATCAACCAGCGCTCTCCCAAGAGTGTCCTGCGCCTGAAAACCGACAATGATCACGTGCGTATTATTTCTCCATAAATTATTTTTCAGGTGATGACGAATGCGGCCACCGGTGCACATGCCGCTGCCGGCAATGATAATCGCGCCGCCAGAGATGTTGTTTATTTGCATGGACTCTTCAGTGGTTCGGGTGTACTTAAGATTTGGTAACCATTCATTCCAGTTCTTTTTGGCTGTATCTCGAAAAAGCCTGGCATCATCTTCATTGAATAAATGAAGGTGCTTAAGGTAGAGCTGGCTGGCTGCAATCGCCATTGGGCTATCCAGGAATACCTGCTGCTGTTTCAGTTTTCCTTCTTGATAAAATTTACCTAACCAGAACAGGATATCCTGAGTCCGGCCTACTGCAAAAGAAGGTATAAGGACATTGCCACCTGTTTCAGCCGCCCTGTCCAGCGCTTGCTTAAACTCCACCAACGTATCGGCGAATGATCTGTGGTTGCGATCCCCGTAGGTAGATTCCAGCAATAAGACATCTGATCTGTCCAGAACTGCTGGAGTATCCAATAAAGCATTATCATCGTTTCCCAGGTCTCCAGAGAAAACCAGTGTCTTCATTTTTGCGCCAGACTGGATCCTAATTTCGACAACAGCGGAACCGAGAATATGGCCGGCGTCATAATAAGTGAGGGTAATGTTTGGTGTAATGCCGGTTGGTTGCTGATAGGGAATGATATTGCGCAGCAGCAGCACCTGATTGACATCCTCCAGGGTATATAAGGGCTCAATGGCAGATTTTCCGCCACGCGCCCGCTGTTTGTTTTCCCATTCGGTATCCTTGAGTTCCAGGTAGGCCGCGTCGGCCA
>JAOUNW010000209.1 GCA_029880755.1 Gammaproteobacteria bacterium
GGGCACTATCCTGGGGTTAATTGGGCGCAAAGCGCATCTGGTAAATCCCACCCATTGCATTGGCCATGGCGCCTGCCAGAAGGCCTGCCCTCATGACGCTATTACACTGGTATTTGGCACCGCGGAACGCGGCGTGGATATTCCGGAAGTAAAACCGAACTTTGAAACCAATGTACCCGGTATATTTATTGCCGGTGAACTGGGTGGCATGGGTCTAATACGTAACGCCATTGAACAGGGAAGACAAGCAATGGAGGCGATAAAAAAACGAAAGGGAAACACAAACCAGCTGGATGTTGTCATAATCGGCGCCGGTCCTGCGGGTTATTCCGCGTCCCTCAACGCATTGAATCACAAATTACGTTTTACCACTATTGAACAGGAAACACTGGGCGGCACCGTGGCCCATTTTCCCCGAGGAAAAATCGTCATGACCCAACCCGCAGTCTTACCCATGGTTGGCAAAGTGAGATTTCGTGAAACTACCAAGGAAACATTGCTTGGATTCTGGAAAGAAGTGGAAAAAAAGACCGGGATCAAAATAAATTATAACGAGCGCATGGAAGAGATAAAGACAAATGCCAATGGATTTACTGTTACAACAACAAAAAATGTCTATACGACACGTAACATCTTGTTGGCCATCGGCCGCCGTGGCACCCCTCGAAAACTGGGCGTATCGGGCGAGGAACTACCCAAGGTGGTATACCGGCTGGTAGATCCGGAACAATATCGTGGACAACATGTGTTGGTTGTCGGCGGCGGCGATGCCGCCCTGGAGGCCGCGATCAGCATAGCCGAACAACCCGACACCACAGTCACACTTTCCTACCGCAGCGATGCCTTTAGTCGCGCTAAAGAAAAAAACCGGCGAAAGATTACCGACATGAATGAGACCGGACAACTGACGCTACTTATGAAGTCCAATGTCACACGCATTGACCATAATATGGTCACACTGGAACAGCAAGGGAAAACGATAGATATTACCAACAATGCGGTCATTATATCTGCTGGCGGTGTACTCCCTACTCCGTTCTTAAAAAATATAGGTATCAATGTCAATACCAAATACGGAACCGTCTAATTGGTGCTATAACAGCTTAGGCAATGGATATGTTCTTCGAAAGATAAACGTCCTGAATGGCGTTCAGTAACTTGATTCCTTCTTTCATTGGTTTCTGGAATGCCTTGCGCCCGGATATCAAACCCATACCTCCGGCCCGCTTGTTGATCACTGCTGTCCTTACTGCTTGATGCAAGTCGTCCTTACCTGAAGGTCCTCCAGAGTTAATCATACCTACGCGCCCCATGTAACAATTAGCCACCTGGTAACGCACCAGATCAATGGGGTGCTCTGTAGTAAGTGTGTCGTAGACCTTTGGATGAGTCTTGCCGAATTTTAGTGCGTTATAACCTCCGTTACCTTGCGCTTGTTTCTGTTTTATTATATCGGCATTAATAGTAGCCGCCAGATGATTTGCCTGACCGGTCAAGTCTGCGGCAGTATGGTAATCCTGATCTTTGGTCTTAAAAGCCGAGTTGCGCAAATAGGCCCATAACACTGTAGCCATACCCAGTTCATGGGCGTGTGCAAACGCGTCACTGATTTCCTGTATCTGCCGACGCGACTGTTCTGATCCATAATAAACGGTTGCGCCGACCGCCGTGGCGCCCAGATCAAATGCCTGATCGACATTAGCAAACAGGGTTTGGTCATATTGGCTCGGGTAAGTTAACAGTTCATTGTGATTGATCTTGATGATGAATGGGATTCTATGTACATATTTTCGGGTAATGGAGCCCAATACCCCTAGCGTGGAAGCGACACCGTTACAACCGCCCTCCATGGCAAGTTTGATAATATTGTCCGGATCAAAAAAAACAGGATTGGGCGCAAACGATGCCCCGGCAGAGTGCTCCACTCCCTGGTCCACGGGTAAAATCGACAGATATCCAGTGCCTGACAAACGCCCATGATCGTAGAATGCCTGCAGACTGGAGAGCACTCTCGGCGGCCTGTCTTTTTGCATCACAACCCTGTCAATATAATCCGGGCCCGGCACGTGAATCATTTCCTTTGGGATTCCGCTGCACTGGTAATTTAATAATTCCTCGGCTTCGCCGCCCAATAACGCTATTACATCCGTCATAGGATCACCCTCTTTTCGCTCTCCGAAATCTATTCAATACCTTTGAAATACTGCAGGCTTGTGGAATAGTTTTCCTTGATAACCGTCAATCTTGTGTCCCGGCAGGGAATTAATTTTAATAACACCACAAATAATATGTGACTGTTAAAACTGTGGGCAATATACTAGAGTACAAGGTGAGCGTTCTCCCATATGAATGAAATGACACGTTAATGACTGCATCCCGTTTCACATTAGAAGTACAACCTAATATCCCCGAAAAGCTTTCGCGTTTGACCGAGCTGGCCAACGATCTGGTCTATAGCTGGGATCGGCGAATTCGTGGCATCTTTTTTCGTCTTGACCGGGAGTTATGGGATGCTTGTGGTCATAATCCTAAAGTCTTTCTTCGTCGCATATCGCAAGATCGCCTGGAAGAAGCCGTGGAAGACCGCATTTTCATGGAGGACTACAACCGATCTCTGGCGGTTTATGACAGCTACCAAAAAGAGCCCATTCAATCTGAAGCAGGTGAATTACTGGATGTCGACCGGGATCTGGTAGCCTACTTCTGTGCTGAGTTCGGCTTTCATGAAAGCGTGCCAATATACTCCGGCGGCCTTGGTATTCTTGCCGGCGACCACTGCAAGGCCGCCAGCGATCTGGGCCTGCCCTTTGTTGCGATTGGTCTACTGTATCGACAAGGCTATCTGACACAAGCTATCGATGGACAAGGACATCAGATTGCGCACTATGTACCCACCGACTTTGGTGACCTACCTGAGGCGG
>JAOUNW010000106.1 GCA_029880755.1 Gammaproteobacteria bacterium
TCTCCAATGCCTGTTCCACTACCGGCCTCATAGTTCGCGCCAGTTTCGGCGACATGTTTGTCTGAAAATAGCGGGTAGCAGCGTCAGGCGGGCCGTGGTAAATACCCTGAATGTCCGACCAGGATAGATTGCGAATGGCCTTCCAAAACAACTCTTTCGCCAAAGGTGTCGCCGTTTCCGCCGCCCGGTTTAGGCGCAACTCAAGATCAGCCAGATTTTTATCGAGCCCATAACGACCGAGTTTGCTTTTTACGTTGGCCAACTTATCAGGTAACGGGATATGAATTGCTCTGTCTTTATTGAACCCGTCCGGACGGCCCAACTGAGCCACCACGGTTTCCGTGCCAACATGCAGAGCCTCCTTTAGTCCCGCGCTGATTTCGTCGCTTGTCAGTTGCTTTTGCCCGTTTCCATCGAGCAGCGCCTTACCTTGTCGCAACAATTCATCGGTAGCAGGTCCATTGGCGCAAGCGAACAATACGACACCTATTCCGCTGAGAATCGCTACTTTTATTAGCACTCGGTTCATTACTTTATTTCCTCATTTATATAAAATAATATCAGCATATTGCTGCCTCACCTCATAGCATCGCCACCGGAAGCTGCGGTCAATTAACCTCAATACAAAATGGAATATTTGTACAAACGTCTCTCAATCATACACATTCCTGTCGAAGGTCTTTCCGCGCACAAGGTAAAAACGTATTGGCGTGTCAGTACGTCAGGGTCCTTGCTATGTGTCGCTTTACTTTGGATAACCGACAAATAAGGGACTCCATCTAAACCTCTTGCTGATATGCGGGAATACTTTGCCCTCAATCTTTCGTTAATGCACCAATAAAGCGCATATACAATTTATCACTATCGCTATCTTCCATTTCATCGATATTTTCTCTGTAATATAAATAAACCTAATTGTTACGAGGGGAATACCCAAGGAAATCACGCTGTCTGACGTTTATACTTAGAAAGCGCGATAGCAGCATCCACCAGCATAGCACCAATACCGAGGCACGCATGGGCTTGCAACAGAAACTGGCGCTGTCAATCTTTCTATTGACGGTTACAGCATTTTTTACATTTGTCGGGTTGTTTTATAAGCACAATCGTGAGGCCGCTATCTCTACAGCGACGAAAGAGCTGCAAACGACTGCTATAGAGCAATCGGATCGACTGGATAATTTCCTGCAGGAAAAAATCAAAATCACCACCGCGATATTTTCCGCCGACCTGGTTTACAGGGAAGCCGAAAAAAGCAATCGCAAATACCGGTCCTTGTCTCTTGATCAACGCCAATCCATGTTTAAGAATATGGATCATCGCTGGCGTAACACGCCGGACCCTGATGACCCCTTCGTGCAATCATTTATCAAGAACCCTGCCGGATCCTATCTCACGAGAGCCCTTCACAGCCAGCCTGGCGAATATGGCGAGCTTTTCTTCACCAATCGTTATGGTCTAATTGTCGGCACTTCCAATAAGCTCACGAATCTCTATCACAACCAAAAATACTGGTGGGCGAACACATACAACAACAATGTCGGCAAAATATTTATTGATGACCGAGGTTATGACGAAAGCGTCCAGGGATACGTTGTAGGAATTGTTCTACCCATAATCAAGGAGAACCAGGTTATCGCTGTTGCTAAGGGAAACATAAATTTGGTCGGACCATTTAGCGATCTGATTTACAGGATAAGTGAACACGGAAATCTCAATGCCATAATTGCCAGGTCCGATGGCCTCATAGTGATTGATAATAGCGCCAGGCCCGTGAGTTCCATGCTACCTGCCACTCTTGCTGAAAAGTTCCGTTACCATTCTCCGGGCTCCTTGCTAACAAACATGAACGGAAAGAATCAATTAGTCTCCTACGCGCCTGTCCTGATAACACTAAATAGTACAGATATCCGTTTTGGAGGCAGTCAGACCGAGAGCAGCGATCATTCCTTCGGCAATCGTGGAGAGAGTTGGTTTCTGGTTATTTCGAAAGACCTGGACAGTGTGCTCGCTCCCTCTGTAGCACTGACCCAGTGGGTTATTGTGACGGGATTGACCTTATGTCTGCTAATAGGTATTGCATCGATGTTTCTGGCAAAACGCCTCGCTACACCAATCCTGACACTTATCCGCCAGGCGGAAACACTGGGAAAAGGCAACCTTGATGCCAGAGTGGACGCAACTTCATCAGATGAACTAGGCACCCTTGCTCAATCCTTTAATGACATGGCAAACAACCTGAAAAAAATTACTGTGTCGAAAGATGAATTAACCAAAGAAGTGGAGTTGCGCCAGAAACTGGAATCTGAACTTTGGGAACAGTCGGTGAAAGATTATTTAACCGGGCTATACAATCGCAGAGGATTTCGCAAAATTGCCAATACGCATCTTGATACCGCTAATAAAGATAAGCATAGTCATTACCTGATTTATACCGATGTAGATAATCTTAAATTTGTTAACGACACCATGGGGCATAAGGTAGGCGACGATATGCTGACAGACATTGCCGCAGTATTATCGAGCGCTTTCCGTGAGTCTGATATTATCGGCCGTGTCGGTGGTGATGAATTTGCCATACTGCTCCATGACAACAAAAATTCGGAAGACGTTAAATCTATTGAAGCGCGCCTTCATAACAGCATCAAGGAGTTTAATTCCAAAAATAAACGTCCCTATCAATTATCAATCAGCGCCGGAGTCATAAAATGCGACTTTTCTCAACCCTGGTCACTTGATGAGGCTATGTCCACTGCGGATTCACTCATGTACAAAACAAAAAACAGGAAAAAAATCGATATGAGAAATTAAGTATTACCGGGGTAGCAATACGCTAAAATAGACTCCGGTAATCCAGTGGTTTAAGCCTCTATCAAATCCTCTTCAGCCTGCTCCATACGCGATTTAATTTCCGGGGGCAAACCAGCAGCGGACGACTCTATTACTCGAGACATAAGCATATACTTCCACCAGTAAGTGGATTTAATGGCACCCATAATATCGTTACGCAGCTCTTCGGAAATGCCGTAATCCGCACGCCTGGCCTCCAACGCCTTGACTCCTTCCTTGAATTTCATGGAGACTGCTGCCGTGAAATACAGCATCCATGCTTCGGAATCCAGAATTTCAATATCGGGAAAAACATAGTCGTCGACCAACAGGGCATCCAGCTCATACTCTTTCATTTCCTGCACGATCTGAAATACCTGCAACATTTCCTGTTTACCGAACCCAAAATACATACTGGCATGCACATGCAGATCCAATCCACCGATCCAGGCAATAGACGCGTAGGGATCATCGCTTTCCGGCCCTTTATAGTCTACCGGGCCCGTTACCCAGGACTCTATTGCACAAACTAATGAGCACAGTTTCTCCACATATTTGTAATCATTAAAACTGCTGGCGAACTGCTGGTGACTTCTAAAGAAACTTTTGAAGTAAGGTGGATCAAGTTTGATTACCGGATTCAAGCTATTAATAATTGCCCGTCTGGCATTGTCGCAATGAGCACCATCACTTAAACATTCATTCTTTTGGCGCATTGCCTTTCGCAATGACCTCATTGCCTCGTCTCGTTCCATTCCATTTTCTGTCATGTCCTTACGAATATCCGCCATGTTCTTCTCCTCGCTCCTAATAGTGAATGTTCTTTAATCCCGGCGCCAACCTGTCCAATAGACACGCAGCGAATTCACAATTTTGCATCTCCTGCACGCTACTTGACGGAACACCAGCGCCTAGTAAAAACGACAACGGCATGCAGGTCAACGGAAAATTCTGGTCTTGGTATCACATCTTCTTTTGGGATAAATCAAAATCCATGGGCACGATCAAAGACTGAGCTTGTCACTCAGACATACGCAGAACAGGGGCCATCAAATACTCTTCTATGGCCCCTGACTGGTATTAATCTTGATCTAACGACTGGAATTTAGTTTACGGCGACGGCCAATACCCATAAACATCGCCACACCTGTGCCGAACAACCAAACTGCCGGAGGTAATGGTACCGGCGACGGCCCGACAAGGGGCATATTCCCTGGACCGCCCGGTGTCCCGAAATCACCTAATCCGTAGGTAAACCCCGTGGTCAAAAAATAGTCGTCCTGCCCTGGCGGGAAGCCTGCCAAATTAGAAAGTTCCGCGCTAATACCATTGATGCCAATATTGGAGCCGGACGTAAATACCAGTCTTATCAATTCGGAAATGCCATCGCTTAGGATGATTTCATCATCGGTATTACCCAGGGTAAATCCGCTATAGACATAGTCGGCGGTATAACCCCCATTGATACTGGAATCACCGTTACGGCCGAGCACAAAATATTCTCCTGGCGCAATCAATAGCGGACCACTATTATCGATAACATGCGAATCGGAACCATCATCCAGTAAAAGCAAGCCATTCAAATCAATCGCTCCGCCACTAGCGTTGAATAACTCGAACCACTCTCCGGCCGTGTCGGACACAGCGCCGGGGTTTGCCATAACTTCACTGATTAGAAGATCGCCCGGTAGAATGGGCGCCGCGTGAACCAGATTGGTGCTAGATAATGCTACACCCGCTACTACAAGAAGTTTCAACTTATTACATCCATATTTCATCGTTACTATCTCCTGAATAAATGATTTATCGTACCCCCAGGGCTGACATGTACTCAGCCGGCCCAGGCGCCAAGCAGACAGAAGCAACGGCTCCGGCAACTAAAGAAACAACGGAAACGGATGACAGTAAAAAGATGAGTTCACAGCAGAAATAAAACAGACATTACCTGTCTGGAGTGAAAATCCTTTTCACTATTCCTTTTCGGAGCAGCCCTTGCCCGCGGACGCAGGCTACCAAAATATCCGACCGCTCGCAAACACCAAGCCAACTTAACGTCTATTATCTAAATGTCCATGCAACAAACGCCCACTTGAAACAGATTCAGCCCGTCCCCACCTCTTTGCCTGGTTATCATTCACAAAAGGAAAATAAGAGAAGCCAATGAAACGGGTATTACTATTCCTCGCTACAAATATTGCTGTTTTATTGATCCTCAGCATCACCCTGCGCTTATTGGGGGTAGAAAGCATTCTTGACCGGCAGGGGACCGGGCTGAACATACAGGCATTATTGATATTTGCCGGTGTTATCGGTTTCGGGGGCTCGCTGATTTCCCTCATGATTTCAAAATGGACAGCCAAGCGCATGACTGGCGCCCGGGTAATTGATCAACCTAAAAACGCCACTGAGCAATGGCTACTGCAAACTGTTCAAGTACAGGCCAACATGGCCAACATCGGTATGCCCGAGGTGGCCATCTATGATTCTCCTGATGTCAACGCATTCGCCACCGGCCCTGGCCGCAATAATGCCCTGGTGGCGGTCAGTACCGGCTTGCTCAACAAGATGTCCCGGGAAGAGGCAGAAGCGGTATTGGGACATGAAATCAGTCATGTCGCCAATGGCGATATGGTGACCCTGGCTTTGATCCAGGGCGTGGTCAATACCTTCGTGATTTTCCTGTCCCGAATCATAGGTCACATGGTTGATCGCGTAGTATTCAAGGTGGAACGCGGTCACGGTCCGGCCTTCTGGATTACCGCCATTGTTGCCGAGTTGGTGCTGGGCATACTGGCCAGTATTATCGTTATGTGGTTTTCACGCCAACGGGAATTCCGGGCCGATCGCGGTGGCGCTCAACTCGCGGGTCGATCCAAAATGATTGCGGCGCTGAAGCGGCTACAGGCCAGCGTTGAGCAACCCCACCTGCCCGATCAAATGGCGGCATTTGGCATTTCCGGCACCAGAGGCATGGGTATAAAACGACTGTTTATGTCGCATCCGCCGTTATCGGAAAGAATTTCCGCTCTGGAAAAGAGTGATTAGTAATCTAAAGGATAAAAAAATAGGATGATCTGGAGCCAGAGTCATTTCAATAATCTCTTCCCCTCTCTTTTCCAGAAAATCTCCCTCCCTTGAAAGATTTAACCAGAACTGCAAGGGATGGGAAGAGGGTTATTGAACCTCACCAAACGCTATTACCGCTATTTATTGTTCTTATACTGCTTAGGCAATTTCCTGCCTAATCCCCTTGTTACCATGTAACTTTAACCTTGTGAGGGCCAGGGTGTATGTAACTGAAGTCACCTAAAGCGGGGGTGAAATTCGGAAAGAAATACGCCAAAAGAACACTCCTGACTCATAGCGATTAAATCGAATTAGCAAAGCTGATCTAAGCTACTTCAAATCCGATTTATTTTCCTCGAGAGACATCTGTCTTTGCAGATGCCGGTCGTTCAGTAGTTCAATTCGGCCCCGGTGCAACCGAATACATTGGCGTTTTTCCATATCTTTCAACATACGGCTGACGACCTCCCGGGTGGTGCCAAGCTCCTGGGCCAACTGCTGGTGAGTGGTTTCCAGGGGTTTGCCTTCCTGGCGCTGAAAATGACGGAATAACAAACATGCCAAACGAATATCCAGGCGCTCAAAGGCCACCTGATGGACAATCGTTAAAGTATCGTGCAATCGGCTGGCCAATCGGCTAACAATAAACTGCTGGAAACCCGGGGAGCCGGCAAACGCCTTGCGAAAATAATGACTGGGTAACATTACCGCGCAGGCATCTGTTTCCGTTACCGCCTGAACCGGGTAATCCTGGGCCTGCAACAGAGTGGTTAAGGTCAGAATACAGAGTTCTCCGCCCTCCAGCCGATACAGGATAATTTCCCGGCCGCTCTCAGACACCATGAACACCCTAACAGTGCCCTTTACCAGAAACAGCAGACCTCCGCAGGGATCTCCCGGCGAAAAGGCTGTTGCT
>JAOUNW010000210.1 GCA_029880755.1 Gammaproteobacteria bacterium
CCAGGTGATTGATCCGACCAAAGTTAATGCTGAGGGCCGTGTTGTTTTTGGCGCTACAGTGGATTTGCTGGAAATTGCTTCCAACAAGGAAGTTACCTACCAGATAGTGGGCGATGATGAAGCCAGTATTGAACAAGGAAAAATATCGATAAGTTCACCAATCGCACGCGCGTTGATTGGCAAGGAGGAGGGCGAGGAAGTCGATGTCCAGGTACCCGACGGGGTGCATCAATATGAAATCCTAAAGGTCCAGTATATTTGATTGCCGGATACATTCGTTTAACGATCACTATTTCATTATTTCGCTTAATACATGACTAATCTCTGGCTGGTGCTGGAACGGCTATTGTTAGCGACCTGGGTCGGTGGCATGGTTGCAGTGGGATTTGTTGTTACGCCGGTTTTGTTTCGGATGCTGGATGACCGAATGCTGGCCGGCAATATCGCTGGGGAGTTGTTTGGTATTCTCAGCAAATTTGGATTGCTTTGTGGCGCCATTCTTTTGGCGTTGGCAATAACGCGCTCCCACGGTGATTGGTTTCGGGCATGGCGTGTGTGGGTGCTGACGGCAATGTTATTAATTGTGCTTGTGGCGGAGTACGGTCTTTTGCCTGCTATGAAAGAAATCAAGCAATCGGTGGGTACCGCCCTGATCCAGGGAACCGAGGCCTACCGCCAGTTTTCCCGGCTTCATCGAGTTTCCAGTATTCTGTTTTTACTGAATACGTCATTGGGATTGGTGTTGGTGAGCGTGGGTGTAACTAGCCGCTGAACAAGCGAGCCCTGGCGATGGAGAAGGGGCAATTGCTAGCGGGGCAACACAATGAGAGGTTCATTGGCGGCACGGTAGACGACTGCCGTACGGCCAATAAGCTGAACAAATTCAGCACGCGATACCTCGCAGATCTGCTGAACCAGCATCTGGCGTTCTTCCCGGTCACCGCCTGGAAGCTTGATTTTAATCAGCTCATGAGTTGTCAGCGCCAGATCAATTTCATTTTTCACTGCATCGCTAAGCCCTGCGTTGCCGATAATAACTACCGGATTTTGATGGTGCGCAAGTCCTCGCAAGTGATTGCGTTGTTTTCCGGTTAGTGTCATACCTGTCCCAATATCAAAGAATCTGTAAAATGGTTGCGTTGAAAACGCTGGATCATGCCCGCACCCAGCTAACTATGGCAAGAGGAATCTGTGAAAAATCAGCGGCGGAGTAAGACCAAAGCCTGGTTGCGTGATCACGTGGACGATGAATTTGTGCGTTTGGCACAAAAGGAAGGTTATCGCTCACGCGCCGTTTATAAGCTGAAGGAGATCGATGAGCGCGATCGCCTGTTTCGTTCCGGGCTGCGGGTGGTGGATCTGGGTGCCGCGCCTGGCGGTTGGTCTCAATACGCCAGCGAGCGCCTGGGCTCCCAAAGTCAGTTGCTGGCGCTGGATATCTTGCCCATGGATCCCATTGCGCATGTCCATTTTATTCAGGCGGATTTTACCGAACAGATAGCGCTGGATGCCCTTAATGTGGCCT
Source organism: Gammaproteobacteria bacterium (assembly GCA_029880755.1). Lineage (GTDB taxonomy): Bacteria > Pseudomonadota > Gammaproteobacteria > Acidiferrobacterales > SZUA-150 > JAOUNW01. The sequence goes on from JAOUNW010000210.1 coordinate 1,526, forward strand.
TGCAAGGTAAACCCGTGGATCTTGTAATATCGGATATGGCCCCCAATATTAGTGGAATTGCTTCGGTTGATCAGGCGAAATCCATCTATCTCGCTGAATTGGCGCTAGATTTTGCATCACAGGTTTTGCATCCCGGAGGCTGTTTATTGATGAAGACTTTTCAGGGGGAAGGGTTTCCCCAGCTTCGTGAATCGATGTTAAAACGATTTGATAAAGTTATTAGCCGTAAACCGAAGGCTTCCCGGGCCCGGAGCAAGGAAATCTACCTACTGGGTAAGGGGTTCAAGGCAGGCTAATGGGGAAAGATAGGGTATAATTGAAAAGTGTTGCAGGCCAGATGTGGCCAAATAATTTGTCATTGGCAAGAGGTGGTAATTGAATAATCTAACGAAGAATTTACTGTTGTGGCTGGTCATCGCCGTAGTTCTTATGTCTGTCTTTAATAATTTTGGACGGCATACTCAGGTGCAAGCCCCTATCGAATATTCCCGATTTATTGAAAAAGTAAAGTTGGGTGAAGTGGACAAAGTAGAGTTCCAGGGTCGCAAGATTGAGGGGCTTACGAAGTCGGGAGAGAAATTTCACACCTATAGCCCCGAGACAGATAACCGCTCATTAATTGGCGAGCTGCTGGAAAACCAGGTTGCCATTGATGCCAAGCCACCGGAAGAACCTTCCTGGTTACTGACTATTTTTGTTAACTGGTTCCCATTGTTATTGTTGGTGGGCGTCTGGATATTCTTCATGCGTCAGATGCAAGGCGGCGGCGGAGGCCGTGGTGCCATGAGCTTTGGTAAAAGCAAGGCGCGCATGCTTACTGAAGAACAGAACAAAGTTACCTTTGACGATGTTGCCGGCGTTGAAGAAGCCAAGGAAGAAGTTGGCGAGCTGGTGGAATTTTTGCGCGATCCTTCCAAGTTTCAGAAACTGGGCGGACGTATTCCCAAGGGAGTGCTGATGACCGGTAATCCCGGCACAGGTAAAACCTTACTGGCAAAAGCCATTGCTGGTGAGGCCAAGGTGCCTTTCTTCTCCATTTCCGGTTCCGACTTTGTCGAAATGTTCGTCGGTGTGGGTGCTTCCCGCGTGCGCGATATGTTTGATCAGGCCAAAAAACACGCACCCTGTATCATATTTATTGATGAGATTGATGCCGTCGGCCGCCAGCGCGGCGCCGGTCTGGGTGGTGGTCATGACGAACGCGAACAGACATTAAACCAGTTACTCGTGGAAATGGATGGATTTGAAGGGACCGAGGGCGTCATAGTCATTGCAGCGACTAACCGGCCCGATGTATTGGACCCGGCATTGCTGCGTCCAGGCCGCTTCGATCGCCAGGTTTACGTGCCGTTGCCGGATATCCGGGGCCGTGAACAGA
>JAOUNW010000211.1 GCA_029880755.1 Gammaproteobacteria bacterium
GTATTGCGCAGCACAAAGAACCCCTGCCCTTCGATGGCAAGATCCATATCCCGGGAGGTAAACTGCAGATTTCCCTGATCGAACTGCTGTGATACCTGACCTACAGTGACGCCGGCACCGGGGGATGTATTGGCGATACTTGAAAAGGCGGATGCATAAACATCGGAAAATTCGGTTCGAGAGGACTTGAATCCGGTTGTTTCCGAGTTAGCGATATTATTGCTGATTACATCCAGGTCCGCTTGCGCAGCATTCAAGCCGCTGAGTGAGGCCTTAAAAGTCATGCTATTTACTCCTGATTCTTCCGTTATCGAACTTCAATTACCTGCGTAAGCGGCGTGGGTCCGACATTCTGCAGGTTTAATACAGTGGCTCCCCCGTTTCTTCCCAACATCACACTTTCCACCGTGGCTGTTACCATCATGCGTACCGCCGTGGATTCACCTTGATTACTCGAACTCGCACTAACGACGAATGTACCCGGATTTACCGGGTTTCCTCTGTCATCCAGCCCATCCCAAGTAAAAGATGTCATCCCCGGTGGTTGTGATCCCAAATCGAGGCGTCGCAGCACATTGCCCTGAGGTGTAGCAATCTCTACTGATACCCGTTCACTGGCAGCCGGTATTTCCAGATGCGCTGTTACCCCGTTACCGCCATCCAGGTGTAAACGCTCCGATGGCACCACGACTTCCCTACCCACCATGGTTGCCGCTTGCAGGGCCTGTTGCGACTGCATGGAGCCGGCAAAAGCGGCAAATGATTCTTGCAAATCACTGATACCATTTGCTGAGTTGAACTGCGCTATCTGCGTGAGGAACTCCCCGTTGGTCATGGGTTCCATTGGATTTTGATTTTTCAACTGCGCCAGCATCAAAGTCATAAAGGCATCTTTGCTGAGGTCGTTGTCCGTCTTTTGCTCGCTGCCAGCCGGTGCCTGTAACGATTGCAGAATATTGTCCGGTATTTTTCCTATTTCGCTCATAAGACTTACCCTTTCTATTCACCCAAGCGCAGCAACGCACTGATCATTTGCTTGGTACTGTTCAATACTTCAACATCGGTCTGATAGCTGCGGGATGCGGATATCATATTTGTCATTTCTTCGATAATATTCACATTAGGAACGAACACGTATCCTTGTGCGTCCGCCAGCGGATGACCCGGTTCGTGCTTTTTTTCCAGGTCACCGGGTTTCTCCACAATTTTCGATACCGTAACTCCAACACCGGGATTTTCGGAAAACGCCGAATCCAGCAGGGCTGCAAATACCGGCTGGCGCGCTCGGTAAGTAGTTTGCTCGCTGGCACCATAGCTGTCGACATTCGCCAGATTACTGGCCGTGGTATTCATGCGGATAGTTTGTGCGCGCATGGCGGAGCCCATGATTGTGAAATTATCCATCAATGCCATGGCTACTCTCCCTTAATCGCGGTCATCAGTGAACGAATTTTGCCATTGAGAAAGGCGAAACTGGCTTGAAATGACATAGCGTTTTGCAAGAATTCCGCTTTTTCCGTTTGCGCATCCACCGTGTTACCGTCTATTGAGGATTGCAGTGGTATGCGATATAGCGCGTTTTCCATGAAATCACTGGCATCGCCGGTAACATGACCGGGGCGAGTGGTACGCATTGATAGAGTTTCCGTGGCGGATTTGGCCCCGGCCAGCATGGCCTTGAAATCCAGATCACGCGCCTGGTAACCGGGGGTATCGGCGTTCGCTAGATTATTCGCCAGAACCTGCGCTCGCTGCGCGCGCACAATCAGAGCTTGTTGATGTATGCCCAGGGCATTGTCGAGAGAAAACCGCATGGCTTTGTCCTATGTGACTTAACTACAGCTACATAGCAATACGCGTACCAACTATTTTTATCCAATGAATCAATGCGTTAGCAGGTATGGCCCGGTTGTTTACCCAATCTGCGGCAATATCATTCCGCCGCAGCGGCAACAAGGGGTAATTTCAGGAAAGCAACGAGAAACGTTCCATGATCGCTGTGGCAAGCTCGTCCGACTGGAATTTAGGGATAAAGGCATCAGCGCCAACTTTCTTAACCAAGGCTTCGTTAAATCCGCCGCTTAAAGAGGTGTGCAGTAACACATAAACGTTTTTCAGCGCGGGGTGCTCCTTGATCTTTTTTGTCAATGTGTAACCATCCATCCGTGGCATCTCGATATCGGCGATCACCATTGCCAATTTATCGTCTATTGCCCCACCATCCTCGATCATTGCATTGAGGAACTCCAAAGCTTCAATACCGTCGCAGGTGTATGATGATTCCACATCGATGGAATCCAAGGTACGCTTAATTTGCTTGCGTGCGACACTGGAGTCTTCGACCACCAGCACATGACGCACTTTCGAAGTAATTTTACCGTGGTTGTCAAGCAGCTCCTGCGAGACCTCTGATTGATCACCAGTGACTTCAACCAGAACTTTTTCCACATCGATTATTTCTACCAGATGTCCGTCTATATCGGTAACAGCGGTCATATAGGATCCCTTACCGATACCCTTGGGCGGTGCCATTACTGTTTCCCATTTAATATTGATAATACGTTCCACGGCTTCCACCAGAAAACCATGGACCGATCGATTGTATTCGGAAATTATTATGAATTGTGATTTTGCTTCGCTTTTAGCCGGATAATTCAACGCTTTACGTAGATTTATCACAGGAATTGTTATGCCACGTATGGTAATCACTCCCTCGATTGACGGATGAGAATCCGGCAGGCGATTCAAGGCGGGGCACTGAATTACTTCACGAATTTTAAACACATTAATGCCAAATCGTTGCGCGCCTTGCAAACGAAACAACAGCAATTCCAAACGGTTCTTCCCCACAAGCTGGGTGCGCTGATCTACGCTGTCAATTAGATTGGTGGCGTTTCCC
>JAOUNW010000212.1 GCA_029880755.1 Gammaproteobacteria bacterium
TTTTCATCAGCTACGGCCTTCTTCATAACGAGCTTACGTGCCCGGATAAAGCCGCCGTCCTTACCTGACAAGCCCACGGCCTTGCCACCGTGGCGATTAATCAGGTTAACAATCTCTTTATTGACCAGACCACCCAATACCATTTCCACCACATCCATGGTCTCCTGGTCTGTCACGCGCATACCCTGAAAGAACTCACTCTTCTTACCGATACGTTCCAGCAGGGCACCAATCTGAGGTCCACCGCCGTGGACGATGACAGGATTCATGCCCACCAGTTTCATTAATACCACATCCCGGGCAAACCCCTCCTTCAGGGTCTCGTCCACCATAGCGTTCCCGCCATACTTGATAACAATGGTTTTATCCTGAAATCGCCGGATATAGGGTAGGGCTTCAAGTAGGACCTTGGCCCGCTCTGCCGCTGACGAATTGGAAAAAGACATAGTGGCTTCCTTATTTACTATCGCCGATTATAGTTAACTGACTGCAGGCCCAAAGCTACCGCATTCTGTCAACGAAGTCAGCCTGCGGATGAAAGAAAATGAAAAAGGACCGCACCGGGCGGTCCTTTTTTACATAGGCTCACCTGAACGGGCCCGCGACAATTATCTCTAACTAACGTTAACAGAAATCTTCTTTGTTTTAACGGCTTCGGCCTTGGGGAGTACCAATTCAAGCACACCATCCTTATAACTGGCCTTGACCTTGGCTTCATCCACCTGCTCTCCCAGCCGGAGACTACGAACAAACTTGCCGTATCGGCGCTCCTGCCGAATAACACGATCACCCTCTTTCTGTTCGTTTTTGCTTTTTGTCTCGGCAGTAATGGTAAGCACGCCGTTCTCCAGGTTGATATCTATATCATCTTTTTTGACACCGGGAAGTTCCGCATGCACCAAGAACTCATGCTCCCGCTCAGCCACATCAATAGCAGGTATCAGATTTTCACTGGTCGCCTCTTCCAGCCAACGAGTTGGGCGGAGAAAATCGCCAAAGATATCGTCGAAATCCCGGTTCCAGGGTGTTAAACGATTTTTAACAAGATAAGGTCTGATATTGGTCATTGTCTGTCACCTCCAATAACCTGGCGCACCTTTGCGTCAGGGTTGAAAAATTTAGCAATCCAGGGATAGATCAACAGCTTGATGACTACTGCTCATCTGCCCTTGTGTTTACTAGAGTGGGGATGGCCAGAAAAAATTCAAGAAATCCAAAAGATATTTTTTACTACAGTATGTACCGGGCCAGGTCCTCATCCCCCACCAGTTCGGCAAGATGATTATCGACATAATTTTCATCAATGACCACCCGGTCACCGGAACGGTCAGCGGCTTCAAAAGAAACGGTTTCCAGTAATCGCTCCATTACGGTATGTAATCGGCGGGCGCCGATGTTTTCCGTTTTCTCATTCACCTGCCAGGCAGTTTCTGCGATGCGTCTGACGCCATTCTCGCTAAAGATCAACTCCAGATCTTCGGTGGCCATTAGTGCCGCATACTGCTCTGTCAACGATGCATCCGGCTCTGTCAAAATCCTGACAAAGTCCTCCACGCGCAATGCATCAAGCTCCACCCGAATAGGCAAACGCCCCTGGAGTTCCGGTATTAAATCTGAAGGCTTTGACACGTGAAACGCGCCGGAAGCGATAAATAATATATGGTCTGTCTTGATCATGCCGTATTTGGTAGAGACCGTGCAGCCCTCGACCAGCGGCAGCAGATCACGCTGAACTCCCTCCCGGGAAACATCCGGTCCCTTGGTTTCGCTGCGGCCAACGATCTTGTCTATTTCGTCCAGAAACACGATGCCGTGTTGCTCTACCCTATCAACCGCCTGAGCCTTGATATCTTCTTCATTAACTAAACGGCCGGCTTCTTCTTCGATCAACAATTTCAAGGCCTCTTTCACTTTCAGCTTTCGTTTACGCATACGCCGCTGCCCCAGGTTCTGAAACATGCCCTGTAATTGGCTGGTCATTTCCTCCATACCCGGAGGTGCGACAATTTCGACACCGATGTTGGGAGTACTTAATTCCACCTCGATCTCGGTTTCATCAAGCTCCCCTTCGCGCAATTTCTTTCGAAAACGCTGACGGGCCGCGCCGCCACCCGCGACATGATCTGTCCGATCAGCATCTTCTCCCACAGCAAAACCCATTTCCCGCGCAGGAGGCAATATAATATCCAGTATCCGCTCTTCCGCGGCATCCTGGGCACGCACCTGCACCCGTTCCATCTCTTCCACACGAACCATCTTTACGGCCATGTCTACCAGATCGCGAACGATGGAATCCACTTCCCTGCCGACATAACCCACTTCTGTGAATTTGGTCGCTTCAACCTTAATAAAGGGCGCCTTGGCCAACCTGGCCAGCCGCCTTGCGATCTCTGTTTTCCCGACACCGGTAGGACCGATCATAAGAATATTCTTGGGGGTAATTTCACCACGCATAAATTCATCTTCGACCTGCGCCCGTCGCCAACGATTGCGCAAAGCAATAGCCACTGCGCGCTTGGCATCAGACTGGCCAACAATATGTTTGTCCAACTCCTGCACGATTTCCCGAGGTGTCATTTCCGACATGGCAATTAGATCTCCAGCTCTTCAATGGTCAAGGTGCTGTTGGTATAGATACAGATATCTGCAGCAATACCCAGAGACTTTTCCACAATAGTGCGAGCATCCAGATCGGTATTACCGATCAATGCCTGTGCCGCGGACTGGGCATAGGGACCACCGGATCCAATGGCTATCACACCGGACTGCGGCTCAATCACATCACCGTTACCGGAGATGGTTAAGGAGGCGGTTTTATCGGCCACGATTAATAGCGCCTCCAGCCGCCTTAACATGCGGTCTGTGCG
>JAOUNW010000036.1 GCA_029880755.1 Gammaproteobacteria bacterium
CTCTTTACGATCAACAATTGGCTACCCTGGCCGCCTCAGGTGAAATGACTTTTCCGGAGTCTCACGCGCCTTTACCGACACCCATCAGTGGTACGCAAGCGTCGCTTCCGGCAGCCCTGGTTCCAGCAAAATTGTCAGCTTCCGCTTATCAAAGCTTTCTCAATTGCCCTTATCAGTTTTATGCGCTCTATGGCCTGAATTTATCGCCGATAAAAGAAATCACCGAGGACATGGAAAAAAAAGACTATGGCGAATTCGTTCATCGCATCCTGGAGGCCTTCCACACTACCCGAAGCGACCTTCCCGGCCCGTTTGCACAGGAATTGACTCCAGACAATAAGGCCAAGGCGCAGCAGTTACTGGACCAAATTAGTGATGTCGTATTTGCGAACGCGCTTGAATGCAACTATCTCGCCAAAGGCTGGTTAATTCGCTGGAAAAAGACAATACCCGCCTACCTGGATTGGATCATCAAGCGGCGTCAATCCTGGCAGCCCTTTGGTAGCGAACAGCGTATTAGACAATCTCTAGCAATTAATGGTGACAGGATTGACCTCATCGGCCGACTGGACCAGATTGACCAAAAAGACGATCACTTTTCCATTATTGATTATAAAACCGGTGCAGTCCCGTCACTCCAGGAGGTTGAAACGGCGGAACACATTCAGCTACCGTTCTATGTCCTGCTGCTTAACCAACCGGTAGAACAGGCGCTTTTTCTATCGCTGGATAACGAAAAGATCAGCGATAAGGTGCATCTGGATGGCAACCAACTCTCAGTGCTGACTGAACATCTCCGGGAACAACTGGCTCACAGTTATAAAGCACTGAAACAGGGAACAGTGTTACGAGCGCAGGGCGATACCGATGTTTGCAGTTTTTGTCAGGCTGAGGGCCTATGCAGACGCGGCTTGTGGGCAAAACAATGAAAAACATCATCACAGACCCGGCGATTATCCAGGCCACTGACCCTGCCGTTAATCTTACAGTACATGCTTCAGCCGGCACTGGCAAAACCTGGTTACTTACCAGCCGCATTGTACGCTTGCTACTTTCAGGGGCCACGCCTAATAGCATTCTAGCCATAACCTTTACAAGAAAGGCCGCCAACGAAATCCAGGAACGCGTTCACGAACGATTGTTGCATATGGCTACCACAGATGACGGAGGTCTCGATCACTCATTGCTGGAAATTGGTGTTACGCCATCAACCGAAATTAAACAACTCGCGAGATCGCTGTATGAGTCTCTACTGCGAACGGAATATCCGTTGCGCGCAACCACCTTTCACGCCTTCTGTCAGGAGATACTACACCGGTTTCCCCTAGAGGCCGGTATCATGCCCAACTTCGAACTGGCCGAGCAAACAGGTGAGCTTCGCGCAAATGCCTGGAAGCGACTGCGAAATCAATTACTCGACCAACCGAACGGCAACCTCGCCAAGTCGGTAGATACTTTGTTAATCGGCTGTAATGGTCTTTCTAATTTTCGAGACGCTCTGAATAATTTTTTTGATCACCGTAGTGACTGGTGGGCCTACACAGAACATTTTCAGGATCCCGTTGCCGAGGCCACAATGCTTCTGGAGAAAAAACTGGGAAAAACACTTTCTGATAATCCTTCATCGCGCGTATATCAGGACGAACTACTAAAAAAGAGAGTATATCGGTACGCCACATTGCTGTCTCTGCATGGATCAAAAACCTACAGGAGCCTAGCGACCCAGGCCATCTCAGCACTGGAACAGGGAGACGAAACAAATACAGCAACAACCTTTGAAAGGCTTTTGTCTGTTTTGTTTACCCAGCATGGAAGCCCCCGCCAGATGAACCATACAAAAGCGCTGGAGACATCTTTAGGGCAATCACAATGTCAGGAATTGTTGGAGCTACATGTACAGCTCCAGGATATATTTATTGCTATAAAAGAAGAGGTGAATCGTTATCATACACTGTCACTATCCAGTGCCTGGTACTATTGCGGCAATCAGTTGCTTGCGCATTATCAGGATATTAAACAGGAGATGGGCGTACTGGACTTTACCGATTTGGAATGGAATGCCTATCTTCTGCTAACACAAAGTGACCATGCACAATGGATACAATACAAACTGGACCAACGTATAAATCACCTTCTTATTGATGAGTTCCAGGATACCAATCCTACCCAATGGCAATTACTGTTACCATTACTGCAGGAAATGGCGGCTGGTTCCAGTGACAGGCAACGAAGTGTCTTTCTGGTAGGAGATGAAAAACAATCCATTTACGGGTTTCGCCGGGCCGACCCCAGATTATTTAATACTGCTCATGACTGGCTGGCATCTCATCTACAGGCCAACAGCCACAAACAACACAAGTCACGACGATCATCAGCAGCGATTACCAACTTCGTGAATCTGGTGTTTACTGAATCGGAGTCACTGCCGACGCCAATATTAAGGGATTTTCCAACTCACGATACCCATCATGATTCGCTTTGGGGGCGAGTGGAACTTCTGCCATTGGTTGAATCGGGCGAAACAGAATTGCTTGTTAATTGTTCCGGCTATCGTGATCCTCTGACCATGCCGCGGATCACTGCCACCGATGCCCGCTATGAGAAAGAGGCCACGCTTATCGTTGAACGCATCAAGTCATTAATAGGCCAGCCAATTCACGATCAAAGCGGATACCGACCCACAAGATACAGCGATATTCTGATATTAGTGAGAGACCGCAAACCGATACAGTACTATGAAAGCGCTCTACAGCAAGCCGGCATACCTTTTTCCGGCGCCAGCAGAAGTTCCTTTCTGGATTATCTGGAGGTTCGGGACATGATTAACCTGCTGCAATCTCTATCAGCGCCTTATGACAACCTGGCACTGGCATCAGTGTTGCGCTCTCCTGTATTTTCCTGCTCCGATCAAGACCTCCAGTTTCTTGCACAGTTTCACGATGAAATACCTGACTGGCTCGAGCGCCTGAACCTGCTCAGCGACAAGACTCATGCTCACCTTCTTCGTGCGCAGAGATATCTATCCAAATGGCGGCAACAGGCCGATCGAATACCGGTACATGATCTTCTGGACCAGATATTTAATGATGCCGATGTCATGGCTCGCTATCAGGCCTCCTCACCCGAAAATAGAAAAACACAGGTTGTTGCTAATTTGGGGCATTTTCTGCAACTTGCTCTGGATGTGGACAGTGGGCGTTACCCCAGCTTGTCACGGTTTCTTTTCTGGCTAAAAGCCTCTACCAAAGGTGAACAGGAGGCGCCCTCCGAACCAGTAATCACTGCGGAAGAAAAAGTCAGAATCATGACTATCCATGCAGCCAAAGGCCTGGAATCGCCAGTTGTTTTCCTGGCTGATACAGCACGGGCATTTCGTGTTGATAGGGGTTATCGCGCATTGATTAACTGGCCTGCCGAGGACCGCCGACCTAATACGTTCCACTTTATTGGAAAAAAAGAGTCCCTTGACATCGTTTCCAATACGACACTTGAGCAGGAAAAATCTTCAAAAGAACGTGAGGAGCACAACCTGCTCTATGTGGCACTGACCCGTGCCAAACAATTGCTTATTATCTCCGGGTGTGCTCCAAGAAAAGGTAGTGACCTGGGCTGGTACGGCTACATTGCCGCAAGAGTACCGGAGTCTACTCATCTTTTTGAGCATGGAGAAATCCAGGTACCGGTAGACCTTCCCGGCACACATACTCAGGTTCAGGAAAGCATTATGGAGCGAGAATTGATGCAACGCATGGATTTGCCTTCATCTCATACCCTGCTTAACCCCAGTCTGCAAGCACAGGAGGATGTAAAACCCAAAGAACAAGCCGATTACTCTTTTGCCAAACATAAGGCGTCAGCTAAATTGAGGGGAACAGCGATTCATCGTATGCTGGAGGTCCTATCCGTTAGTAACAATTCCGATAATGTGGAGCAGCTTAGACGGGAATTATCTAATTCACTGTCAGCAAGATTATTCGATAACTATCTCAACGAGGTACTCTCGATACTTTCCGATCCTCAACTGAAGGAGATTTTTGATAGATCCCGCTATGACGCCGCCTATAATGAGCTGCCCATACTTTACTACAGTGCTGAACAACCGGTTTACGGCATTATCGACCGAATTGTTGTGCAAGAGAACGTGGTCACATTAATTGACTACAAAACACATAGCAAAGCATCTCCGGAAACAGTCAATGATATTGCCAACGATTATAAATCCCAAATGAAGTGGTACGCCCAAGGCGCTGCCAAATTATGGCCGGGAAAAACTATTCGAACACTGCTATTGTTTACTGCCTGCCGAACACCAGTGGAAATAACACCTGAATCCGGAAATACTTCCATTTAAATTACTTATTTTTATCCCGATCCAGATCAGGCGCATTTCTCGCTGTCTCTATAGCCTGGCTTCTTTTAGCCACAGTTGTCAGGTAAGCACTGAACAAAAGATGGTGAAGATTCCGATCGACGGCCTCCCAATTATCCGTCATGAATCCGATGTCGCCGTAGTGGCCTGAAACATTTTCCGGTGTATCGACCTGACTATTGTCATCACTGTAGTAGTTTCGGTAGCGAATGGGCAAACTGTCTGGCACAGCAATACTCAACAGTAGATCACCATAGGTGCTTGCCATATGGATATACCTGTCAGAATAATTATTAAACTCTTTTTCCCCTGACGTCATATTACCGTCTATAACAAGACCTTCTCTCTGATTATCGCTGTATATCTTTGCCTGTAATTCTGGCAGGTCATCCCGCCAGTCCAGGCTTATACGGGTATGCAGATCGGAGAAAAAGGTACCAATAGAAAATGGCAGATCAATCAGAGTATCTACATATAGATTATGCCTATAGGCAACAAAATCGATTTCAATAGCGGGTGTTTTAATAAACCAGAACATGCGAACACGGTTGCTGGTACGTCGTATCACTCTTATCGGCCCATCTTTGGCTGCCACGAGTCTCGATTTGTAATCATCCTGAGTGCGCTCAAAATCATATTTATGCAGAAACTTACCGAAGTGCCGGATCTTCATGGTATCCATTATATTCGGGGACCAGTCTCTCTGTTGTGGCTCTTTACGCTGAAAATGGTTCATCAAAAAAGGCAATGTCCTGGAAAATCCGATCTTATAATTATCTGTCTCAATAATGTCCCTGTCTCTATCATAGGATACGTAATCCCTAAGCATCGATGGGTATTGGCTTATTAATTCATTCCTGACATAGAACCACTTTCTGGTTCCATCGCGGGGATCAGTCAGCATCACTTCGGCAATCACTGCGCTATCCAGTAAACCCGGTGGCGACTTTTCTCCCAGGTCGCAAGTCATTAGCGCAAGCTCGTCATTGCCATCAACGATACTGTCTGATTCATTTTTTTGATCCCGCTGACTCGCGGGGATTTGATAAAGACCGTTGTGATCACGGCGATCTAGCTGGAATGGAATAGATATCCACTTCCCTCCACGAAAAGCATATATATTGATGGAACCAATGCGTTGTCCGATCAAGGCAGGTATTTCATGGGCCGCCAATACCACGGGATAAAGCGGCAACGAAACAGGGTAACGGAACTCATAGGAGGGGTTCTGACCACCACCATCCAGCGGCCGGCCCATAGCCAACATGGAAACAATAATCAGTAGCAGGAATAACGCTATTGATCGTATCTCCATTACTAAAATTCTACGGCACAAAGATACCCATTGGCTCGGCATCATTTATCATGTCAAGAAATCCGGCACCGGCGCAAGAGTTATTATTTCCCAAGTTTTAACTGGCAAAAAAATACCCGCCTTCCTATTTACCCTTGTCGATAAAGAGAGGACAGAGGATGTGGGTAAATAACAAAGCGGGCTGACCCATTGATTAATCGCTTGCTCACCGAGTCAAACCGCCTAGCATAGTGATTGCGGCATGCCGTCATGAGGCGAAAGTACCAGGATACCCACACCCCGCCTGTTGACGGAACCAGCGGATCTAAATCAAGGGAGAACACGAATCAATAATACCCGCCACAACAATCTCTGGAAATGCGGCATAATGCCGCACCCCGCGACCAGCAACCTGATTCTGTTTTATGGGTATACTAGGCTTATATGTTTACATTAGCCTCCAAGGAATCAGTCACTTCTGCCCGGCTCAATATGAGACGCCTGTTTCTGCTGCGTAGCATCGGTATCGTCGGCCAGATTCTTGTGATTGTCATAGCAACGAAATGGCTCAAGTTTACCCTGCCACTCATGGCACTAACGGCCATTCTGGTAACCCTGACTCTGTGGAATACCATAGTCTGGTGGCGACTTCGTTTACCCCATCCCATCCACGACACTGAGTTCTTTCTTCATTTAACTGTGGATGTAATTGCATTGGGTGGTATTCTGTTTTTCACCGGCGGCGCCACCAATCCCTTTGCCTGGTTCTTTTTGTTGCCTCTCATGATTGCGGCGGCAGTTTTACCTAAATTATTCGTTTGGTTAATGGCGGCACTGACCATAGGCTGCTACTCCCTGCTAATGATATATTATATTCCCATTGAAACCATGCACCATTCTGCGCATGGCGAATTTCAACAACATGTGATTGGCATGTGGTCAGGATTTGTCTTGAGTGCACTGATGGTGGCCTACTTTGTAACAGATATGGCCGGTACTCTGCGTGATCGCGATCGGGTGCTGGCACAGGCCCGGGAGCAACGACTACGTGACGAGCGCCTGGTGGCATTGGGTACACTGGCGGCAGGTGTTGCCCACGAACTGGGCACACCGCTGGGAACCATGGCTATTGTTACCAGCGATCTGGAGCAGGACTACCCTGCAGCAAAAGATGCCCAACTCAATCAAAAACTGAACATCATCAAGAATCAGATTTCCCGTTGCAAACAGGCGCTATCGACTATTTCAGCCTCGGCAGGTGAAATCCGGGCGGAGTCCGGTGAACTTAAACCTGTTGAACAATATCTCGATAACCTGATACGGGAATGGCAACAACGGCGACCAGATGTTCAACTGCATTCATCGCTTAGCCGGAATTGCCCGCCAGCCAATCTGATCGCAGAACAAACATTAACCCAGGCCTTGACCAACATTCTGGATAATGCGGCGGATGTCTCACCCCAATGGGTGGAAATCAAAGGCCACTGGAATCAGACAGAATTAATTATAGAGATAAACGATAACGGGCCGGGGCTAAGCCAAGAGGCCAGCGAGTCTCTTGGGAAAAAACCCTTCAGCACCAAGCAACAGGGGCTTGGACTGGGACTTTTTCTGGCTCACACTGTTATTGAGCGACTAGGAGGCAATGTGACGCTGTATAATAGAGAAACCGGAGGCGTGTGCACCCGGGTTACCCTGCCTCTGGCAGTAACCCAATTATCGTAGAACTGAGTCGATGCGAGAACCGTTAATACCACAGCCCCTGCTTTTAGTGGATGATGACGTGACGTTTTGCGAGGTACTGGGAAGTGCCCTGAGCAAACGCGGCTTCACCGTCGCCACCGCTACGGGCATTGATCAGGCTCTGGCGACCGCCGATAAACTGGTCCCCGAGTATGCCGTAGTGGACTTACGCATCGGCCAAGAGTCGGGATTAAACCTGGTTGCCGAACTCAAGGCGCGCCACGAAAGCTTACGCATTGTTATCCTTACCGGTTATGCCAGCATCGCCACAGCTGTTGAAGCGATCAAGCTTGGTGCTAATCACTACCTGACCAAACCGGCGGACGTGGATGAAATCGTACGCGCCTTGAACCGGGAAGGAACCGGAGACCCTGATGTTGAGCCAGCCAATGCCCCGGTATCCGTTAAACGATTGGAATGGGAGCACCTGCAAAAAGTGCTTCTGGACCACGACGGCAATATTTCCGCTGCAGCCCGGGCCCTGGGGATGCATCGGCGCACCTTGCAACGCAAGCTGGCCAAACATCCGGTAAAAAAATAGTCTCTCTGACCATTACAATCATTAATTAATCAATAAGTTATATACTATTCCCACACTCAAAACCTATTTACCTTCCCGGCTGACTGCGATACACTGCCTGCCCGGGATGATTATCCCGCTTTTTTACTGTGCTAATATCTACTGGCCCGTAAAAACGAGACAAATTAGTAAACATAATTAAAAAGTAACTTTGTAGTACGGAGAGAGTGATATGGAGCGAAAGTATTTGGGCTATGGATTGAGCCTTTTAGTCCTTGTTCTGTCGTTGGGGACTACGGCATGTCGATTCGGCGTAGATGATGCATCTCCTGCCGCAACACCCGTAGGTGGAACACCGCCAACGCCTCAGCTCGACATTAATGGGTTTCATTACGCTTTTGACGGTGACACCAATAACCCTTCCATAATAACCGACTCCCTGTTGGCAAATGATGCGCCATATAACGGCGATCCGGTTTTAATTGAAATAAATCCATCCGGCAAAGTAGGAAAATCTGCATTTTTTGCAGCGGGGTCAGCGATCCAACTAACACCGGTCGTTGGTGCATTTCCTTTTGAGAATGGTCTCACTTTCAGGGCATGGGTTTATTTGGATCACCAAGTGACCAGCCGTCAGCAGATCATTGGCGGAACCGCTGATGGTATAGGCGGAACAATTGTCGATAACATAGGTGTTTCTCTGGACCCCAATGCTATCGTTATTGATCTACCCGTAAGCGGTGGTATTGGAACCATGACAGTGGCCTATAGCCCCTCTGTTAATACCTGGTTCCACCTTGCCGTGACTTACTTTAATAATTCAGTGGCAGTGTATATCAACGGTGTCTGGCAACAAACAGATACCATAAATGTGAACTTCACCAATAGTTTCAACAATCGCATTGGTAACAATCTAAGAATTGATAACGGTTTACCTGTTATCGAGAATCAGTTTTATGGACAGCTGGACGAGATATATCTGGAAAACTACATCATGAGAAGTGCATATATTTCTGACTACTATCGTCAGACTTGTGATTGCATCAATTAATAAACTGAGGAGCCGCATAGGAGCCAAGATTTATTAGCCCTATCTGTGTTGACTTAAATTAAGCAACTTAATTTTATGGAACTACCACTATGAACCTGGAGAAATTTATTATTGGCATTGCAATCTGGATTGTCTCGACATCTTCCAGCATTGCCGCAACCATCGACTTTGACGCGGTCGTCTATGGCGATCCATATCTGGCTGGCTCGGTTATTACCAACCAATATGACGGCGTCACTTTCTCGCTATTATCAGATAGCCTCAATCCCGGCTATCCAGGACCAGTACTAGATAGTTTTGGCACATTAGCGACTAGCGGACTATTCAATACTTTTAACGAGAATTCTGCCATTGTTGCTGATTTTGATATTGCGCTATCATCTGCGACGTTTTCTTCAATCGCTGATACCGCACTATCAGTTTATGCCTACGATGATCTGGGTAACTCTATAGGCGCTAAGATTGATATTTTCGGTTTAGAGGAAGGCATCATAGGCTCTGCCTCCAACAATATCTTTCGCTTGGTCTTTATTAACGAATCCGGAACAGGATATGCAGGTCAAAATTTTACCGCTATCAGCAGTCTGACATATAACAGCATCACACCGGTACCGGTACCCCCTGCTCTATTCCTGTTTTTATCCGGAATATTGTCGCTAGTGGGCTTCAATATTCGACACAAGAAGGCCTAAGATAAGAATCACTTTTAGGTACTGTAAAGGCCCGCATCAGCGGGCCTTTCGTTTTTCCATTATTTATTTCAGACTAAACCCTAGCATTAAAAAATTCCTGAACATCCTGTAAGGCTCTAGTGCGCGGCATGGGGGGCAAACTATTCAGAAAAATCCTGCCATAACCCTTTGAGAGCAATCGGGGGTCGCACAACACCAGCACACCGGTGTCCGCCTCTGCGCGAATCAGTCGTCCGGCGCCTTGCTTTAAGGCAATGGCGGCGGTGGGCACCTGATACTCCATAAACGGGTTGCGCCCTGCCTGCTCCATGGCTGCGCCCCTGGCTCGCATCACTGGATCGTCGGGTGGCGCAAACGGCAACTTGTCGATAATGACACAGGATAGATTTTCTCCCTGTACGTCCACCCCCTCCCAAAAGCTACCGGTACCCAACAATATGGCATTATCCGAACGGCGAAACGTCTCTAGCAACTCGGAACGAGGCGCATCCCCCTGAACCAGAATCGGGTAATCCACTTTTTCCGGCAATAACTCAGCACCGATTTTCAGTGCGCGGTAACTGGTAAATAGTACAAATGCCCTGCCACGGCTTGCTTTTAATATCGGCACCGTTAAATCTATCACTTTGGCTGTGTAATCCCGGTGCATGGGATCAGGCAAGCCCTCCGGCAAATACATAAGCGTGTTGGCCTGATAATCAAAGGGGCTGTCCCACACAGCGGTACTGGCTTCCTGCAGCCCCATCTGCTGTTGAAAATGATCGAACTTTTTATTAATTGCCAGAGTAGCGGAAGTAAATACCCAGGCACGGCTTGCCTGTTCCAGTGCCTGCCGAAAAGGCGTGGATACATCCAGGGGCGTCAAACGTAACACAAAACCACGGGCGGTGGTCTCGAACCAGGCAACAGTGTCCGGCGGCGGCTGCTCACTCACGAGATAAAACTTATCCAGCAACTCTGAAGCACGCCGATAACAATTGGCCAGACCTTTGCCCTTGTCTGCCGCCAATTCCAGTTGCGCCGTTAATGTCTGCAAACAGCTTTTTAGCGCCTCGCCTGTCTGCCGAATAGCATCCCTGCCACTCACTTTTTGCCAGGCATCACGAGTTGGCGTTTTATCAAAGGCCAGCCTGAAATCAGCAGTGGCTTTATCGAGGGCTCTGGCCGTATCCATTAAATCTTTAATGGCACTGCGCTCCTTTAATTCCTCGGCGACGATATCGTTGCCTAAATTAAACAGCTGGCGGCTGCTAAATGATTGACTAAAAAAATTGGAGGCAATCTCTGGCAGCTGATGGGCTTCATCAAAAATAATTGCCTCGGCACCCGGCAGCAACTGACCAAAACCCTCTTCCTTCAAGGCCATGTCAGCAAAAAACAAATGGTGGTTCACGACCAGCACATCAGCGTCTAACGCCTGTTTGCGTGCCTTAACCACGTAACACTTATTATAGTGTTCGCATTGCGTGCCCAGGCAACTCTCCGGCGTAGAGGTAATTCTTGGCCACACCGACGAATCCTCGGCCACACCGGACACTTCAGCGATATCGCCGCTACGGGTAAGCCCGGCCCAGGACTTCACTGCTATAAATTCGGCAGATTGAGTCTTGGACTGGAAACGGCCTTCCAGTTCTGTAGATTCCAGACGATGCAAACATAGATAGTTCGCTCTACCCTTTAATAAGGCGCGATCGACAGTGACGCCCAGAGCATCGCGAACCAAGGGTAAATCGCGGTGAAACAATTGCTCCTGCAAGTGTTTGGTACCGGTTGAGATGATGACTTTCTTACCGGAGAGGAGTACCGGTACCAGATAAGCAAATGTTTTGCCAGTACCGGTACCAGATTCTGCAATAAAAACAGCGCCATCCGCCAGCACCTCTTCGATGCGGCCTGCCATTTCCTGCTGCGCCGGCCGGGCAACAAAATTCTCCAGCATCCGGGCCAACGGCCCGTCCTGGGCCAAGACCTCCTGGCTGGTAATTGTATCCGCGCTGGATGCGCTTTCTATCTTCATGGTGACCGCATCATAACCAATAACCCGTAACAACCCTAGCCAAATGATACTTGCAGCCAACGCAAGATCGGCGCAAAGTTGTTTTATGAGCACGCCGTCCAGCACACATCAACAGAATATTCTTGCTACTGCAATTTCCCGCCACATCTGGGAGACCAAATACCGTTATCTCGACGATGAAGGTAACGGCGATCAGTCCATCGAAGATACCTGGATGCGGGTGGCTCATGCATTGGCTGGCGTGGAAATACAGGACAGCGCCACCTGGCAACAACGTTTTTTTGACATTCTACGTGATTTTCGTTTCCTGCCTGGCGGCCGCATTCTGGCGGGCGCCGGTACCGGTAAACAGGTGACGTTGTTCAACTGTTTTGTCATGGGAACTATTGAAGACTCTCTTGATGGTATTTTTGATGCATTGAAACAAGGTGCGCTCACCATGCAACAAGGCGGCGGTATTGGCTATGATTTCTCCAGCCTGCGCCCGGCGGGACTACCGGCGCACCACGTGGGCGGCATTGCCTCCGGCCCGGTATCCTTCATGCGTATCTGGGACAGCATGTGCGCCACCCTGCTTTCAACTGGCGCCCGTCGCGGCGCGATGATGGCCTGCCTGCGCTGTGACCACCCTGACATTGAAACCTTTGTTGATGCCAAACGCGATGCCAGAGAGCTGCGCCACTTTAATTTGTCCATATTGGTGACTGATGACTTTATGCGCGCCGTACACGAAGATGACGACTGGCCTCTGGTGTTTCCTCTGGCAGCAGGTGAATTCACTGGCGATACCGTAGTCATGCGCCAGTGGTCCGGCCAGCGGCAGGAGGTCGCTTGTCGGGTGCTGAAAACCATCAAGGCGCGCTCGCTATGGGATCGCATTATGCGTGCAACGTACGACTACGCCGAACCGGGTGTATTATTTATTGATATCATCAATCGCCGGAACAATCTCGGCTATTGTGAAGTCATCAGCGCCACCAACCCCTGTGGAGAAATCCCGCTACCACCCTATGGCGCCTGCGACCTTGGCTCCATCAATCTTGGCCAATTCATTAAACAACCGTTTAGCAAAAACGCGCATCTGGATAACGAGGCGCTGATAGAAACCGTGCGGATTGCTACCCGCTTGCTGGACAATGTCATTGATCTGTCCCTGTTTCCATTGCCTGCTCAACAGACGCGAGCCCAGCAAACGCGGCGCATCGGCCTGGGCATCACCGGTCTGGCCGATGCCCTGATTATGCTGGGCCATCGCTACGGCGACCCCCAGTCCTTAAAACAGGCCGGCAATATTATGCGGGATGTGTGCCATAACGCTTATCGCAGCTCCATTGACCTAGCCAAAGAAAAAGGCGCCTTTCCATTGCTTGATAAAACAAAATATCTCAAGCAACCCTTTATTCAGTCACTACCCGAAGACATTCGCCAGGGAATTGCCCAGCATGGCATTCGAAATAGCCACCTGACCGCTATTGCCCCGGCAGGCACTATCAGTTTATTGGCTAACAATATTTCCAGCGGTGTCGAGCCTGTGTTCAGCTTTCAACACCACCGGAAAATACTGGAAGCCAATGGCGAATACAGGAGCTATTCCCTGGAAGATGCTGCCTGGCGTCTTTGGCAAGCACAACAAAGGGAGGCGCCACTACCGGAACACTTTGTAGACATTACAACCCTATCACCGGAAGATCACATTAATATGGAAGCAGCCCTGCTGCCCTACGTGGACAATGCTATTTCAAAGACCATCAACGTGCCACGCGATTATCCATTTGAAAAATTTCTGTCACTTTATCAAATCGCCTATGATAAGAAACTCAAGGGTTGTACCACTTTCCGGGAGAATCCGGTCACCGGCGCCATACTGACAACCAATGCCAATCCGGAAACAGCCAGTCATTGCTGCAACATTGAACGGGAGGCGGACTAAATCGATAACTCCATACGCACCATAGAGTTGCCGCCAAATAAAAACGTTTTTATATATACTAACTTTTCTGCATAATACATCCAGTTGAATTACAGATCTTAAAACAGACAAAGGAAATCACGATGCCTGATGACCTACCAAAAGCAATAATCATCCTGCTCTGGCTGCTCCTTGGCGTCATTGTGTTTGGCTACTTGCTCATGAAACACGCGGCGCTTGTCAGCCTTGCCTTTGCACTGGTGTATTACGGCACCCCTGTATTGTGGCAGATGCTGCACAGACCGCAGGACTGACACAGCCCCGGGATTTTTGGCCAAATCAAATGCTTGACCGGCTCGAATTCCGCGCCAAGCGGTCTCCCTGTCCCCACTATTCCCCGGGTACACTTGCCGCGCCCAAAAGCTGAACGATATTGATATTGACGGATCGGGTCACCATATAAAAGTCACACTATGAGGCGAGCCCCTGACGACGATTCACAGCAATGCATTTACGAGTTCTGACTTATAATATACACCGAGCCATTGGTCTGGACCGCAGATTCCGGCCGGAGCGTATCATCGGTGTATTACGCCATTACCAGGCGGATATCGTTTTACTTCAGGAAGTAGACGAAGGCGCACCACGTTCCCGCGAACTCGATCTGGCCAAGGAGCTGGCCCTGGCGGCAGACTATCCCCATTATGCCGTGGGTCACAACGTCTCCCTGCGCAAGGGCCGCTACGGTAACGCCACCCTAAGCCGGTTCCCGATTCTGCGGGAACGCAATATTGATTTAACTATTGGCAATAAAAAACGACGTGGCTGCCAGCATACCAGTATTAACATCGATGATAGCCAACAAATAGAGGTATTTAATCTTCACCTCGGATTGTCAGCACAGGAACGCAAGCAACAACTGGAGCTGCTGGTGCGATCCAGGGAATTCGAGGCCACTCACCTGTCCCATGCCAGCATTGTCGGCGGCGATTTTAATGATTGGCGCAGTCAGCTGGTTCCCTTGCTCACCCGCCACCAGGGCCTGACCTGCGCCACCAACTACAGCGGCCGGCGCAACGGTCCCATACGCACCTATCCGTCTTTTTCACCGACCGGCGGGCTGGACAAAATCTTTTTTCACGGCAAACTCAAGCCGATGCATAGCTTCGGTTGCCGTTTAGGAATTTCTAAAATCGCCAGCGATCATATCCCCGTGATTGCTGACTTCCGAATGCATTGAGATTGCTCAGAAAGTAATACCCGCCGATAAAACGGCAAACCTTCTCTCCACATAGTCACTACTATTATCCAGCTCGAAACGATAATTGGTCAGCTTCAATCGAACGAAATAGGCCATGTCACCACGGTAGGCGTCAGACCATGCCAGCGCATAACTAAACCCCCGGGTTTCACCCCATCCGGCGCCAATTTGCCCATCAAATATCCCGTAGGCGGCACTCGCACTTAATCCTGCCGTTTCGCTTACCGCAAAGCTGTAACTCAATCCGGCGAATGGGCCTTTATCGATATGGGTCACTAAACTAGCATTCCGAAAAAAATCATATTAGGCGTAGTGGTAACCGCCCAGCACAGCCAGGCCCTGATATATGTTGTACCCAGCAGTAAGACTGTGTATTTCGGTTTGAGTGAGGACGTCACGAGGCATCGCTGTACCTGTTGTCGTATCCCCCCC
>JAOUNW010000095.1 GCA_029880755.1 Gammaproteobacteria bacterium
GAAAAGTGATAATACACCGCCACCCAAGTATGATTTCTCCAATGCTAAGGAGTTGTTGTTGTGGTGTAATGGACTGTGGTGTGGTCAATCTCCGCGTGCTATTCGCAATTTGCTTGATCTTGGTTATCCGCCGGAAAAGTTGTACTGGTATCGAGGCGGCATGCAGTCCTGGAGGATATTGGGTTTGACTGTGGTGGTGCCAGGGGCCGAGCTCTAATCTGGCAGCAAACAAACAGGGATCAGCTGTATGAATCAGCGTGAATTAATCATGTTTATTTCGTGTTGAGGATCGTTATGGAAAGCGCTAAAGGAAGCCTGTTAATAAAAGAAAAATGGACAAGCATTGCAGGGCGCATGCTGGCGTCGCTTTTTTTATGTGGCGCAGTAATAGTTTTTACCAGTCTTGCCAGTGCGGACGATTACCTGGATCAGCTCAAGGCGGAAGCTGACACGCTGGAGACTATGAGTAAGGCAAAAGCCGAAGAAAGTAAATTGAAAAGCGAGGAAGCGAAGGCAGAATCTCAACCGCAGACATCAGCCACCGAGATAGCGCCCCGCAAACGGCATGAATTTGAGCAGGAGCTTCAGAAAAAGTATCCCGGAAATTATGTGTTGTACACAATGCTGGCCCCGGAAAACAAAGCTAAGGTCTACCGGGCTTATGCCGAGAGCAACCGGGTCGGCCCTGGGCGCTTTGTTATTCCAATCAATAAGATTATTGAGTATTCGCGATAAGCAAAATCTCGTATCCTTCCAGATAACTTAATCCACCGCATAATACATAGATTCCTGGATAATCCGGCATGGAAAGACAGCTTTCTCTGCCGCTTAGTCTTAATTAATACTGGAATCCAGTAGTACATAGGCCGTACCACCCCTGTTTTGCGTCGGGCACAACTCAAGGTAGAATCAGTGTCACGGGGCCTTATTCTAAGATAATTGCGGGATAAGGCTGACTCAACCGAGTATTTTCTGCCAGGCGAATATAAAAGTTTATGCTAGGGATCCGGAGCGCTGGGGATTTTTATCTTGAATGCCGTCGCCTTGTTCTGGCTCCGCTGCTTATTGCTGTGGTCATGGCCAATCTCGCAGGCTGTAGTATTTATGTTTCCTCGGCCAGTGAGAGGTTTTCCCGGAATTTGTCTAGCGCTATCTTGAATCAGAAGGACCCCGAAACAGTAAAACAGGGCATGCCAGCATACCTGCTATTAGTAGACAGTATGATCGAAGGCGATCCCCAAAATGCTAGCCTATTGTTTTCCGGTTCCCGGCTCTATAGCTCCTACGCCGGCGTATTTGTTGATGACGGCAGTCGGTCAAGAAACTTAAGTCAAAAGGCCTGGGATCTGGCGGTGAGGGGGTTGTGTTCCCATCGTAAGGGATATTGTCAGTTGCATCAGATGCCCTATGACAACTTTGAAAAAAATCTGGACAGTGCAACTGTGGCAGATGTTGAGTCTCTCTACAGTTACTCAGTTGCTTGGTTAGGATGGATACAGGCCCACTCCGACGATGTCGGCGCCACATCAGACTTACCCAAGGTAACGGCTATCATGGAACACATTGTGAAGTTTGAGGACTCCTATGATCGGGGAATGGTCCATTTGTATCTTGGAGTGCTTTCGTCGCTTCTACCTCCCGCCCTGGGAGGAAAACCCGAAGTGGGTAGAGCTCACTTTGAGAAAGCAATCTCTTTATCAAAGGAAAAAAATCTGATGGCTAAGGTGCTGTATGCCGAACGCTACGCAAGACTGGTTTTTGACCAGGATTTGCATGACAGACTATTAAGAAGCGTGCTGGAGCTTGATCCAGAAGCGCCAGGTTTTACCTTAATGAATGTTGTAGCCAAAGAAAAGGCGCAGGAATTGTTGAAGTCTGGTAAAACATATTTTTAATGGCTTGATCCGAAAACCTTACTTGGAGAACTAGATGCTTTTGTTGGGTAAGAAAAGTGTTGCCGTGCTGGTTATGGTTGTGACGAACATTTTGGTGTCAATGACGCCGGTCGGCGCTACCGTGTTTAAGATCGCTACCCTGTCCCCTGATGGTACTTCGTGGATGCAGCGCATGCGCGCCGGTGCCGCTGAAATTGAAAAGAAAACTAACGGGCAGGTTACGTTCAAATTCTTTCCTGGCGGCATCATGGGTAATGATCAAAGCGTATTGCGAAAAATTCGTATTGGCCAACTCCATGGGGGTGCATTGACCGATGGTGGGCTCAAAAGAATTTATCCGGAGTCACAGGTTTACGCTCTGCCTTTTACTTTCCGTACGTTCGAGGAAGTCGATTATGTCAGGGAAAGACTGGATGGTGAAATTGTTGCAGGCCTGGAGAAGGCTGGTTTTGTCAGTTTTGGATTGGCAGAGGGCGGTTTTGCCTATTTAATGTCTGGCAAGCCCCTAAAAAGTATCGAGGATGTTAAGGGGCAAAAGGTCTGGATACCCGAAGGAGACAAGCTTGCCCGCACTGTTTTTGAGACAGGCGGCGTATCTCCTATCCCCTTGCCACTAGCGGATGTTATGACTGGATTGCAGACGGGCTTGATTGATACAGTAGTTACTTCGCCGATTGGTGCCGTGGCGCTGCAATGGCATACAAGAGTAAAATATATGACTGACCTCCCGCTGACGTATTTCTACGCCTTACTTGCCATAGATAAAAAGGCGTTTCAGAAATTATCCAGGGAACATCAAGCGGTGGTAAGAGAGGTTATGACCGGTATTTATAAGGAGATCAATAAGCAGAACCGAATGGATAATGCTAATGCCACCAAGGCGCTTATAAAACAAGGAATCACTATGGTCACAGTTTCCAGTGAGGAGAAACAGCGATGGGAGCAAAATGCCGACAAGGCAAGACAAGAACTCAGGGCGCAGGGTTTGTATAAAGGTGGTATTTTTGACAAGCTGTCAGGGCTTATTGGCAGTTATCGCAAAGCGACAGCGCAATAAACATACCTAATATAATGTCGAACCAACCCGGTAGCATCTATTATCGAATTATTAGGCTAATTACTTTGTTGGAAGACGGCATCCTGGTGACGCTGCTTTCCGTTATGTTGAGTACGGCGGTACTCCAGATCTTTCTGCGTAATCTGTTTGAATCCGGGTTGTCCTGGGCCGACCCCATGTTGCGTATTCTGGTGCTGTGGGTCGGTATGGTTGGCGCGATTCTCGCAAGCCGGGAAAATAATCACATTTCAATGAATATTCTGACTCACTTTTTACCAGCCAAGGTAAAGCGAGCAGTTAAGGTGCTGGTTGATATATTTACCAGTCTTGTATCGGCAATTATTGCCTATCATTCCTTCAAATTCGTACTTTCCGAATACCAGGTTGGAACAATTGCTTTCGCATCAGTGCCGTCATGGTTATGCGAGTCCATTATTCCTGCCGCGTTTACCATCATTGCATTGCGTTATTTAATTTTTGCTCTGTGGCATAGCAGGATGGTAGTTCCAGCCAGAGAGGTGCCATGATAATCGCCGGATTGCTGATTCTGGTGCTGGCGCTGCTGGGTGCACCTTTGTTTGCGGTGATCGCCGCCAGTGCATTGTTGGGATTCTATCAGGCTGGTATCGACCTCTCTGTTATCGCCATTGAGATATATCGAATAGTTGATACCCCGGTTTTGGTTGCTATTCCACTTTTTACCTTTGCCGGTTACTTGTTAAGCGAGAGCAGGGCGGCGGAGAGATTAGTGAATCTTACCGAGGCTTTGCTTGGCTGGATGCATGGCGGTTTGGCAGTTGTTGCGCTGACAGCATGTGCTTTGTTTACAGCTTTAACAGGCGCATCTGGGGTAACAATAATCGCCCTGGGCGCGTTGCTCTACCCAGCGTTAATTCAAAGTGGATATCAAGATCGATTCAGTTTAGGACTGATAACTTCATCCGGAAGTCTGGGCCTGTTATTTCCGCCATCAATTGCCTTGATTCTTTATGGAATCATCGCCCAGCAAATGAGTGTCGGGCAACCTGTTTCTGTTGACGACCTGTTTGTTGCAGGCCTGTTGCCAGGACTATTGATGCTGTTTCTGCTGTCGGGCTGGAGTGTTTGGATAAGTCGCAATATTGCTTTGCCCCAAGTTATTTTTTCCTGGGAGAAGATACGGAAGGCTACGCGGGAGGCGGTTTGGGAAATTCCACTGCCCATAGCCGTACTTGGCGGTATCTATAGTGGTATTTTTGCCATCACCGAAGCAGCGGCAGTTTCGGTGCTATATGTGTTTATTGTCGAGATATTTATTTATAAAGAAGTAAAACTGAAACAGTTACCCGGAATAATGCGTGATTCCATGGTGCTTGTCGGGGGCGTGCTGATAATTCTAGGTATTTCCTTGGCATCGACCAATTATTTGATTGATGCGGAGGTCCCGGCAAAGCTGTTTGCTTACATTAAATCTCACGTGGATAGCAAGATTACATTCTTAATTCTATTAAATGTATTTCTTCTGATATTGGGAATGATACTGGATATTTTTTCGGCGCTGGTGATAATCGTTCCCTTGATATTGCCGATAGCCATCGGCTACGGTATTCATCCCATTCACTTAGGGATAATATTTCTGGCCAATATGCAGATAGGCTATTTTACGCCACCTGTTGGCATGAACCTGTTTATTGCCAGTTACCGTTTCAATAAGTCCATTATCGATTTATATATGGCATCCATTCCATTTATGCTAATCCTTATACTGGCGGTGTTGATTATTACTTATTGGCCTACTTTATCTCTTGTTTTGATTAATCAATGAACTAAAAGGAGACGTTTATGACAGTCGCTATCTGGATTCTTATAATTTTGCTGATTGCGGCGCTTTTGAAGTACCTGTTAACTACCCGGAACGACAAAGACAAGTAGTCCGTTATTTTGTACCCGTAGCCATCAGATATTCGTGAGGAATTATCAGTCTGCCGTTATTGATAAAGTCCTTTGCAAACCTTCCTACTTCATCTCGGATAGATTCCCTTTCTTTCGTATCTAGCGCATCATACTGTTGTTTAAGAATATCAGACGCTTCCACTGTATCCCAATAGTCGCCGAATGATTTGAAATCATAATTAAATATGTGTTTTGTTACCTGGAAGTTGGTAAAGCCAGCTCTATAAAGATGATCATCCAGCACATCTGGCCCGCCCATGGAGGTCACCTTGGCAATGGGTGGGTGCTGTTCCTCTGGCACTTTATCCTTGAAGACTTTGTAGGACCAGCAAAGGGTAGGCATAGTTTCCGGTGTACTCCAGACGGCAAGGGCAAACCGACCCCCAGGTTTGAGTACTCTCCTCATTTCCTGTAGCCCTTTTAATGGATCTTCAAATAACATGACCCCAAAACGACATAGCGCCTTATCAAAAGTGTTGTCGCCAAACGTTAAGGTTTCAGCCGGCATTTTTTTGAATTCAATCCCTGACAGTTTTTCCTGAATCACTTTGTTGTGGGCCGCGCGTACCATACCCTCAGCGGCATCGACACCTACGATTGTGACTGCACCGTTGAACTGTCTGGCCAAAGTCAGGGCAGGTTCCCCTGTGCCCGAGGCCAGATCAATAATATGGTCGCCCGCCTGTGCTCTCAGGGCCTGAATCAGACTGGCTCCTACGGGGGCAATATGCGGGAGCCACAAGTCAAATTTTTCAGCGATGGCGTCCCAGTCTGGCTGGTTATTTTCTGCGCTCATAAAATATTTTATCGGTCCTAAATAGTTGATTGTATAAAGCTGGATTTAATCGTGAAAACAGGGTATTAGGTTAATGGAGTCAAATCATATCAGGATACTGTGTTTTAAGGCAGTAGCAGGAGAGATAGAATAAAAATCGGGGATTTGTGATAAAGTGGCATTATTACAAGGACTTTCTTGTCTTCAGAGCACCTAATTTCTTCGTTGGAATCCGGTATAGCAGAGCATGAATCAACACCAGGTTATTTTTGATCTTGATCTTATTAATCGGTACAACGTCAGCGGGCCGCGTTATACCTCCTATCCGACAGCTGTTCAGTTCCACGATGGTTTCCGGGAACAGCAGTTTATTGAAGAGGCCAGGCGTTCTAATGAGCCGCCCCTAAAACCTCTCTCATTGTATTTTCATATCCCTTTTTGTAATACCGTTTGCTTTTACTGTGGGTGCAACAAGATCGCCACTAAAAATCGTGATCGGGCCGCACCGTATTTGCAACGACTGTTCCTAGAGATCAAGATGCAGGGAGCATTATTCGACAGAAAGCGTGTCGTTGACCAGTTACATTGGGGTGGAGGCACGCCAACTTTTATCAGTCACGAGGAAATGCGGTCTTTGATGGCCAAGACCCGCGAACATTTTTCTTTGCATAGCGATGACTCCGGTGAGTATTCCATTGAGATTGATCCCAGGGAGGTCCGGAAAGACACTATTAATCTGCTTAGGGAGCTGGGGTTCAACCGTATGAGTTTCGGTGTTCAGGATTTCGATCCCAAGGTGCAGCAGGCGGTAAATCGTATTCAGCCGCCAGAAATGACTGCGTCTGCCCTGGAGCAGGCCAGGACAGCAGGATTTCGTTCAATTAACCTGGATTTGATCTATGGACTTCCGTTTCAGTCTGTTGATAGTTTTTCCCGGACACTGGATCAAGTGATTGCCTATAGTCCTGATCGCCTGTCTGTTTTTAATTATGCGCATTTGCCAAAAATGTTTAAGCCTCAAAGGCGCATTAATGAAATAGATTTACCCCCTGCGTCGCAAAAGCTCGCCATACTGGAGATGACTATCGAAAAATTGTCACAGGCTGGCTATGTCTATATCGGCATGGATCATTTTGCCAAGCCGGATGATGAGCTTGCTATCGCCCAGCGACAGGGTACGCTGTATCGTAATTTTCAGGGGTACTCCACGCACGCCGACTGTGATGTTGTAGGCATGGGTATTACCGCTATAAGCAGAGTGGGTAATAGTTACAGTCAGAATGCCAAAACAGAGCAGGACTATTATAGGGAAATTGACAATGGTCACTTGGCGATTATCCGTGGTATTCAATTGAGCGCAGATGACAGATTAAGGCGGGCAGTTATCAGGCAGTTGATTTGTCACTTTGAACTGACATTATCTGATATAGAAAAGGCTCATCAGATTAACTTTAGAGAATATTTTGCGGGTGAGTTGGAACAGTTGGCGCAAATGCAGCAGGATGGATTAGTGGAAATTGGCGCAAACGCTATACGTGTAACTCCGGTAGGGAAATTATTGGTCCGTAATGTCTGTATGGTGTTTGATCATTATTTACGAATTCGTGATAACCAGTTTTCCAAGGTGATTTGAGCATCGTTTTTTATTGCCAGAGAATTGGTGCATTGCATTTGCTGGTGAATTCAATAGAATCACTTGCTCCTGAGGGATGATGGCGATAAGTAATGAAAAAAATAAATTCCGCTTCAGTGATTGATTTGAAGAAAATCAAGGCAGCCTGTCAGGACTGTTCGCTACGTGAGCTGTGCCTGCCTCTTGGCCTGGCGGAGCCCGATGTTTCCAGTATGCAGGATATTATTAAAAGGACCCGAACCTTAACTAAAGGTGAGTTTCTCTATCGGGTTGGCGATCATCTGGAAGGGCTTTATGCTATTCGTACCGGCACGATCAAAACCTCCGAGATTACCCGCGAAGGTCATATACAAATTACCGGATTTCACTTGCCGGGCGAATTATTGGGTATTGATGCCATAAGCAATGATAAGCATCCCTGTGATGCGGTAGCTCTGGAAACCACGGTGGTGTGCGAAATTGCTCTGGACGATCTGGAAGATTTGGCGCGCAAATTGCCGGGACTGCAAAGACAATTATTGCGAATTATGAGTCGGGAAATCGTTCAGGATGAGGCTTTGTTACTGATGTTAGGCAAGATGAATGCCGATGCCCGATTGGCGGGTTGTTTGCTGAATCTTTCCGAGCGTTTCCAGAAG
>JAOUNW010000213.1 GCA_029880755.1 Gammaproteobacteria bacterium
GTATGCCATGGTTGGCCCCCTTTGGTTGTTTCACTGCGCGCGTATGATTCTAAGTGTAGACGGTTTTGAGGTTTCCCGGGGGGTACTCCCCCGGGAAACACGGGGTTAGAAGTCTTCCCACTCCTGGCTGCCGTCGGTACCGGTCTTTTTGGACCGGACTTTGGCCTTTTGCTCCCGGATTTTTTGGAGGTGTTCGGTCTTTGTGCGCAGGGCCTTACCCGGATTACTAATAGACCGGGCTGCTGGAAGTTCGTTGATTACGCGTTGCTCCTGGCGATAAATACCCGATCGATGACCCGCGCCCAAATTAAAGAAACTGACGCTTCCCACCAAGGCGCGCGCCTGGTCTTCCATGGAACGGCTGGCCGCCGCAGATTCTTCCACCAGGGCAGCGTTTTGCTGGGTCATGTCATCCATTTGAGCAACCGCATTGTTTACCTGATCAATACCGGCAGATTGTTCCTGAGACGCCGCATTAATCTCGGCGACAATGTCGGCGACTTTCTTAATGCCGTCAACAATCTCTTTCAAGGTCACGCCGGATTCATCCACTAATTCAGAACCCGCTTTCACCTTATCCACGCTGTCTTCGATGAGGCCTTTGATTTCCTTGGCGGCCTCAGCGCTGCGTTGAGCAAGAGAACGCACTTCGGAGGCTACCACGGCAAAACCCCGGCCTTGTTCACCGGCACGGGCCGCTTCCACGGCGGCATTCAATGCCAATAAATTGGTTTGGAAGGCGATACCGTCAATGGTGGTAATAATGTCGGCAATGCGGGTACTGGATGAATTAATCTCGCTCATGGCCTTCACAGTACGTTCAACCACTTGCCCGCCCTTCTCGGCAGCACCTCGTGCCGCATTGGCCAACTGCGCCGCCTGTTGTGCGGAATCCGCATTCTGCCTCACGGTGGAGGTCATCTCTTCCATGGAGGCGGCGGTTTCTTCCAGAGAAGAGGCCTGTTCTTCCGTGCGTTGGGAGAGGTTGGCGTTACCGGAGGCTATTTGTTGGGCGCCGGAAGAAATGGCATCAGCATTTTCCCGGACATTGCTGACTGTTTGCAGCAATTGATTATTCATGCGTTTCAATGCCTCGAGCAACTGGCCGGTCTCATCATTGCGGGAAACCACGATATTGTTATCCAGGTTTCCTTGGGCAATGCGATCAGACAGCTCAACTGCCTCCGCCAGGGGCACAGTAATTGCGCGCACCAGAAACACACCCATGAAAATTGCAATTGCTACAGCGATAACACAGGAAACGACTGTTGTTGTCACCAGTGTCTGATAGACAGCCTGTCCGCTATCGAATTCGCGCTTGGCTACAACTAACTGCACATGAGTCAAGTCAGCGAACTTTTCTGACACGGGGTCGGTAGTGGGATAGAGTGTGCTAATCGTAAATTGAGTCAGTGCTTCCAAGTCCTGACGACGAAACACATCTTTAAGCTTTTCGATTTCATTATCGGCCTTGGCCATTAGAGGCTTGATCTGGTCCACCAGGCGCGTCTCTTCATCGACCAACACCGTCCCTAAATAGGCGTTCCAGTTCTCCTTTATCAACCTCTGCGCTTCTTCCACATTGTTTAAGCCTTGCGACCAGGTAAAGTTACCGTTTCTTACCTGGTGGGAGGTGTCAACCACATTCACCGCATACATATCGGCAATAACTTTTAACTGCTCCAGAGGCACCACGCGGTCATTGTAAATGGTTTCCATGCCATGCACTGTTTTTCCCAGCCCATTCATGCCCATTACGCCCATCGCAATCAGAAGTGCGGTCAAGGCCCCCAGCACTATAATCAGGCGCGCTTTAATTGTGGTCGATCTCATATTGGTTCACTCCAAATTCCGGTTATTTGTTGGATAAACTATGCCGCGATTCACTTCCCGACCCGACTGTCTGGCCAGGCAATTTTTTTCTAAACTGCCGAATTCTTAAAATACTGGTTTCTTTACGCTGCGAAATACTGCATTCCTTTGCGCTCCCTTTTTTTGGGTTGTCAGCACTAATGTGGTGCATTCGTAATAGCTATAGACAGGGCAAAAACAATTGTCAATGAGTAACTCAAAGAAATAGGCTTGACGTTCTCAGGGGCTTGAAACCAAATTTGCTGATCGTGCTTTTAGAGTGGGTTTATCAGTCCCATAAAGATGTAATTAAAACCTGCATGCCTCACGCGTTAATCGGGGTACTGGGGTTGATATTTCTATTAATCCTCTCATCGATCCGAATTGAATCAATCGATTTGGTCTATTGGGCTTGATCTTACATTCGTGCGGACCTGGTCTTTGTCCTACTGGAATACTATGCGATGTGCTCAATACTCATACATCGTCAATCTACAAAAAACCACCCTCTCGGGTGGTTTTCAGTGATAACGAATAAGAGGCGTTGTTTAAAGAAGTTAGTCTTCTTCCGGTGCCTGATTGGCTTTTTCCTTCAACGCTGCGGCATCCCGGGTAAGGTCGGCCAGTTCACCGGCACTCAGAAGTTTGGCGGCGTCCAGCAGGATGACCATTTTGCTGTCCAGGGTGGCGACACCGGTGATGGCATCGGTCTGGGAGGTCATGTCAAATTCCTCGGTGCTGCGTACCTGGGTGTGGGTGATGTCTAACACGTCCGAGACGGAATCCACCACCAAACCAATGACCCGTTCCTTGCCGTGGACATTGAGCTTGAGGACCACAATGACGGTGGTGGCATCGTAGTCCACCGTGTCCATGTGGAAACAGATGCGTAAATCGATAATGGGAACCACGATACCGCGCAGATTCAGCACCCCTTTGACGTAAGGCGGAGTATTGGGCAGGACCGTGACCTGGGTCCA
>JAOUNW010000007.1 GCA_029880755.1 Gammaproteobacteria bacterium
TTTGTCGGCGGTCATCGCGGCAGTGCCGACGGGATATTCAATCACCGGCTCGATGTGTTTTTGGTTGTCGGGGTAAGACACCTCGTAACGATGCCTCACCAACAAAAACTGGCCGTTGCTTAAACCGTAAGCCACCAGTCCCGATGAAGGCCGGCCGCCGGCAAGGCTGGTAACTTTTACAGACTTGGGTAAGGGCAAACGGAATTGTTTGATGACATTACCGGTAGCGGCTTCAAAGAAAATAATATCGCCGCTATCGGTAAAGCGTGACGCCACCTGATTTTGTTCTTCAATAGCCAACATCCAGGTAGCACTGGCAGTATCCCCCGGCGTAGCAAACTGTTGCACACGCTCCAGGCTGGCCGGAATAAACATGGGAAACACCACATACAACAGATAAAAGAAAATCAGAACAATTGCGATAATGACGCCGATGCCGCCCAAACCGACACCCCAGAACGCCAGCTTGTCTTTCAGCTTGCGCCAGCGCTGTCGGGGGCTGGGGATTTTTCCAAGAGAAGAGGGGGTAACGGCCATGGCGGCAGTATAGGAGCACTATATGTCAGAATTGTGACAACCATGGATGCTAATTTAATCCCTTAAAAACAGTGAGATAGCCGTGAGAGCAGGGGGAAATAATATTTTGATTGGGGCGGATTATTTGGTCGGCCATACAGCGGATTCGCTATCTGCTTAATCCGCTTTACAGTCTATTACAATTTATTTTCCGATAAAAAAGCCCCGCGTGCGGGGCTTTTTCTTTTTCGCTCACAGCGAGCTTCTTATTTACCAAGCTTGTCCAACTGCGCCTTGATTACCTTGGCGGGCAGCGGGATATAGCCGTCCTTAATGACAACCTGCTGGCCAGCTTTGGATAACACCAGCTTTATGAATTCTTTTTCAAGGGGTGACAGGGGTTTGTTGGGTGCCTTGTTCACGTAGATATAGAGAAAACGGCTGAGTGGATATTTGCCTGTGACGGCGTTTTCGGATGTTGCTGCCACGTAAGGGTCGCCGGCCTTTTTGGCCAAAGGCACAGCGCGCACACCGGAGGTCTTGTAGCCGATGCCGGAGTAGCCGACGCCGTTAATAGAGCTGGAAACAGACTGCACCACTGAGGCTGAACCGGGTTGTTCGTTGACCGTGGTCTTGAAGTCTCCCTTGCACAAGGCTTTTTCCTTGAAATAGCCGTAGGTGCCGGAAACAGAGTTGCGTCCATAGAGCTGCATACTGCGCGATGCCCAGCTTCCTTTCAGGCCCAGGTCGCCCCAGCTTGTCAGGTCTTTGTTATTACCGCACTTGCGTGTACTGGAAAAAATAGCATCCACTTCCGGCGTGCTCATGCCTTTTACAGGATTATCCTTGTGCACATAGACTGCCAGGGCGTCGATGGCGACGGGAATTTCCGTGGGCTTGTAGTTGTACTTTTGCTCAAACGCCTGTAGTTCCTTGTCTTTCATTTTGCGGCTCATGGGCCCGATGTTGGATGTACCTTCCGTTAATGCGGGTGGAGCCGTGGAAGAACCGGCGGCCTGAATCTGAATATTGACGTTGGGATAAATGCGTTTGAATTCTTCCGCCCACAAGGTCATGAGGTTGGCCAGAGTGTCTGAACCGACACTGGAAAGATTACCGGAAACACCGCTGGCCCGATTGTATTCCGGAATGCCTTTGTCCCATTTGGTTTCCGCAACAGCCGTACCTGTCAGAGTGGCCAGCAGTCCTGCGCTAATTAATGTGTACAACACTTTTTTCATAATGAATCTCCAATAAATCAAATCGATCTTTATTTCGCCGGTGTATCATCCGTTAGTGCTGTGACAACAATATGACCGAATTGTGACGGTTTTATGACAGTACCGCGACGGATTGATCTGCCTGGCTCTGCCAGCGTTAATTCTGTGTCGTGTTATTTTGAGGTTTGGGGAAATAACAGCTAAAGGTGCTTCCCTTACCCAGGGTGCTTTGGATGTCGAGCCGGGCGTCGTGGCGATCCAGAATGTGTTTGACGATCGCCAGGCCCAGACCGGTACCGCCGGTTTCCCTCGAGCGGTCTACGTCCACACGATAAAAGCGTTCCGTTAACCTGGAAAGATGCTGCGGGGCAATACCCGGGCCGGTATCAGAGACAGAAAAAACCGGTGTGTCGCCGGCGAGACTCCAACGAATACCAATACTGCCTCCTTCGGGTGTGTAGCGCACGGCATTGCCCACAAGATTGCTGAACACGCTGTGCAGCTCTTCGCGGTTGCCTTTTATTTTCAGGTGCTCGTCAATTTCTAAGCTGATTTGTTGTTGTTTTTTAGCACCCATGAGGTCGGCCGCTTCTTTGACCGAGGCCAGAACAGCCGGCACATCCACCCATTGATCGTGGACATAGACTGGCGTGGTTTCCAGTTTCGTCAGGGTGATTAAATCACTCACCAAACGATCCATTCGTTTAGCCTGTTCCTGCATACTCGTGAGCGCCTTGTTAACCTGGGGCTCACTGCCGGCCTTCATGTCCAGCAGGGTCTCCAGGTACCCCAACAACACCGTAATGGGTGAGCGCAATTCGTGGGACACGTTGGCGATAAAATTGGAGCGCATCTCCTCCAGATTGATGACATGCGTGATATTGCGGCACAACAGTAGCTTTTGGCTGCTGCCAAAAGGGATGATGGATATCTCCAGAGAAAGCGCCGGTTTTACCGGCGAGTGAATAACAATCGGTTGGCTGAAGTCGCCTTTGTCCATGTACTCCAGAATCTTGGGGTTGCGTAACAGGTTTCTGATCTTCAGGCCCTCATCACGGGGAAGCTGTATGCCCAGGAGGTTTGTAGCCGAGGCATTGGCCCATTCAATTTCGTTTTTCTTGCTGAGAATTATCGTGCCATCGGGCAAGGCGGATGCTGCGTCCTGGAATCGTGACAATGCACTGGTAAGTTTGAGACGGTTAACGCGTCTTTCTTTTTCGATCTCGTGTAACTGATTAAACAGCTCACCCCAGTAACCGCTGGCTTCGGGAATATCGCTGTGTTTCCGCGTTTGCAACCAGTTCTGTAACCGAAACACATTTCGCAGCGTCATCAGCACATAAACCGTGAGCGCAATGACGATGAACAACAGTGCGCTGTCGAACCAACTACCAACAAGCGCTACCAGAATAAGTGCCACGGCCAACTTGGCCAGTTTTTGTCCCTGGTCCGGTGTAAGCATGGCTACTTCTCTGAGAAACGGTAACCGCTGCCGCGCACGGTTTGGATCAGGTGATCATAACCACCGGCTTCCAGCGCCTTTCGCAGGCGCCGTATATGAACGTCGATGGTACGCTCTTCGATGTATACGTTGTTTCCCCAGACATGATCAAGCAACTGGCCGCGGGTGAACACACGGTTTTTGTTTTCCATAAAAAACTTTAACAACTTGTATTCCGTGGGCCCCATTTCCAGTTGCTTGTCATCCGCCAGCACTCTCTGAGCGGGGGACTCTAACACCAGGCCCTGGCACTGATAGATTTCGCTTTCATCCTGTGGTTGCACGCGGCGCAACAAACTGCGTATTCGTGCCAGCAGTTCTTTGATGGAAAACGGCTTGGTCAGATAATCGTCAGCACCGCTGTCCAGACCGCGCACCTTATCATCTTCGTCGGATTTCGCCGTTAACATAATAATGGGTATGAGGCGCGTCTCCTGCTGCCGGCGCAGACGTCTGGCAAAATCCACGCCGCTGACACCGGGCATCATCCAGTCCAAAAGAATAAGGTCAGGCTGGGCATAACTGATGGCACCTTCAGCTTCATGGGCGTTGCCCGCCTCATGACACTGGTAGCCTTCATTGGTCAATGCCAGACACACCATCTCCCGGATGGCGCGCTCATCATCAACTATTAATATGTTTGTAGCCAATCGGGTACCGCCGAGTCACAAAACGGCATTAGAACAAAGTTTTATGACAGTTTTGTTACGGGTATGGCTAAGGTACCGTATTCCCCGGCGACTGGGAACAGGTGGCAAAATGCGGAAAGTTCAGGCTTCCAGCTTTAATTCATCAATGATACAACGAACGCTGGTCACCAATAACGGATCAAGACCTGATAATTCAAAACCGGCCCGGTAAAGTCCGGTCTCCTCATCCTGATTTACCCAGACGCTGCGGGCATCAAGCTCCACAGGCAGGATCTCGCTGTTTTGCTGGCGCACCTCCATGGACAGGCGCATTCCCCTGTTAACCGGTATGGCCTTTTCTGTCACCAGGGACATGCCGTTATCGGAGATGTCAGACAAATAACCGAACAGCTGGTGGCTGGCCGACTCAAACACGCGCAGGGAATAGATAAGTTGCCAGCGCTTTAGTTTGCGATTTTCTTTTTGGCCCATTTACTTGAATCCTGTAGAAATTATTTTTTGCATGCAGACTTTAAGGGTAGATGATTTTATCGGTAATGGAACCCGGAGGAAAATGCGTTTAAATCCGTGTTTAGAAATAAGTCCTTACCTCTATATTCAGGGATCTTGGGTAAGTACCGAATTCACTGCCTAACTGTGGGCCTTCGGGTTTGTCTCCATAGGGTAGCCCAATGGCCAATGCCAGCTCCGTTTCATCGGATAGCGAATAAATACCATTAATAGCAAACAAACTGGAATGATCAATCATATTTACCAGCGTTAACACGCCCACTTGCAGCAAAGGTGTCCATTCGTAATCCAGGCCCAGGGCAGCATAGTTTCTGGCGAGATACACCTGGGACTCGGCAGCGAGGGCTGCCGATTGAACATAGTCATCGAGGGAACTTGCACCTTGAGACTGGTAAAACCATTCTATTCTTGCATTGAGACTGTTTGGCCATCGGTGCTCCAGACCTGCAGCCCAGTTGGCGTAACGTTCTCCGATACCATTAGGCTCGCCTATGTGACCCTCCATGCGCATACCCAACCAGTCGAACCACTCACCCTGCAAAGCAGTGCCATATATTTTTGTATCGCGCACCTGGCCCGCCAGCACGGTCCAGTCCGCACCGCCCATGGCCAGTGACAGTCTCGCCAAATAGGAATTACGCTGCAGATCGGGATTACGGCTCCAGCCGGTTTCCGATTGCAGGTCCGGTTCATAACCAAGTACGCCAATAGCCGCTATCTGCGATAATTCATTCACCTGGTAATTCAGGCGCAGTGCGTCCACACCGGGCTTGTAGACCCGGTAAAACGTGGTGGCGGCAAATGGGGCAAAGAAATCGTTGGGTGTAAAATAAAACGTGGTGGCAAGATTAACCGGCTGCCGACCAAGAGTGACATCCATATTCTCATAGGAGAATCGAAGGTTGATTCGGTCGATAGCAAAGTGTACGTAGTTATCATCGCTGAAACTGTGTTCCGGCAGCTCACTGCGCTCCACATCCAGTGGCGTCCCAAAACGAAACTGGTTTGCCACCAGATCCGTGGGGATATAGGTTTGGTAAGCGTTTAACTCATAACCCCATTGCGCTCCCCTGCTGCCCGTGACGATTAATCTTGCCAGACCTGCCACGCCAGTAATAGAGCTGTCTTCGTAAAAATACTGATGCTCCGGGTTATTAGTGGCAATAACAAAACCACGCAACAGGCCGCGGGCATCCAGTGTGTTTTCGCTTTGTTTTAGTTCATAAAACGAGAGCGCTCTTTCCGGCGGTATGACAAGAGCCAACAGCAATAACAGCAGCAGCTTTTTTCGCACGGGAGAATAACCAGGTGAATCAGGCACGAACCTCGTCCTGTTCCAACCTGCCATCACGCAGACGAATTAATCGGCGGGCCCGGTCCATGACACGTTGGTCGTGAGTGGAAAATAAAAAAGTGGTTCGCTCTACCCGGTTCAGTTCTTGCATCAAGTCCAGCAGCGCATCGGCCGTGACTGAGTCCACGTTTGCCGTTGGTTCGTCCGCCAGCACAATTGCCGGTCTTGTCACTATAGCGCGGGCAATGGCCACACGCTGTTGCTGACCACCGGACAATTCATCTGGCCGCCTGTGCTCAAGGCCCTGTAAGCCCACTTCTGCCAGTATGTTCATGACCCGTTCGTGACATTGTTTTTCCGGCACACCTTGCAACTTCAACACAAACTCCGCGTTCTCATAGGCAGTCATGACAGGGATCAGGTTGTAGGACTGAAATACGAAACCGATTCGATCGCGGCGCATGTTGGAAATCTGTGAGCGCGATAATTCGGATAAATTCTGTTGCTCAATATGTATTGTCCCCTCTGTGGGCAAGTCCAGGCCACCCATAAGATTCAGCACCGTTGTTTTTCCTGAACCTGACGGGCCACACAACGCGGCAAAGTCACCCTTTTGAATTGTCAGCGTGAGATTATCCACCGCCCTGACTTCTATCTTGCCCTGCTCGTAGAGCTTGGTGACATTTTCCATGGTAACAATTGCGCCAGTCATCTCACCACCCTCATCGTTGCATCAGACTTTGTACAGGCGGGATATGGCCGGCCTTCCAGGCGGGATACAGCCCTGACGCCAGGGTCAACAAGAACACGCCTGAGAGAATACTGATAATACTTTCCTTGAAAAGTCGAATTTTCATAACCGGATCCACCAATACTCCGCCGGCGCTGTAGTCGTCGCCAATGGCGCCGGTGAAGTCAATACCAATATTATAAAGATACCAGTACCAGGGCGTGGTGATGATAACCCCAAAAATAATGCCAACGGCAGCCAGCCACAGGGACTCGGTCATGATCAACTTGAATAGAGTGGCTGGCGTCATACCGACAGCCATCATAATTCCGAATTCCCGTCGGCGTTCCAGTACACTCATCAACAAGGTGTTGAATATTCCAGCGGCAATCAATAGGCCTATCAAAATTTGACTAATATAATTACTGCCTCGATCCATGGCCACAATCCCCGCCATGTCTCCCTGGGTTTGCTTCCAGGTAAGAATCTCGACATTCTTGGCATTGAGACGTCGGGCAACACGATCTCTGACGGCCTGAGTGTAACGTTGATCGTTAACCAACGCTGCAACCAGGGTGGCTTCGTCATTTTTGTAGCCGATTTGGTTACGGACAGTATTAATCGGCAACATTACCAGGCCACCATCAATTTCTTTTACACCGGTCTCGAAAATACCGGTAACCCGCGAAATCGCACTGACTATCTCTCCGTTGGCGTCTGTAGTGGTATAGATGAGCTTTTTTCCCAATCTCAGGTTTAGTTTTTTGGCAAGATGCGTTCCGATAACAACATCTCTATTGTCAGACGAGGACAGCATTTCACCGCTCACCATAGACCGTATAAACAAATTGTGTTCTGCAGACTCTTCCTTGGGATGGACCGCGAGGAACATACCACCCACTGTCTTGTTGGCACTAGCGAACATGGCCTGCCCCATGATTCGGACATAGGCGTTATTAACGCCCTCTATTTTCAAGACAATATCACGGACTTGCTCGCTGTTTTCCACTGGTTTATCCAGGCCGGGCGACAGGTTATACCCCTGGCGTTCTATTGTGACATGACCAAAACCCATGTTAGCGCCAGCATTAATCATGTTGGTGTAACCGTAGTCGCCGGTTCCAGTGAAAGTGACCGCCAGCATAATACCGAAACCGATGGAGAACCCCGTGATGAGCGTGCGCCGCTTACGCCGCCAGAGATTACGCCATGCAAATAAAGTGACTCTCATGTGAACACGTATTCGCTGGTTAACGATAATAAATTGCCCTGACTGGCTGAATCACGGCAGCCTTAACTGCCGGATACACTGCCGCCAGAAATCCGATCAATATTAAAAACAACACCGGCAGGAACAATGCCCCTGGTGTTACTTTTGCCGGCCATACCGGGTCGATGGCGACACCGCCGAAGGAAGCACCTGTGGCAATGCTGGATAGATCAATTCCGTTAAGCTCAAGCCGATAAGCGATAAACCAGCCACAAGCCAGGGCCACAATGCTTGCCGCAAAAATCATAATAAAAAGTTCTGTAAAGATGAGGCGCACCAGAAACCACGGCCCCACACCCAACGCCTTCATGACACCGAATTCATGAATGCGCTCGAACACACTCATCAACACAGCATTCAAGATAACAGTGGCGACTGCGACGTAAGTGATAAGGATCATGATCACTTTCTGGGCATCGGCCAGATCCAAGATGCGGGCAATCACCGGCTGCAGGTCCTGCCAGTCCTTGATCTCATAGTCACCTGCGATTTCTTCAATACGCTGCTTCGCTAATTCCAGATCGGTGTCCCGGTTACTACGCATAATGGCAATTTCGTGGACACCCTTAGGGAAGACCATCAGCTCCCGAAAAGCGGTGTCTAACATAAAGAAACCTGCCTGGTCTATTTCATCGCCCACGGTTTTCAGAATTCCCTTGACTCGATACAGATCGTTGGCCATGGAGCCGTCACTTGCCTGGCCGACGATAACAATCTCATCACCTACCTTAACGCCCAGAGTTCTTGCCAGTTTTTTACCGATTACCACACCGCGTGTATCGCCGGATTCGAGCCATGCACCCAGCATGACATGGCGTGAGATTTCCGTGACCGTGTTCTCCCTGTTTATGCTTATACCACGAAGCTTTACTCCGGCGGACGACTTGCCTGCCGCCGCCAATGCAAATCCGTAAAGACGAGGGCTTGCGTAAAAACCGTTTTTTTCCAGTAACGATAACAATTCGTAGGTGTTATCAACATACGTGTAGAGATCGGGATCATTCATATAACCCGGGGCATGGATTTGCACATCGCCGGTATTCATAATTACCGCATGGCGCTCTGTTGCGTCGAGAAAGCCATCCATAAGCGCAGCAAACACAATCATAATGATGCCCGCGAACGCCATCGCCAACACAGTAACCAATGAACGATGTCGGTTCCGAAGAACGTTTCTCAGCGCAAAAGAAAAAATTTTGACGTCGGGCAATCTGGTCTCCTGCCAAAGAAAACTCATTGTAGTCGCTTAAGAGTTATTACCGTCTTGAGACAAGTCAACATATAAGTATTTAATAATATTCTTTTATATGAGCATTTTGCGACAGCCGACTGACCTATAGCGTCCGGGCACGCCCTAACGTATGTCTTCTTTGGCAGGTCTTAATTTTTAAGCTGGCAAAAATGATCTGAAAGTTGCTAAAAATCAACACGATATCGCTTCCTTGTCCAGAATCCTTCAAATCCACGAAAGAG
This sequence comes from Gammaproteobacteria bacterium, assembly GCA_029880755.1. Taxonomy (GTDB): domain Bacteria; phylum Pseudomonadota; class Gammaproteobacteria; order Acidiferrobacterales; family SZUA-150; genus JAOUNW01. The sequence goes on from JAOUNW010000007.1 coordinate 9,165, forward strand.
AAACTACACTGAGTAATGGCATATCCCTTGCACATATTTATATAAAGGTATGAATTGCCGGAGATGATGATTAATTGTTAGTGGGGTAATAAACACATGACCTGTTCTCATATGGATTCCTGTGAGCTCTTCCCGGAGCTGACAACCAACAGCGCCCTGAAGGTGTGGCAGACATTTTATTGCAGTGGCGATTTCAAAAAATGCGTGCGTTTTCAGCAGTCAACTAAAGGCCAGGCTGTGCCGATTACCTTGCTGCCCAACGGCAAGGACCTGGATACCGCCTACCTGAGCGACAAAATCAAACGCAGCGCTGCGCAAACTGCCGCCGCGCCTGCTAGCCAGGAAAAACCCCAGGCCTCTACACCGGCAACTAATAATACCGCCACAACTGCTGCGGCCAGTCCAGCCATTAACAGCGCTTCTGTTAGTGCGACGAGTTCTTACTATGTCAGATTCAAGGCCAATGGTGCAGGGGAGGAACTGCAGCAAAAGGCAAAAACAATTATTGAACAACTTGGCATCAAGGTTGATGGCCAACTGCAACAACCGGTTGGCGAAGGATACAAATGGTTTATTTTCATCACCGACCAAGCCAGTGGTGTTGATATCTATCGAGCTGCGTTGCGTATCGAGGAACTTGGTGGCATAGAAGGCCAGGTTAAGTGCATTAGCCTGGAACCCAGGTCATAGCGATTTTTAGTAATATTAAGTAAAACAGGAATACGAGCACACATTATGAATCTAATTAAACCCAGGGCGAGCCTGTTCCCCGCGTTAATTATCCTTCTTACGCTTGTTGCCCCACCACTGGCCTTGGGTGAAGACGAAAGCCTCATTAAAGACAAGTCCGAGGCGTTAAGTTGGTGGATTGAATCGGCAGAGACCGGTAACGCTAATGCCCAATATACCCTGGCACAAATGTATGCCAGCGGTGTTAATGGATTGGGGGTGTCCCAGGATAAGCGCGCTGCCTTTTCCTGGTTCCTGAAGGCGGCTGTTCAGGGCCATGCGAAGGCACAGTACGAGGTTGGCCAGTCATATGAATACGGTCTCGGCGTCAAGCAGGATAAGGATGTTGCAAAAACCTGGTATCAACAGGCTGCCGCCCTGGGACATTCAGAGGCCCAGGAAATAATCTCCGGCACCGGACAAAAAACGGTTGTGCCTGTCACTGGCGCATCTCCTGCTTCACCGAAAAAGGAAACGAGTAAATCAGAGCCCGGATCCTTTGATATCACTTCGCTCCTGGCCGCAGTCACCATTGGCAACAGTGACAGATTCTGGTCATGGTGGGCAGGCGGCGCCATGCTGGCCTTTCTGACCATCTCTTTCTGGATGGCTATGGGCAATACCTTGGGTGTTTCCTCCAGCTGGGATCGTCTGGTGCGCTGGCGCGATGATCAGCAAATGGCAAAAGCCGAGGCGCGCATGGCCAAAAACCGTGCCGCGACCCAGGATGCCATGCTCGCCGCAGCCATTGAAGAATTTGGCGAAGAATATGTCAAACAGATGATGCAAACAGAAAATAAGGCGGCGTCCGCAAAACAAGCGAAACGCGCCAGTTTTACCAAGGTTCCGTGGACAGCCCACCTGACATTCCTGGCCATGACACTGGTCGGCGGTTTGGTCGCCGCTGTCACTGCAGGAGATTTTCAAATTCAATTTTCACTGGGCAGTGAGTATGAACGCTTTTTTGGGTTTGGTACCCAATCATGGATATTACTCATAACTGGTGGCACCCTGATTGGCTTCGGTACCCGCATGGGTGGAGGCTGTAGCTCTGGCCATGGCTTGAGTGGTTGCTCGCGACTTCAGGTCGGCAGCCTCGTCGGTACAGGTGCGTTTTTTGGATCTGCCATTGCTGTTTCATTCATTCTGGAGGCACTTGCCTAATGTCAACTTCGACAACGACGAGTCATATCAAGATGGGCCTGTTTGGCCTAACCATGGGTTATGCGCTCAGCCGCATTGGGTTTTCGGATTTCGGGGAAGTGCACCGCTTGTTTACCTTTGCGGATCTAAGATTGCTACTAACATTCGGCAGCGCGGTAATGCTCTCCATGGTTGGTTTCGCTATATTTGCTCGTGGCAAAAAGCTGCCCAAAAAACCCCTGCACAAGGGAACCGTCGCTGGCGGAATTTTATTCGGTACCGGCTGGGCTATTACCGGTGCCTGTCCGAGTATTGCCCTGGTTCAACTCGGTCAGGGATATCTGCCGGCAATTTTTACTATATTCGGCATTCTCTTCGGCGTATGGGTGTACCCTAAGGTTCATGCTCGATTTTTTGGCTGGGATACGGGCGCCTGTAACGTTTAAGCTTCCCCGACACGCTAACGCTTTTTCAGTTGAGACAAGGAAAAGAAGTCATCTTGCATGGGTACGTTAAGCTGTAGTGTTTTATAGATCAGCTCCGTGTATTCGCCAGGTTTATCAATTGGCACGACCCGCATGACAGAAGGGCGCTGTTTTCCAGACAGCAGTTTAACTTCTGTGAAAAGCATGGTTCTTACTACTTCCAAATCTTCATTGTAATAATCCTGTTTTAGCGGCAGATAGTCTTTGCTAGTCACTGCCATCACCACTTTTCCCCAAACCACTGCGGCCTCCGGTTTTGGTATTAATGTGAATTCTATTATCTCGGTATCATCCCGTTTTCCCTCAAATGAGATAACAGGATTATAGTCGTCTTCCATACGCGACTCCTTTACCAGGTCATCGTTGGTAAAATGGCTGCCCATCCAGGAGCCCATCATCATGCTTGACGTTAACCGGATCGTGCGGTCTGTTTTGGGCAAATAACTGTAAATATGGTTACCGGATTTAAGTGTGGCGGCACCTTTTTCTTTTAGTGGCCGCAATATGCGGATAAGGGTCTTCTCTTTTCCTTTCGACCATCCCTCCAGTTCCACGGTGCGTTCATAATGCGCCGTTTTGACCCGCATGGTTAATACAGCGTATGACGATTCGCCACGCCACATATCATCGATTTGCCTGAGAATTTCCTTGGCCCGATTGGCTGTGGCGGTGGCATTGTCGGAAACAGCCGGATGGGGAACCAGCAACAATAGCAGGGTTAGAATACCGATTAACTTGGTATTGTGTCTTTTCATATGAAAAGGTACGCATCCAGCAGAATAATGGCGTCTTACTGAGGATATCTTATGGGGCCCATAGACTCCACAACAACCCCCAGCCGTTAAGGCCTTCATTCCTTATTGAGAAATAGGATATTTTACGCCGCGCGTACGGTCTTCAGGTATTACTCTACGGTAACAGATTTTGCCAGATTACGCGGCTTGTCCACATCCGTACCCTTGAGCACAGCGACATGGTAGGACAGTAACTGCAAAGGAACACTGTAAACAATAGGCGCGACCACATCATCAACATGCCTTACCAGCATTACCTGAGTGCCTGCTTCCGCCTTCATTTTGGATTTGAGGTCTGCGAATACAATCAATTCACCGCCTCTGGCACGCACTTCCTGAAGATTGGATTTGAGTTTTTCCAGCAAATCATTAGGTGGCGCAACAGCAATCACCGGCATTTCCGCGTCCACTAATGCCAGTGGTCCGTGTTTCAGCTCACCGGCAGGATAAGCTTCAGCATGAATATAAGAAATTTCCTTTAATTTCAGTGCCCCTTCCATCGCTACCGGGTACATGGCGCCACGCCCGAGAAACAGCGCATGATGGCGATGACCAAACTGTTCGGACAAACGCTTTATGTCAGCGCTTAACTGTAAAACTTCATCGATAGCACCGGGCAATTTAATCAACTCAGCGACAATGGCCGTTTCCGTATCAGCGCTTATGCCATGCCGGCGCCCCAACACCAGCACCAACAACAACAGAGCGACTAACTGGGTGGTAAAGGCCTTGGTGGAGGCAACACCGATTTCAGGGCCGGCACGTGTCATCAACACCAGATCGGATTCGCGCACAAGAGAGCTCTCGGGGACATTACAAATTGCCAGAGAGTAACCAAAACCAAGACGTTTGGCTTCCTGTAATCCGGCCAAGGTATCAGCCGTTTCGCCAGATTGGGAAATAGTAACAATGAGGGAATTCTTGCGTACCACGGGTTTGCGATAACGAAATTCACTCGCCACTTCCACGCTACAAGGGATACCGGCCAAAGACTCAAACCAATGCCTGGCAATTAGTCCGGCATGATAGCTGGTGCCGCATGCAATAATGTGAACGCCCTGTACTTTATCAAAAACGGCTTTGGCATTGGCGCCAAAGGCCTGCTCAAGAACTTTTCCTGCGGCGATACGACCTTCCAGTGTGTCACTAATGGCGCGCGGCTGCTCAAAAATTTCCTTGAGCATGTAGTGGCGGTACTCTCCGCGCTCTACAGCATCGGCTGTTAACTCGCTTTCGCGTATCGGTCGGTCGACTCTTTTTCCCTTGGTGTCATAAATGGTTACTGACTCGCGGCTAATATCAGCAATATCGCCATCTTCCAGAAAAATAAACCGCTGAGTAACGGGCAATAACGCTGCCACATCAGACGCGATAAAATGCTCACCGATGCCCACACCGATAACCAACGGGCTACCCAATCTCGCCGCAACTAATCGACCTGGTTCTTTGGTGCTGACAACACCCAAGGCATAAGCACCCTTTAGATCCTTTACCGCATTCTGTACCGACTTTAGCAAGTCAAGTCCCTTGCTGATGTGATATTCATGAACCTGGTGTACTACAACTTCAGTATCTGTCTGAGAGGTGAACTCATAACTTAGCTGCAGTTGTTTGGCTTTCAGGTCGTCATAATTTTCGATAATGCCATTATGAACAACTGCCACTGTTTTACGGCAAATGTGGGGATGGGCATTTCGCTCTGTTGGTTCACCGTGCGTAGCCCAGCGGGTGTGGGCAATACCAACATGGCCGCTGAAACCGCTCTTGATGACCGCCTCCAGGCCCGCCACTTTTCCCGCACGACGTTCCCGCGATAAACAACCCTCATTATCAAGTACGGCGATACCTGCGGAATCATAGCCACGATATTCCAGTCGTTTCAGGCCTTCAAGCAAAATGGGTACAACATCGCGCTCTGCAATCGCCCCAACTATTCCACACATAATTCATCCACCTTGATATTAATCTTTCTTTTTTTTGACAGGCCGCTGCCAGCCATCAATTGTTTTTTGCTTCACGCGGCTAAGAGTCAGCTGACCGGCCGGCGCATCGTTGACTAGCGTGGTACCAGCACCAATGGTGGCTCCTTCGCCGACAGTCACCGGCGCCACTAGCTGGGTATCGGAACCGATAAAGGCATTGTCGCCAATTACAGTACGGTGCTTGTTAACGCCATCGTAATTACAGGTAATGGTACCGGCACCGATATTAACATTCTGGCCAAGGGTACTATCACCAACATAACTTAAATGGTTAACCTTGCTGCCTTTTCCAATCTCTGATTTCTTGATTTCCACAAAATTGCCAACCTTGGCTTCGTCAGATAAATGTGTCTCCGGACGTAATCTGGCAAATGGTCCAACCGTGCAATGGCGACCAATTTTCGCATCTTCAATCACACAATTGGCTAACACAACACTGCCGTCGCCAATGATGGAGTTATTTATAACAGTATTTGGGCCAATGGAAACATTATCACCAATAACAACGTCGCCCTCCAAAATGACATTCACATCTATAGTAACGTCCCGACCAATGGTGACATTACCACGCACATCAAAACGCGCGGGGTCACGCAGGGTTACTCCCTGCTCCATCAGTTTCCTGGCTTGTTTGTTTTGGTAGGTCCGTTCCATATCCGCAAGTTCAGATTTGTTATTAATCCCGGTGATTTCCGCCAGCGATCCGGGCTGACTGGTGACAACCTCCACCCCGTCCGCGACTGCCATAGCGATCACATCGGTTAAATAATATTCTCCTTGTGCATTGTCATTGTCCAGTTTAGCCAACCAGGAGCGCAAAAGGGAGGCTGGCGCGGCAAGAAAACCGGTATTGATTTCCTTGATGGCCAATTCCTGTGGCGAGGCGTCTTTTTTCTCGACAATACGCACAACCTTATCGGAAGTGTCCCTGACAATACGGCCGTAAGCACCGGGATCGTCAAAAAATGCGGTTAAAAGGGCCAATTTAGTGGTACCGGCCAACGACACCAACTGCTGTAATGTGGCGGATTCAATCAGCGGCACATCGCCGTATAAAACCAGAACAAGGGACGCTTCTTCGATATGAGCCATGGGCTGGGCCACGGCGTGGCCGGTACCTAGCTGCTGGGCCTGCAACACCCAATTAATGGTTTCCCCGGCAAAACTTGCCGGCACCGTATCACCACCATGGCCGTAGACCACGTGAATTGCCGAAGCCTTAAGCTGTTTAGCGCAATCGATCACATGCGCCAGTAACGGTTTGCCCCCAATCTGGTGCAACACCTTGGGCAGGTTGGAATACATGCGCGTGCCTTTCCCGGCAGCCAAAATTACAATTTCGATATTTGGGGCTGAATTAACCATCGTGCGTTATTTAATCATAGTCCACTTACGGTTAACACAGAGGGGATTCCGCGGATTATGGTGAAACCTTTGGGTACAGCGCCCGTTTGCAGGAAACAAATTTGGAGGATTTCAGGATTCCCCGCCGGTAGGCGCATCATAAAGTGAACTTGGCTGTCCAGCCTTCAATTCCTCCGGCGTGGCGGCTCGTATACTTTTGATGGTGACTTCAAAACTAACTGTCTGGCCTGCTAGAGGATGATTGGCATCCACTGTTAACTTTCCTTTCTTGGGATCTATGTCAGTCACTACAAATTTTAGTACTTCACCTTTGGCATTTTGTGCCTCCAGCTCGGTTCCCAGTTTTCGTAATTCCGGTGGCACATTATCCAGGTCATCGCTAAAAATCAGGGACGGATCATGTTCCCCGAAGCCGTCCTTGGGCGGTAGTATGACTTTGATCTTGTCACCCACCTTGCGCCCTTCCAGAGAAGATTCAATTTTGTCGAATAAATCACTGCCAGAGCCATGTAAATAGGCTATCGGTAGATCACTGTATTCGAACAATTCCCCTTTTTCGTCTTTAAGGGTATAGGCCAGTGAAACGACCTTGTTTTTTTCGACAACAGTATCAACCATAACGACTTCCATAATTAGTTTCTCTGATACAGAGCGACGAACGATGTATTACTACTTGGACTTCTTGCGAAGTTTTTCAATAGTGCGCAGGCGCGCAACCGCCTCGATTAGCTCTGCCTGGGCCCTGGCATAGTCCACCTCGGATTTTTTGTCCTGCATTGCTCGTTCTGCTCGCTGTTTGGCCTCCAGTGCCTGGGCCTCGTCCAAATCCTTGGCTCGGATTGCAGTATCACTCAGGACAGTGACTACATGGGGCTGAACTTCCAGAATACCACCTGACACGAAAAAATACTGGGTATCGTCGCCGTTTTTAATGCAGACTTCACCGGCCTTAAGTGGCGCCAACAAAGGTGTATGGCGTGGCATAACACCTACTTCTCCGCCCATTGCGGGTGCAATCACCATTTCCGCCTGGCCGGAAAATATTTCTTCTTCCGCGCTGACGATATCTACATGCACCGTTAATGCCATCCTGTTAAACCCCTTATTCGATTAAAGTGTCTTGGCTTTTTCAGCGACTTCATCGATGGTTCCCACCATATAGAATGCCTGCTCAGGCAGGTGGTCGTACTCACCTTCAACAATGCCACGGAATCCGCGAATGGTTTCTTTCAACGACACATACTTACCCGGCGTACCGGTAAATACTTCCGCCACGAAGAACGGTTGCGACAGGAAGCGCTGAATTTTCCGTGCGCGAGATACGGTAAGCTTGTCATCTTCTGATAGCTCATCCATACCCAGGATTGCGATAATGTCCTGTAACTCTTTATAGCGTTGCAACACCGCCTGAACGTCGCGGGTAGTACGGTAATGCTCTTCGCCAATTACGTTCGGGTCTACCTGGCGGCTGGTAGAATCCAGTGGATCCACTGCCGGATAAATACCCAGCTCTGCTACCTGACGTGACAATACGACAGTGGCGTCAAGGTGAGCAAAGGTAGTCGCCGGAGACGGATCTGTCAGATCGTCCGCAGGCACATACACAGCCTGGATCGAAGTGATGGAACCAGTCTTGGTGGAGGTAATACGTTCCTGCAATACACCCATTTCCTCCGCCAAATTAGGCTGGTAACCCACCGCTGACGGCATACGCCCCAACAACGCAGATACTTCCGTGCCCGCAAGAGTGTAGCGGTAAATATTGTCGATAAAGAGCAATACATCGTTACCCTCATCGCGAAAATTTTCGGAGATAGTCAGACCGGTCAATGCCACACGCAAGCGGTTTCCGGGAGGCTCGTTCATCTGACCGTAAACCAGGGCTACCTTGTCCAGTACACCGCCTTCTTTCATTTCATGATAGAAGTCGTTTCCTTCGCGAGTACGTTCGCCCACACCTGCAAACACGGAATAGCCACTATGCTCAATAGCGATGTTACGGATAAGCTCCATCATATTTACGGTCTTGCCCACACCGGCACCGCCGAACAGTCCGACCTTACCGCCCTTGGCAAACGGACACATAAGGTCGATCACCTTGATACCGGTTTCCAGTAACTCCGTAGATGCCGCAAGTTCTTCGTAGGTAGGCGCCTTACGGTGAATGGGCATTTTTTTCTTTTCGCCCACAGGACCCTTTTCATCGATAGGATTACCCAGTACATCCATAATGCGGCCAAGCGTTTCGGTACCGACAGGTACGGAAATCGGCGCTCCGGTATTTTTCACCGCCAAACCGCGGCGCAATCCTTCGGATGCACCCATGGCAATACAACGAACAACGCCATCGCCCAACTGCTGCTGCACTTCCAATGTCAGGTCAGACCCGTCGATTGTCAACGCATCATAAACTTTTGGAAGCGAGTCCCGCGGGAACTCGGCGTCAACGACTGCGCCAATCACTTGCACAATGTTGCCTGCACTCATTTCTTTATCCTCTAAGCCTGAATTATAAATTTGTTCTAAACTGCCGCTGCGCCGCCGACAATTTCTGAAATTTCCTGGGTAATCGCCGCCTGACGCGCCTTGTTATAACGTAGCGTCAAGTCATCAATCAGATTACCTGCATTGTCTGAAGCAGACTTCATCGCAACCATGCGGGAAGACTGCTCTGACGCCAGGTTTTCCACAACAGCATGGTAAACCTGGGTTTCAATATAACGAGTCAACAATTCATCAATAACCTTCTTGGCATCGGGCTCATATATGTAATCCCAATGATGTTTGGTTTCTTCCTCTTCTTCGCCGGTCAAAGGCAGCAGCGGTTCAACCACCGGTGTTTGGGTCATGGTATTAACAAAGCTGTTGTAAACGATAAACAGGCGATCAAGTTCTCCATCGACATATTTATCGAGCATTACCTTCACGGAACCAATAAGGTCCTCAATTTTCACCTCATCCCCAAGATGCGCCGTCTGCGACACGATATTGGCACGGAGACGCCTGAAAAAACCGGCCGCCTTATTACCAATGGTGCATACATCTATCTCAACATTTCTATCATGCCATGCCTTCATTTCATTGACCGATGCCTTGAAGGCGTTGGTATTCAAACCACCGCACAGACCGCGATCGGATGAGACAATAATAAAACCAACACGCTTGGCCTCGCGCTCGAACATAAAGGGATGACGGTATTCGGGATGGGCAAAGTGCAAATGACCCACTACGCTGCGAATTCTTTCCGCATACGGCCGGGCCTTCTGCATACGAACCTGTGCCTTGCGCATTTTACTTGCCGCCACCATTTCCATAGCGCGCGTGATCTTCTGAGTATTCTTAATACTCTTGATCTGATTGCGTATCTCTTTTCCGCTTGCCATATCTGCAGTCCGGCCCTAGCGCTTACCAGGAATGATTGGTTTTGAAGTCCTGCACCGCCGCTTTCAGGGCACCAGCTACTTCATCCGTGTATTCCATTTCAGTGTTGATCTTGGTCATCAATGCCGCCTGACTGGACTTCATGTAAGACTGTAAAGCGTCTTCGAATGCCACAACCTTGTCCACCGCGACGTCATCAAGAAAGCCTTCGTTAACTGCAAACAGAGATACCGCCATTTGCGCTACGGTCATGGGCGAATACTGCGACTGCTTCATCAACTCAGTAATACGCTGTCCACGCTGAATCTGTTTGCGAGTGGCCTCGTCCAGATCAGAAGCAAACTGTGCAAAGGCAGCCAATTCACGATACTGAGCCAGTGCCAGGCGCACACCACCACCCAGTTTCTTGATGATCTTGGTTTGCGCGGCGCCGCCTACGCGGGATACTGACAAACCGGCGTTGATAGCTGGACGGATACCGGCATTAAACAAATCGGTTTCCAGGAAGATCTGACCGTCTGTAATGGAGATGACGTTTGTCGGGACGAAAGCCGACACGTCACCGGCCTGGGTTTCAATAATGGGTAATGCCGTCAGTGAACCGGTTTTACCCTTCACTTTGCCGCCGGTAATTTTTTCCACGTGGTCTGCGTTTACCCGGGCAGCGCGCTCGAGCAAACGGGAATGCAGATAAAATACGTCACCGGGATAGGCTTCACGTCCGGGAGGACGGCGCAACAACAAAGAAACCTGGCGATAGGCCCAGGCCTGCTTGGTCAAGTCATCATAAACAATCAGGGCATCCTGGCCATTATCACGGAAATACTCACCCATGGTGCAGCCGGAGTAAGGGGCAATGAACTGCATGGCCGCAGATTCCGAGGCTGTTGCAGCGACAACAATGGTATGTTCCATGGCGCCGTGTTCTTCCAGCTTGCGCACGACACTGGCTACCGAAGACGCTTTCTGGCCGATGGCAACATAGATACAGGTTACCCCGGTACCTTTCTGGTTAATGATGGCATCCACAGCAACGGCGGTCTTACCCGTCTGGCGATCACCAATAATTAATTCGCGCTGACCGCGGCCGATCGGCACCATGGAGTCAATAGACTTCAGACCGGTTTGTACTGGCTGCGAAACTGACTGGCGGGCAATTACACCAGGAGCCACCTTTTCAATGGGTGAAGTGAGGGTAGTATTAATAGCGCCCTTGCCATCGATAGGTTGACCCAGCGCATTTACCACCCGGCCCTTAAGTTCTTCGCCAATAGGTACTTCCAGAATACGGCCGGTACATTTAACGCTGTCACCTTCAGTAATATGTTCATAGGCACCCATGATCACGGCGCCAACAGAGTCACGCTCCAAATTCAAGGCCAGGCCGTAGGTGTCACCGGGAAACTCGATCATTTCACCCTGCATCACATCGGACAAGCCGTGAATTCGACAGATACCGTCGGTTAATGAAACCACGGTGCCTTCGGTTCGCGCTTGCGCCTTTTTATCGAAACTTTCCAGGCGTTGTTTTATCAGTTCACTAATTTCTGAAGGATTCAGTTGCATTGCCACTATCCCTTAATGATTAAGTTGTGATGACAGTTCACGCAAATAACCCTTTACGGAACCATCGATAATTAAGTCACCGGCACGAATTACCACGCCGCCCACCAGGCTCTTGTCGACGGTGCTGACAAGATTGATTTCGCGTCCGAGTTTTTTCTTAAGACCTGCTGCAATAGCGTTACTTTGCTCACCGGTCAATTTGTAGGCCGAAGTCACATGCGCCTCAACACTGCCTTCCTCATCGGCCTTAAGCTGCTCGAACAACGCCACGATCTCCGGCATTAGAACCAGGCGGCGATTTTCCAGCAACAGGCGTAAAAAATTCAGGCCAGCCTCATCAATACGCTCACCACAAACATCCGCGATTACTTCTGCAATTTTCTCCCGGGGCACACCAGGGTCATCCACCAGATCACTGATGATTTCATCGGCGACCACGGCCTTTATCCATTGCAACAGCTCGGAGGTTTTGGACAGAGTGTTCCTCTCTTTTGCCAGAGCAAAAACCGCTTCTGCGTAAGGACGAGCCAGTGTTTTTCTTTCAGCCATGATAGATCTCTAAAGCTGCTTCACCAGGTTGTCGACAAGTTGTGAATGAGCTTTTTCATCCACTTCCTTTTCCAGAATCTTGCCGGCGCCAGCCACAGCCAATTCTGCCACTGCCTTACGCAACTGCTCTCTTGCACGATTGATTTCCTGTTCGATTTCACCTCTGGCACCTGCGATGATGCGATCAGCGTCCTCTTTAGCCTTTTCTTTAGCTTCGTCGGAAATTTCACCGGCACGTTTTTCGGCATTGCTGACAATATCAGCTGCCTTGCCTTTGGCGTCGTGCATAACTTCTACTGCGCGCTTCTTGGACAACTCCAGCTCGTGCCTGCCTTTCTCACCGGCGGCCAGGTCATCGGCAATTTGCTGCTTGCGGTTACGCAGCGCCTGCATAATCGGAGGCCACACGAACTTCATGCAGAAAATTACGAATAACGCGAAAACGATGGACTGCCCGATTAAGGTCAAATTTATATTCATACCGGAACCTTAAGGTCTTGGAAAATAAAAATTGATAATTGGCCTAGCCACCGACCACGGCGAACAGGATGTACATGGAGATACCTACTGCGATCATCGGCACCGCGTCAACAAGACCCATAACGATAAAGAATTGGGTACGCAGCATAGGAATCAATTCGGGCTGACGGGCAGCACCTTCAAGAAAGCGTCCGCCGAGGATACCGATACCCACAGCAGCGCCCAATGCACCCAGGCCCATCATGATTGAACCAGCGATATATAACAACGCGTTTTCCATTTTTGTCTCCTGTAAAAGTAAGCTTTAAAATCAGTAAAAATCAGTGTGCATGATGCGCCATATCCAGATACACGATTGTGAGCGTCATAAAAATAAACGCCTGCAGTGTAATAATAAGAATATGGAATATGGCCCAACCCAGCTGTAGAAAACCACCGAAAACACCCAGCGCCAGACCTGCGTTGAACATCAGCGCGATCAGAATAAAAATCATTTCGCCAGCGTACATGTTTCCGAACAAACGAAGCGCCAATGAGATGGGTTTGGCAATCAATGAAACAAATTCGAGGATAAAGTTTACCGGGATGAACACGGTTTGAATGATGGCGTTCTTTGACTGGAAGGGCTGCAGGGTCAGTTCACCCATAAAGCCGCCAATACCTTTTACTTTAAAGCTGTAATACAACACCAGAAAGAAAACAGCGAAAGCCATGCCAAAGGTGGCATTGGGATCGGTGGTCGGCACCACTTTCATGTACACGTGATGGGGATCGGCACCAAAAGCATGAACGCCAACCCATGTGGCAACCTGAGGAATCCAGTCCACCGGCACCAAGTCCATCAGGTTCATCAAAAAGATCCAGATAAATATGGTGAGGGCCAACGGGGCTACCAGGTCATTCCTGCCACTGAACGACCCGCGTACGCTGGTATCAATAAACTCAACAATCCACTCGACAAAATTCTGTAGTCCACCGGGCACACCGGCAGTCGCATTTTTGGCAGCTTTTCGAAATAGCCATAAAAACAGCAGGCCGAGCACAACAGAATATCCCATGGTGTCCACGTGAATTGCCCAGAAACCCATTTCCTTCGCCTGCTCAGCACTATGTGCCAACCCCCAGGTGCCATCGGGGTGCTGGCCAAAGGTAAGATTCTGCAAGTGATGCTTGATGTAACCGGCTGAGGTGACCGTTTCGCTCGACATGAATTAAATTAAATCCTGTATGTTCAATCGCAACTGCTACGAAATTCTTGTTGGTTCTCTAAAATTCCTAACCTTTACTAAACACTGCTGCCAGGTACCCTGCCTGCGATATAACGAAACCTGCTAGCAGCGGCAATGGGGCCAGTTTTAGCGCCCCCATACCAATCGCCAAAGCGACCAACACAAAAATAAATCGCTGAATAGCGCCCCCATACACCGCCAATGCGCTGCCGGCACTATTGTCCCGGGCCAATTCAGCCGCCTGGGCCACCCGGCGACCCATCCACCAGGTTCCTGCCAGGGTTACACTGCCGCCGTAGATTACTGAAAAAACGGCGCCGATCCCGGCAATTGCCATAACAACCAAAACAACAATCAGGACCAGTATGGCCTGGGCAACCAACACCCGGAGGATGTCTCGCTGTAACGAATCTGTGATGGCTCTCATAATTCAGCCCTTGCCGGCGTTTTCAGCGATTGAACTGAATCTTGGGGGGCCTATAAGCGCGGCGAAGTATAAAGACAGGTCACTGAGGGGTCAATATAGACTAAATGTGGATGAATGCGAGACTCGCTCACAAAAGTGCCATCTGAACAGCAAGACTCAATAGCAGATAGCTATCAGAAGGCCATATATAAGGTAAGTAATGACTTACTCAGATGGTGCAGCCGGCTGCGGTGACGCGGTGTCCGGACTCGGCATATCCGAATTTGGTGCCATTGGGGTGGTTGACGGCTGGGCAGGGACAGTGCCGCCAAGCGGAACAGGCTCGTTGGCCGGCGGTGACGGGGGTAAAACACCGTCTTTAGCCAGGGTTGGTGCCATTTTATTGGCTTGTTCAATTTCCGCCGGCGTCATTTTGGCCTGCAAAATATCCCGGCGTTGAGCCGCCTGGATATTGCCCTGATTGGCCGACAGGATATACCAGGCCAATGCCGGGGCTTTGTTGTCCTTCATATAAAACCCGAATTCAAACAGAATACCCATTTCCAGCTGGGCCTCGGGATTACCCAGCTTGGCCGCCTTGAGCACATCGTCCGGCCCTTTCCACTGAGACGGGTTCATGGGAACGGTGGCTGCCTTGGTCGGTTTATCAGCAGCCGGCATCACCGGCGCGGTTTTGGTGTCATCGGCCGCCAGGCCTATGTTAGTGCCCGCGGCGATCAGAATCAGAGCTGCCCAAACTTTAATCATTATTAAATTATCCTTTCTATACCGGCAGATAGTCAATACTCTTAATATATAGTATTAACAGTCACCCAATGCCAGCATCAAATTTACTTTATATGCGCCAAAATCCCGTCCAGCTCGTCATTACTATTGAAATCAATGGTGAGCTTTCCGCCACCCTTGGCGGTCTGGATGATTCGCACCCTGGCACCCAAAGTATCTGACAACTTTTCCTGCAGCATGCGTACATCCGGATCCAGTCGCGCTCCAGATTTGGTTTTTTTGGTACTCGCACTGCTTTCGAGATACTTGCGCACCAGGCGCTCTGTTTCTCTTACCGACAAGTCCTTGCTTACTACTTCCCGGGCGGCACTGGATTGAGCTGTGCCAGTCAGGCCCAACAATGCCCTTGCATGGCCCATATCCAGATCACCATGATCCACCATTTTGCGCACATCTTCGTTGAGAGTCAGCAGTCTCAGTAAGTTGGATACCGCTGCTCGGGAACGACCCACGGCGTCGGCCACCAATTGGTGGGTCATACCAAATTCGTCTATGAGTCGCTGCAAGGCCGAAGCCTCTTCCACCGGATTCAGGTTTTCCCGCTGAATATTTTCGATCAGCGCGACAGCAATGGCGGCTTCATCAGGAATATTGCGCACCACGGCCGGAATGGAGTCCAGCCCCGCCAACTGGGAGGCGCGCCAGCGCCGCTCGCCGGCAATGATTTCGTACTCACCGGTAGGCAGTTCGCGCACGACAATAGGTTGAACCACCCCCTGGGCCCGGATAGACACAGCCAATTCCTGCAATGCCTCTTCGCGCATATGGTGGCGTGGCTGATACTTGCCGCGCTTGAGCAGCTCTATGGGAAGCTGGCGTAGCTCGCCTTCTTTGTCGCCAGCAGTGGCCATATCCAGGCCACCACCTAACAGGGCATCCAGACCGCGGCCCAGACGGGGTTTTTTTACTGTCATGAAGCTTTACCTACTGTGGTTTCTGCCGTCTCGCGACGTAATAACTCACCGGCCAATGCCAGATAAGCCTCAGCGCCCTTGGACCGCATGTCGTATGTGATAACAGGTTTACCGTAGCTGGGCGCCTCAGCCAGGCGCACATTACGGGGAATAATGGTTCGATAGAGTTTATCGCCAAAATGAGAACGCAATTGCGCCGACACTTCATTGGCTAAATTGTTTCTGGGGTCATACATCGTGCGCAACAATCCGGCAATCTGTAATTTGGGATTCAGTGTCTGTCGCACCTTTTTTATTGTGGTGACCAATGCCGTTAATCCTTCCAGGGCATAATACTCACACTGCATGGGAATCAGCACCGATTCCGCTGCCGCCATGGCGTTTACCGTGAGAAGATTTAGCGCTGGCGGGCAGTCAATCAGAATATAATCGTACAGGCCACGTACCGATTCCAGCGCGTTGCGTAAACGACGCTCGCGCTGATCCAGGCTAATAAGCTCTACCTCGGCACCGGAAAGCTGGCTGTTGGCGGGCACCAGATCATATTCACCTTCCACGGTCATAATGGCCTCACCGATAACATTGGCCCCGATCAGGATTTCGTAGGTGCTGACTCGCAGCGACTCTTTATTGACGCCGCTACCCATGGTGGCATTGCCTTGAGGATCCATATCAATCAGCATCACCTTGCGTCTGGTCTTGGCAAGAGATGCGGCAAGATTAATACTGGTTGTTGTCTTGCCAACACCACCTTTCTGGTTGGTGATAGCAATCACTTTTCCCATTAACTGGCTCCTCTGAATCATCTGTGTAGTATTTATGCGCTGGTTCGCTCGATAATTATCGCGTGGCGATCCTCATCAAGATCCGGTACTGACAGGGATTCTACACCAATTACCTTGAACCCCTTGGGTAGCTCTTTAAGCTCAGACTCCGGAAATACGCCTTTCATGGCGATTATCCTGCTACCGGGTGCACATAAATGCTTGACTGCCTTTACCAGCTCGGCCAAAGAAGAGAACGCCCGGGAAGTGAGAGTATCGAATTTTTCGGTTGGGTGGAATTTCTCTACACGTTCCTGAACAATATCAATGTTTTCCAGTTCCAGGTCTGCCACCACTTGCGTCAGAAAACGGGTCTTTTTGCCATTGCTGTCCAGTAACGTAAAAAAGGAATCAGGCTCCGCCACCGCCAGCGGCAAACCCGGAAATCCTGCGCCAGAGCCCACATCCAGGATTTGACTGCCATGCAACAGCGGCAAAATGCTCAGGCTGTCGAGAATATGGCGTGTAATCATTTGTTCCGGTTCGCGCACCGCGGTCAGGTTATAGGCGCTGTTCCACTTTTCCAGCTCCAGCACATATTTAACCAGCGTTTTCTTGCCCCTCGGATTGATTTCTACGCCCAGCGCATCCAATCCCCGCGAAAGTTTGTGTAGTAATACGTCTGACATATCGGTATCTGTTTTTTATAAATAATGTTGTCGACTTGTTTTTTAATTAGGCGTTAATGCCTGGTCAGTCATCTTGCCCAATGCCTGGGACATTTTCGCTACCGCCTCCCCTTGATCACTAATACCATGGCGCTTGGCAATATAGGCAGGGTCGTTATAAACCAACCATGTCTGTCCTTTTTCATCCTGCCAGACCAGCACCTTCATGGGCAAATCCAGACCCGCCGCAGGATTACTCTTAATCAGTGGCGTACCCAGCTTTGGATTACCAAATATCAGTAATTCAGTGGGCCGTATTTTTAAACCGACGCTGGCGGCGTTTTCAAAGTGATTTACATGAGCAAACACCCGGATACCTTTTTGCGCCAACACCGCTTTCAGGCGCTTTATGGTTTTCTCCGTGCTGTATTCACTTTTCTTGACAATCAGACCGCTTTGGCCGGCATGACTAACCGGAACCACCAGGGAAATCAATACAAGCAAAACGCCGATGTATTTCATTTTTAATTCTCCTGTTTTTGTAATTATGTTCTCACTGTCGGGTTGCTAACCGCAAGCAGTGTTTTTTGTGCAGAACCGGAGCCAGGCAACGCTCTGTCTTGGAAATTAAACCCTTTATCCAATGGGGTCTGTTTTTCCCTGGATAGTGCGCGATAAGCTGCTATTTCATACGGTACGGTCAGCAGGATACGGCCGTTTCGTATAAGAATTTACCGAAGGAGAAAATCATGAGCATTCGTATGTCTGTATTCACTGCTTTACTTATTGCCAGCGGCAGCGCCGTAGCAACAGAAGCCACCCAAACAACCGAGCCGGCAGCGGTTCAAGAAAGCGAACAGATCCAGCAAGCTGCCGGCAGTGTCGCCCGCG
>JAOUNW010000214.1 GCA_029880755.1 Gammaproteobacteria bacterium
GTCACCAAACCTAACGGTCTCGGCTGATCCCTGAGGCGGCCCGATTCCTCCGGGACAAAGATCCAGGAAATACCGGTAATATCGCTCTCTTCCAACCATTTCTGGAATGTCTGCGGCACGACGATCTCCGGTAATCGATTGCGGCCACACTGCTCGCAGGCCGAAATTACAATTTGGCGCCAATGGCGCAGGCGTTTTTCCGACCTGTCGCCAGCAAACCTGACGACGCTACGCTCGCTAATGACCGGGATGATACGGTTTACACCCAGCTCCACTGCCTTCTGAATGGTGTAATCCATGCGCTCACCACTGGAAATGCCCTGTATCAAAACAACATCCAGCAACGATTCGCGGTTAATGTCATGCTTTGCCGTAATTATCGCAGACATGTTTTTTTTGTTAATAGCAACTATTTCTCCCGCATACTCACAACCATCACCATTAAACAGGGTAAGCAAATCACCGGGCTGCATACGCAGCACCCGCGACGCGTGATGCGCGGCAACTTCAGGTAGCCTGGTCTCCTGATTAATTTGTAGGGGCAGTGAAGTATAAAAACGTGGTTGGCTCATCAGGCGCTAACGAGAAGTAATTTTAATAGTGCTTATATTCCGCCGGTGTTTTTTCCGCGATTGACTTTACCGCTGCATCCACCATCTTATTGATCGCCTTCTCCACTGGCGTGTTAGCAAAGCCTTTAATCAGCTCCGGCAACTGCACATAGCCAAATCCTGTATTGGCAATCCCTGAAACACCAGCGCTGGCCTTACGTGATTTACCCTCCACCGCCACTGACGCCAAGACCCGGGAAGTCTTGACATCGATGACGCGAATATCCATTGAGACATAACTGGTACTGAAACTCACCCGGAGAATGGCATAGTCATCGTCGCCTACCGGGATGGGAATAGGAAAACCGCCGCCGCCAGCTGCGCCCGGGTCGAAGCCGGTGAGAGCGCCTACTACCAACAACTCCGCACCTTCAATTTGCCCCATAGGGATTTTAGTATCTTCACCTACTTTGCCTGACGCGGAAAATTCCTGCTCCACCATCACATCTTTGATGGTGTCCCGCTCCAGAACAATATAGCGATTACTGTTAAACAAAGATGTTGTCAGCATGTCCCGGATACTGCTGGTAACATTGCCCACATTCATATCCTTGTAGGTGCTTTTCTTTTGCCCCAAGAGGCGCAGATGACGAGACAGGGAGCGTTTACCAGAGTCGCCGGTTTTATCCACGATAGGACCAACGGCGATGCGCGCCTTGGGCCCATCATATTTTTCCGCTTGTGCTCCAGAGATTGTTGCGCCTTCTGCGCCACCGGTTACCTTGGCAGTAGCTGCGCAGCCGGTTGACAGGATAATTGCGAACACGGTTACAGCGCTTGCGAAATCAGCCCGATTTAGCCTCACTACAAAACGCCCCGCAGATAATAAAACGCCAAATTAGATTTTTGACTTGGCGATATGATGAACCGCAGCCTCAATTGTGTTTCGCAGAGCCTTTTCCATGGGAGTTCGCGACCAGGCGCCGAGACCAATGGGCAATGAATCCGTTGCAAATATAAGCCCAACTCCAGACTGGGATGATGTGCCTTCCACGGTTGTGGCATTGACTACACGGCCGGTTTTGGCATCAACAATGCGCAGGTTAATAGCCACGCAAGCAGTTTTTGCGCTCAACAAAATCAGGGAACCACCGCGGCAGTTAGGTTCAAACTGGATAACAGAACCGCGAATAAGAAGCTCGGCGCCTTCTATCTCACCAATGGCTGCCGCAGTTTCTTTTTTGACCCGACCGGAGGCGCCAAAATCCTGCTCCTCTATAACATCCTTGACGTGTTCACGCTCCAGCACAATAAAACGGCCACTGTTAAACAACGCATCCGCCAGCATAGCGGACATGCCTTCACCCACTTTTCCATGGCCGCGGGCTGCCTTGAAATCAAATGCCTTTACAGCAATGCGCTTTTTGGGTCCGTTATAGGGCTCGAGCTGTGCCTGGGAAATCGTGGGACCACTATCCGAACTCACTACGGTACCACTGGAACAGGCGGATACAGCGAAACCGATAACAACAACCATACTGGCTATTTTAAAAAAACGAAACAATGTCATGGATAGAGCCCTCGCTAGTGTGTGTTCCCTGAAGAAAATCTCATCAAATAATAGTCCAATTAATAAATCAATTCAGTCATATTTTGCCCCGCTACAGGCTTGGCGTTGTGTCCTTCTGGCTGCGGCTGTCTTCATGAGCCGTCTGACACTGGATACAGCGCTTGGCGGTAGGGTATATCTTTAGACGCTCCAGGTTGATCTCCGTTCCGCAATCCAGACAGTTACCATAGGTTCCGGTGCGCATCCTCAACAACGCCCCGGCAATATCGCTCAACTCCCGGGCTTCAGTCTCCATATGCACAGCGTTAAGATCGGCCAGTAGCGAGGCAACGGATTCATCACTGGCATCGCGCACCTTACCAACGAGCTCGGCAAGACTCTTGTCATCGGAATCCTTGAATTGCCTGGACAGTTCCTCAAGTAAAACCTGTCTGCGATTTTCCATTTGAATCTTAAGCTGGGATAACTCTCGGGCTGGTATTGGCATAAGCACAGAATCCAATTAGAGTGATCGAAGAACCCATCATAACATGAGCTGGCGACAGCAAATCCAGCTATACTTAACCCTTTGACAGGTAATAATAAACTCCAGACAATCAATCATGAGCAAGTTGACACACTTTAACAAGGACGGGCAGGCGCACATGGTGGACGTGGGCGCCAAAAGTCCTTCACAGCGCCAGGCC
>JAOUNW010000037.1 GCA_029880755.1 Gammaproteobacteria bacterium
GCCGGTGATGGTTTGCGCGCCCAGGATAATTGACCGCAAATAGTCGTAGCGATGCCGATGGGTCATCACGTTATGGGCGTTGGCCTTTGCTTTTAGATAGAGCTCGTTAACCTGCTCCCAGGCCTCCCGGGGAATGATGTCCCGGATGGTGCGGGCGTTTTCACGTGCCATCCCGAGCGAACTGAGAATCGAAGCCGGATTTCTCGTATCGGTTACCATAAAGCGCACCACGCTGCGCTCGTCGGCCTCATCATGCAGGCTATAAAAATACTCCTGGGTACTGGTGATATCCACAATCGGTTCCCAGCCGAGACGAACACGCTTGGGTAAATCCAGCAACAAGTGAGTATTGACGTTGATAAGGCGAGCAGTATTCTCCGCGCGTTCAATATAACGCGCCATCCAGTATACATTATTGGCCACACGGGAAAGCATCATTACTGCGTCTCCATGTCGACAACCCAGGTATCCTTGCTGCCACCACCCTGCGATGAGTTAACCACGGTGGAGCCTTTGCGCAAGGCCACACGTGTCAGGCCACCGGCAGTGACTGTGATCTTCTCACCACTCAGAATAAAGGGGCGCAAATCCAGGTGGCGCGGTTCCACCCGATTGCCTACCAATGTGGGTGCCGTGGAAAGAGTGAGCATGGGTTGCGCCACGTAATTGCGCGGGTCTCTGCGAATCAGGCGCACAAATTTCTCGCGCTCCTCCTTGCTCGCATGCGGCCCGATGAGCATGCCATAACCTCCCGACTCATTGGCCGGTTTGACCACCATTTTGTCAATGTGGTCGATAACATACTGACGCTCTTTTTTATCAATACATTTATAGGTAGGAACATTGGGCAGGATCGGGTCCTGATCCAGGTAGTATTTAATGATCTCCGGCACAAAGGCATACACCACTTTGTCGTCGGCAACACCGGCGCCCGGTGCATTGGCCAACGCAACCGTGCCGGCCTTCCAGGCGCGCATGAGTCCGGGTACACCCAGCATGGAATCCGGGTGAAACACTTCAGGGTCAAGAAACAGATCATCGATGCGGCGATAGATAACATCGACGCGCGTCAGTCCTTCGATGGTGCGCATGTGCACCACGTTATCTTTATCCACCACCAGGTCACTGCCTTCCACCAGTTCTGCGCCCATTTGTTGCGCAAGGTAGGCATGCTCGAAATAAGCGGAATTGAATACGCCTGGCGTAAGTACCACGATCTGAGGCTGGTCGCCGGAGCGGGGTGACAGCGCCGCCAGCATGTCATACAACTGTGAGGGATAATCATCCACTGGCAGAATACTGTATTTCTCGAACATGTCGGGAAACACGCGTTTCATTACCTGACGGTTTTCCAGCATGTACGAAACACCGGAAGGCACGCGCAAATTGTCTTCCAACACATAGACGGCGCCATCCTTGTCGCGCACCAGATCGGAACCACAAATATGCGCCCATATACCCAGCGGCGGGTTAACGCCTACGCATTGTGGTCGGAAGTTGGTGGAGTCCTCCAGCAGTTCGGCGGGAAAGATTTTATCTTTCACAATACGTTGCTGGTGATACAGGTCATCAATAAACAGGTTAAGCGCCTGCACTCTTTGCTTGAGGCCTGCTTCAATGTGCAGCCACTCTTTCTTGTCGATAATTCGCGGGATAATATCGAAAGGCCAGGCGCGGTCGATGGAGCCCTCTTCCTCGGAGTAAACGGTGAAGGTAATGCCCATGACATGGATAGCGGATTCCGCGGCCGCCTTGTAGTCCTGTATATCCTCGTCTTTGAGGGTCTTTAAATAGTTACACAACGCCTGCGCAGCCGGGCGCGGGCGGCTGCTGGCCCGAAGCAACTCGTCATAGAGATTTTTTACTTTGTAACTGCCCCAACGGATAGCCATAATGCCTGGTAAGATAATAGTAAAAGACTGTTTTACAAACCCTTTATATCAAAGTTTTACTGTAAAACACAAACTCAAAAAATAATTGTTTTTACAAAACAGTCGATTCACAATGTATTATATTTTTTGGGCACACTACTGGTGCAATCTCTGCACTGCCTGTGTGCTAATGGTGCATTAAGATAGTTACTAAGAATTTTATCAGGAATATTCTATGACATATTGTCTTGCTATTAGTGTTAATAAAGGTCTGGTGTTTGCATCCGACTCACGTACCAATGCCGGCGTGGATTATGTAACCACCTACAGCAAGATGCACACATTTGTCTGGCCGGATGAACGTATTTGCGTGCTGTTGACATCCGGTAATCTTGCCACGTCGCAGGCAGTGGTAAATATCATCAAACACGACCTGGATGACCCGTCCGCCAGGTTTAATTTGCGCAAGGGCAAACATCTGAACGAGGTGGCACATTATATTGGCCAGTTAAGCCAAAAGGAGCAACGCCAACATGAAGATGCCATGGAAAAAAGCGGTAACAGTGCCGAGGCCAGTTTTATCCTGGGTGGGCAAATCGCCGGTCAGTCACCGGAAATATTCTTGATTTACCCTCAGGGAAATTACATCAGCGCCTCGCCGGAAACTCCTTATTTGCAAATCGGTGAGAACAAATACGGCAAACCTATTCTGGATCGGATTATCTCGCCTTCCACCTCACTGGAAGACGCGGCACGTTGCGCACTGGTATCACTGGACTCCACCATTCGCAGTAATATTTCTGTAGGACCACCGATCGAGCTGGCTATCCATTTCATGGACGCTATCGAAGAACCCTATCACCTGAAATTGACGCTGAATTCACCGATGTACAAGTCAATGCAAAAACAATGGAACGTTGGCCTGCGCCGTGCCTTTAACCGCTTGCCACGCTTCGAATGGGAAGAAAAATAGTCGTGGACTAATCGCCGGCTGTGTTCACGATTCGGTGTACATATTGCAGTTTGTATAATGCAGCAGTGGAAATGGCGAATGGGTAGGCGTCGTCCATTCCCATGCTGCGATTAAGCGCATTGAGCGCAACAGACAGCCGGCACCAGTCATCAAACAGTTCATCGAACGAGACAGGAGTGTTATAGCCTGACGCCATCTGTCCTTCACTGATCGGCTCCTCCGCTTTGGGAGGAGATACATCGACACCCTGAATACTAAAACCGAAATCGTGGGCCGTTTCCAGCGTGTCTACGATATGCAGGTAGTGGGCCCAGGTCTCCGCCCAATCCTCCCAGGGGTGCATACTGGCATAGGCGCTGATCCAGTTATCCTGCCAATCCGGCAACGGACCGAGATCATAATAGTTTTTTAACGCCTGTTGATAATCAAAACGCTCATCGCCGAAAAAGTCACGGAAGCTATCGATATTACTCGTGCCGTTAATCAGGCGCTCCCAGTAATAATGTCCTGATTCGTGCCGAAAGTGACCTAACAGGGTGCGGTAACGTTCATTCATTTTTTGGCGCATCACCTCTCGTGTACCGTGTTCGGCCTCGAGCACATTAATGGTAATCATGCCCGCATGGTGTCCGGTAACAACACTGTGTTTGATAGTGAGTTCATTACTGAATTCATCCTGAATAGTTTCATCTTGCAGGAATTCAAAGCCCATACCCTTGTTCGGATCTTGCGCCCGACCCACTACCGGTAAATTGAGGCTGTATAACGTATAGAGCAGGCGCCGCTTGGCCTGCTCTATACGGTACCAAAGGGTAAGGTTTTGCCCTTCATTAAGATTGGGGATAATGTGGTTCAGGCGGCATGAAACACACAACGACTGGCTATCTTCAACCGGCACCATCCAGTTGCAGACATCGTATTCTGAATAATTTTTGCACTGCCGATATGTTTTGTTGTTTAACAGCGCCCGCCAGGTACCGTTGGCTGCGGGTTCCAGGGCGCTAATTTGTTTTTCGTCCGGCAAATAGCCCAGGGTACGTTCACAAACGATGCAACGGCTATTTTCAAAATTTAAGGTATTGCCGCAATAACAACGGAAGGTTTTCAAACGTAGATCCCCTGGTTCACCGAGAATGTGTATGCTGGTAGAGCATTGTCTGAACAATATAGTCGTGCATTTTTGCAGTCGACACAAGGGTAGAAAAACAAGGGAGAGTTAGACCGGAGATTTCGCTTATATTAGAAAATATTAGGAGCGGCTTCCGAACTCCGGGCGGCGACCGGTCCTCGCTTATCGTACCGCTCAGGCACCTGTATTCATAAGAATCCACCTTACAACGGTGTCATCCCGATACGTGAATGGGGCGCAATTTAAGTCTTTGCGCCCCATTCCCGGTTACGTAATTGTTTGATTTAGCCTTCTACTACGGCTTCTATGGCACCGGTTTCGCCTTTGTTGTCCGACCACTCGACTTTCACCTTGTCACCGTTTTTGGCGTCATCCAGCCGGAAGCCTATGAGTGGATCTTCAGAAACACCGATACCGAAGTTGGCCTCTGCCGCCAATTGTCCGTTGTGATGCAGGGTCATTTTTTGAATATAGTGGGCCGGGATTTTTTCTTTGGTTTTTTTGTCTTTGCGCAGGCCGGTTTCCATGGGATGGTTAATCAACACCAGGATCTCTATTTTGCCTTCGCGTGTGCGTGTACGCAGTTTCATTTTTCTTGCCATAATCGTTTCTCGCTGTCTCGTTTCTTGGGGAGTCGGCTGGAATTCAGTTACACTGAATTATCCGCCGCAACCACCCACTGTGACCTTGATGTTCATGGAAGTACTATAGAGCTTGCCTCCTGATTTAATGACTGCTCTCACCTCTGAGGTTTTGGCCATTTTAACTCTGGCACTGAAATAGCCGGAGGCCCTGGGTAAATCAATCGCAGCAGCCAGAGGCTGTACATTTTCTTTGACGTAGAGACTGATGGCTTCCGGTTTGGGCAAGCTGGTGGAAACGGCAACGGGTACCACAGCACCGTTTTCCGCCTGTAACGGCGCCTTGATTTCAATGTCCTTGGATTCAGTGACGGCATTGGTGCCATAAAGTTGTTTCAGGGCATCGTCAATGGTTTTGGCGGCAAAGGCATTGGCGGGCCAGGCGGCGGCCAGTACGGTTCCTGGCTTCAACAGCCCTGTTGCGGCAGCGGCCATAATGATTCCGCTGGCCAGGGAGCTTTGTAAAAATATGCGGCGTTTCATTTGTGTAACCAAAATACTCTCCTCATCAGTCACGTTGGTGCCCCGAAGGGACTGGATAAACTCTACAACACTGGAAGAATGTTTCAACTGATTAATAGACAGCCAATCCAGTCTAAATATTCCGTAACACACAAAGAGCTTGTGTGTTTGCTGAGACGTCCTTAATCCGCTTCGGTTTAGCTGCCCTGCTCTCCCGCGCAGCGCCCCATCCGGCGGATTTGCTAGTCCTCGGCGAAATTCAGTTTGTTTTGTGGCGCCTGATCTGAGGATGACTGACGCATCACCCAATACACCGCGGGCACCAGAAGCAGACTCACTAACAAGGAAAAGGACAAACCACCCACAATAGTTACCGCCAGGGGTTGCAACATTTCCGAGCCCTCGCCCACGCCGATGGCCAAGGGCAACATGCCTACTACAGTGGTTAAGGTTGTCATAAGAATAGGTCGCAATCGCAAACGGCCGGCTTCCATAATCGCCTGCTTCATTGGTAATCCCTTCTCACGCATAATTTCAATGTATTCCACCAGCACAATGGCATTGTTCACGACAATACCGACCAGCATAATGATGCCCAACCATACCGGCATGGAAATGTTCAGGTCCGTTACCATCAGACCAATGGAAACACCCACCAGCGAGAACGGTACGCAGACCATAATCACCGTAGGATTTTTCAGTGACTCGTATTGAATGGCCATGACCACAAACACCAGAAACAGCGCCAGGAACAACAGTGTGGCGGCCGTGTTCTTGCCCTGCTTTAACGTAACGTCGGTACCGCTGTAATACAGGTTATACCCCTTGGGCAGTTTGTATTCGGCGACGCGTTGGCGCACAACCTGCATTACCTCGCCCAGGGTGTTATCCCCTGTCAGTGAGCCGCTTACCTCAACAATACGCGCCTGGTTTTCGCGCATGATAGAGGCAGGCACCGGTAACAGCTCGGTCTCTGCCACATCGCGCAGATAAATCGCTGGACGCCCGGTAATTTCGCCAAACAAGAGCACGCTCCCCAGGGCCACGGGGCTATCGATATCACGCCGGGGCAGACGCACGCGGATATTGTAACTGCGATCACCGTCGAGAAAATCGCTGACAACAATGCCGTCCAGCGCAATGCGCATGGCGCGGCCGATCTCTGCCACGTCGATGCCCAGTTCCACTGCCCGCTTGCGATCCACCTTGATCGCAAACTCCTGCAAGCGGTCTTCCATGGAATGTTTTATGCTCCGGAGTCCCGGAGTGCCCTGCAGTTTTACTGTCAGGTCTTCGCCAATTCTGGCCAGGATGTCAAGCTGCGGACCTTCTACCCGAATACTGACATCATCGTCCGAGCTGCTGGTACGCACGCCACGTATACCACTGACGCGCGCACGTACTTTGATGCCGGCGATTTCCGCCTTATTCAAATCTTTTTGAAATTGTTTCACCCATTGCTGACTGGAAATATTTCTTTCCGACAGCGGCACCAACTGCACGCTAATAGATGTGGCGTTACTGGTCTGTCGCTCCGTGCGCCCGAAAATTCTGCCGCCCACCAGGGTAAAAACACCCTCCACGGCCTTTTGCTTGTTTATAATGTTTTCCACGACGATGGCGCGCTGATCCAGTTCATCCAGTGAAACACCGGTGTCTGTCGTGATATTGATACTGATGCGGCCATCATCCATGGCCGGCAGGTATTCCTGTTTATCGGTATCGAAACCAAACCAGTAGGAAATCACCAGTGCTGCTGCCATGGCCATTATCACTCTCCATGGGACAGTTAAAATGGTGTCCAGTACTGCCACATAAAATGTCTGGGCCTTCTTCACCAACTGATCTACCCAGGCATGAATAACCCCACGGCTCTCACCGGACATTTGTGCTGCCAGACTGGGTACCAGGGTAATGGCCACTACCAGCGAACCGATAATGGCGGCGGAAATGGTAAAAATGAGTTCGCGGAACATCAATCCGACCAAACCGCCGATAAACAAAAAGGGTAATACTGCCGCCAGGTTGGTGGAGGTGGCGGCAACAATGGCGCTGTTGACTTCCGATGCCGCTTCGACGGCGGCTATTTTTTCATTGTCCTGGTGTGTCCGGGCCTCAAAGGCCTGTTTCTTGTGCCGGGCGATATTCTCGAGCATAACAATTGTGTTATCGATCAACATACCGATACCCAGAGCCAGGCCACCCAGCGTCATAATATTAAAGGTTAGTCCTCCCATTTCCATCAACACAAAAGTAATCATAATGGAAATGGGAATCGCGCTGCCGATAATGAGTGTGCCGCGGACATTGCCAATAAACACATACACCACAATCATGGCCAGGGCCGCGCCCGAGAGCGCCGCCAGTTGGGCATTATTCAGCGACTGCTTCACATAAATGGATTGATCGGATACGGCATCAATACGAATATCTTCCGGAATCAAGTCATTGGCCTGCATCCAGTCCAGGCGCGATTTCACCAACTCGGCCACATCCACCGTATTGGCCTCCGGTTGTTTTTGTATTGACAGCTTTACACCCGGGATGCCATTGAATCTGGCACGTATGCGTTCATCTTCGTGGGTGTCAACGACCTGCGCCATATCGGACAACGGGATACTTTGTCCGCCAGGCAAGGAAATGGGTAATCCGGCAATGGCTTCGACACTGGTGAGCCGACCCGAAGTACGGCTGCTGTATTCCTGCTGCGACATCAGCAACCGTCCTGATGGAGTGTCTTCGTTTCCCTTCTTGATGGCCTGAATAATACTCTCCATCGACAAACCCAATCCGGCCAGACGGCGTTGATCGGGCAACACGTGGATTTCCCGTTCCAGGCCACCACCCACTTCCACTGCCGCCACACCGGGCAAATTAACAAAGCGGCGGCCAAAAACGTAATCAGTCCAGTAACGCAGCGCCACAGGATCGCGCAAACTGGAATTGACAATAAACTCCATCACAGGAATTTGCGATGGATCCATTTTATAAATAATGGGCGGGTCGATGGTGGTGGGCAGAAAACGCTTGGCGCGATCAAGGCGTGTACTGGCATCGCGCAAAGCGACATCAATGTCCTTGCCATACTCAAAGGAGAGATTGACCCGGGTGTTGCCTTCTTCGGTGGTGGACTCGACGCCAATAGCATCTTCTGTAATGGCCAGTTGTTCTTCCAATTGACGCGTAATGCTGTCTTCCATGATGGTGGCGGACACGCCGGGGTCAAGTACGCGCACGGAAATCTGCGGATAAATCAGATGGGGTAATAAGTCTGTGGCCAAACGGCCGGCGGCAAACACGCCCAAAACGATCACTGTCAGGGTAAGCATCAGAGTACTTACCGGATGATGAATCGACCAGGCGGCTAACCCACCTTTACGCATCCTTTGCCCCGGGCCCTTCCGG
Source organism: Gammaproteobacteria bacterium (assembly GCA_029880755.1). Classification (GTDB taxonomy): domain Bacteria; phylum Pseudomonadota; class Gammaproteobacteria; order Acidiferrobacterales; family SZUA-150; genus JAOUNW01. The sequence continues at coordinate 8,482 of JAOUNW010000037.1, forward strand.
CGCTTCCTGGACCTTGTCAGCCGGCTGCTGCGGTTGCTCTGACTCCAGTCGCCTTTCTACCGCTCTAACTTTTTTGCCTTCGCTTAAACCCAGAAAACCTTTTGATACCACACGCTGTCCGGCGGTTAGTCCCTCCAGAATTTCCACTTTGTCTGCCAGACGCAATCCGCTTTTAATACTCTGACGAACAATAGTACCGTCGTCGCTATACAGAAAAACAAATTCACCCGATGCGTCCCGCCTCAACGAAGAAAACGGTATGACCAGATGCCGCTGCTGACTGGTAGACAGCGTTACACGACAGAACTGTCCGGCGCGCGCTCTCTCGGGTACCGGGAACAATGCTACTTCAATACGTCCCAGGCGAGTGGCCGAATCGACCGTGGGATAGATGCGTTCGATCTTTCCCACAAAAGTCTGCTGACCGAGCGCATCAATGCGTACCTCCGCATCGTCACCCACCTTCATGTAGGGCAGCGCCAGCTCAGATACCTGCACATCGGTAATTAATTTTGAGGGATCAATGAGAGTTAGCAAATGTGTGTGCTTGGGCGCGACATCACCCGGTTCCACTTTTCGTTCAGCGATCTTGCCGGAGAACGGCGCCGTGATCGTAATATAGCTGATACGTGTTTTCAGCAAACGGACTTCGGCACCGGCAATCTCCTGGGTTGTGAGCGCCCGGTTCAGGGACTCTTCCGCTACCAGTTGTTTAGCCTTCAGTTGCTCCAGGCGCTTTGCATCCTGTTGCGCCTGTTGCAGTGTCGCCATGGCCTTGTCCAGCTCTGCGCGCAGAATACGGTCATCCAGTTGTACCAGCAATTGACCCTGTTTAACGCTGTCGTCCTCGCGCACCAGTACTTTTAAGACACGGCCCTCTTCCTGATTAAACAGTTTGACGGTACGTTGCGCTCGTAAAGTGCCTGTCCGCTCGGTGCGGTAACTCAGACTGTCTTCCTGGACGGCGGCCAATTCAACCAACGCGGCCTCATCCTTTTTCTTGTTATCTTCATCGTCACCGCCGGTACAGGCGGACAGGCTGACAGCAACCAGCAGGCAGCACCCGATCACTCGCTTGGGGGAATGGAAAAAGGACATATCCTTTATATAGTCAACAACCGGTAAGAAAAGGTTCCAATTCGCTGAGCGCCTTTCGGTAGACCTCTTTTTTGAACTCGATGACACGTTCAACAGGTTGCCAATAATCGACCCAACGCCAGTCTTCAAACTCTGGCCTGGAACCACAATCGAGACGAACATCCTGGTCACTGCCAATTAGCCTCAATAAAAACCATAACTGTTTCTGCCCCTTAAAGTCCTGCCCCGAGGCCGTCACCCGCCGGTACTGGCTGGGCAGATCGTAATACAACCACTCCCGGGTACGGCTGATGACTTCTACGTGATTGGGTTGCAGACCCACTTCCTCATACAGCTCGCGGTACATGGCCTGTTCCGGCGCTTCCTGTGACCGGATCCCCCCTTGCGGGAACTGCCAGCCATTCTGACCACAGCGGCGCGCCCACAAGACCTGATTGCTGTCATTACACAACACTATACCTACATTTGGCCGGTATCCGTCTTTGTCTAACATGGGTAAATCTGCGCTTCTTTCAGTTACAAACCATTTTTCCATGAACCCGGGAGAACAGCAATCGGAATGCTCCCTATATTATAGTTACCGTTCGAGGGCTTAATTAGGCCTTTAATGTTAAGGCCATCCCTTCTATCCTTGGCGCCCAAACGACGAATAAACGAGGGGACAGCGTGAGTCTGGCGATATTTGATCTTGATAACACCCTGCTGCGCGGCGACAGCGACTATGCCTGGGGCCAGTTTCTGGTGGAGCAGCATGTGGTGGACGGGGAAAAGTATGAACGTGAAAACCAGCGGTATTATGACGCTTACAAAGCCGGCACCCTGGATATTATGGAATTTCTGGCCTTTTCGCTGCACCCACTGACCCTGTTTGAACGCGATCAACTGGATACCTGGCACCGGCAATTCATGCAACAGAAAATTCTGCCCATGATCCTGCCCTCCGCCAGAAATCTGGTAACAAAGCATCGCGACCAAGGTGACACGCTCCTGATTATTACCGCGACCAACAGCTTTATTACCCGTCCGATCGCTGAGGAATTTGGTATTGAACATTTGATCGCTACGGAACCGGAACAGCGGGAGGGTCGTTTTACCGGTCGTGTTGCCGGTGTTCCCTGTTTTCGTGAAGGTAAGGTGACTCGCCTCAACGACTGGATGAGTCAAAACAATGCGTCGCTGGCGGGCAGCTGGTTCTACAGTGACTCTCACAATGACTTGCCATTATTAAAGCTGGCGGAAAATCCGGTAGCGGTCAATCCCGATGGCGAACTGGAAAACGCTGCCCGGCAAAATAATTGGCCCATTCTGGAGCTTGGTTAAACCATTTACCATGTTGGCACGATTCGGTCTTACGGGATTCCTGTTTGTGCTGGCGCCTGTTTGCCTGATGTTGGCCTTGAGTGTGGGCAGTTTGCCACTCTCCGTATCCGAGATTTGGGCCACCCTTGGCGGAAGCGGGTCTGAGGTGCAACACGCGGTGATCTTTGACTTGCGCCTGCCGCGGGCGCTGTCGGCATTTGCTGTAGGTGGGTTGTTGTCTCTGGCAGGTGTGTTGCTGCAAGTATTGTTGCGCAATCCATTGGCCGATCCTTACATCATGGGTATCTCCGGTGGCGCATCGGTGTTCGCCTTGCTGGCACTGACTGCCGGGGCGTCGGCAGGCACATTAACCGGCAGCGCCTTTGTTGGCGGCATGGTGTCCATGATAATCGTTTTTGGTCTGGCCCACGGCCGCCAGGCCTGGACGCCCACGCGCTTGTTGCTAACGGGCGTGGTCGTGGCCGCGGGCTGGGGGGCGTTAATCAGTTTTTTACTGACTATCGCCAGCAATGAAAATGTCCGCGGCATGTTATTTTGGTTGATGGGCGACCTCAGCCATTCCCGGCAACCCGCCCCGTCACTGATTATTCTTGTGCTGGCACTGATTGGTGCTTATGTATTTGCACGGGCTCTCAATGTATTGGCGCGCGGCGAATTGACAGCAGCAACCCTGGGAGTCAATCCATTCCGTCTGAAAATTGCCATTTATGTGATTGCCTCACTGGTCACCGCTACTGCCGTCACCGTTGCCGGCAACGTGGCATTTGTGGGCTTAATCATTCCACACATGACGCGCCTGCTTAGCAGCAGTGATCATCGCATACTCGTTCCCAATGCTGTGCTCCTGGGCGGCTGCTTTATGGTCATCGCCGACACCGCTGCGCGCACCCTGCTGGCACCGGTGCAACTGCCTGTTGGTGTCATTACCGCCTTTATTGGTGTACCCCTGTTTCTGTTTTTGTTGCACCGGTCGCGCCTGTCATGAGCCTGCTTGCCACAGAAAACCTGACACTGGCTGCCGGTCCCACAACATTGTGCCGCGATCTCACAGTTCAGTTTCACGAGGGCGAGAACTGGGCCATCCTGGGTGCCAATGGCTCTGGCAAGACCACGCTATTGCACACCCTTGCCGGCCTGCGCCCCGCCGAGTCAGGCATCGTGCTGCTCCGACAAACAGAAATAAGTCGCTTCCGTCATATTGAGCGGGCAAAACAACTTGGATTGCTTTTGCAACAATCGGAGACGGTGTTTCCTGCAACCGTTATGGAAACCGTTTTAACCGGCCGCCACCCTTATGTTTCTGACTATTTCTGGCGCAGCATCTGGCAATGGGAAAGTCAGCGGGATTACCAACTGGCACATGAGTGCCTGCAGCAATTGCAATTATCCGGCATGTCTGAACGTCGCATTGACACCTTATCTGGTGGTGAAAAACGGCGCGTGGAAATTGCCACACTGCTGGCACAAGACCCGGCGATTTGCTTGCTGGATGAACCCAACAATGAGCTCGACCTCAATTTTCAATTAAAGATATTGTCATTGTTTCAACAGCGGACGCTTAAACCAGAACATTTGAACATTATGGTGCTACACGATGTTAATCTGGCGCTGCGTTTTTGCTCTCACGCGATTCTGTTGTTCCCGGAAGGCACGGCACGCTATGGAAAAATATCTGAACTGCTGAATACGGAAACCCTGGAACAATTGTACCAATGCCCATTTCATTGTCTGTCCGACGACAAAAGAACTGTCTATTTGCCGGGCAATTAATGGCGTCGATTAACGATTTAACTTTCCCACCGTCATCCAAAAAACACCTGTATTACCGGCATTTTCCGGTCACTGTTGACACACCTCCGCCCCAGGCACTAAAGTCCGGCCACTGTTTCAGGTGTCCTGTTGGCTTTTTCCAAGCCTAGGATGAAACGGGAAGCTGGTGCGCTCATCCATAGTTATTATGGCATTAGCAATTCCAGCGCTGCCCCCGCAACGGTAATCGAGTCGGGGTGAATCACACAGCCACTGTGCTGCAATGCATGGGAAGGCGATTCACCTGATGTGTTAGACATCACTCGTAAGCCCGGAGACCGGCCCGAAACGATCCTTGAGTTGTGCTGCGGCGGGCGGTGCGGACATGAGTTTTCTGTCCTGTTTTCCTTTCCTCTGCACACGCTTTACAACAATCTATCACCCTGCGCGGGCGTGCGCGGGAAAGGAACCTATAATGAAAAAGAAAATCACACTCGCCGTAGTTCTGGCATGCACTTCTGTAGCGGTGTTCGCGGAAACCAATAATGAAGAAGATCCCGATGCCGTGGTGGTAACTGCGACAAGAACCGCGCAAACGGCATTTGAAAGCCTGGCATCCGTTACCGTCATTACTCGGGAGGATATTGAGGACGCGCAAGCACAGGAGGTGTCGGATCTTCTAAGCATGTATCCCGGTTTAGATGTAAAACAAACCGGTGGTGCGGGCACACAGACAAGCATATTTCTACGCGGCACTGAAAGTGACCACGCGCTAGTTCTTGTGGATGGCGTACGCGCCTTTTCCGCCACTACCGGGGCATTCGCCTGGGGAAGCATACCACTATCACAAATTGAGCGAATTGAAATAGTAAGAGGACCGCGAGCAAGTTTGTACGGTTCCGACGCCATCGGCGGCGTAATCCAAATCTTTACTCGCAAGAATAACGGAGCTTCCGCTGCGGTTGAGGGGGGAACCTATGGAACAAAAGGCGCGCAGGCTGGATGGGGTTATAGCAGTGAAACAAGCCACCTCAGCTTTCACGTCTCCTCTAGGGAAACGGAGGGATTCTCCGCGCAGAATGAGAATGGAGGATCATTTGACCCGGATAAGGACGGATTCAATAACGATAGCATCACAATCCATGCCGGACTATCTCTTCCATCGCGACAAAAAATTGAACTTCGGACATGGCGCGCACAATCTGAAACAGATTATGACATTGGTTCAAGTGAGGGTTTAAATCAGGCAAGCAGTATAGTTTTGAAGGGAAATCTAACCGGGGTCTGGTTTCACTCACTAACTTTTGGTCAGTCGACCGACGATTACGATTCACAGGGACAATCAACCTTTGGTCCCTACGCCTTTCGCTATATCACAAGAAGAAACACAGTCGATTGGCAGCATGACCTATCTTTGGGAACAAAACACCTTATAACGGCGGGAGCTAACTACCTAAGCGAGAATTCAAAGAATCTCGATCCCCTAACTAATACCATTCAGTATGACGAATCCGTGGTTAATACCGCTGGTTTTCTAAGTATATTGAGTAATATTATCGGTACCGACATCCAGTTATCTGGACGCATCGATGATCATGAGGTTTACGGTAAACATTCCACCGGACAGATCGCTCTAGGTCGTAAATTATTACCCTCAACTCGCCTCTGGGTCTCTTACGGATCTGCCTTTAGAGCACCAGATTCAAACGACCTCTTTTTCCCTTTTGGTGGAAATCTAGACCTTAAACCGGAAGAATCGGTCACAACTGAGATTGGGCTTAAACTTAAACCCTCACGGGAACAAAGCGTGGAGCTAAACCTATTCCATACCAGAATTGAGGAGCTAATCAGTTACAACTTCGTTACCTCTAAATCTGAGAACATCGAAGAGGTATCAATACGTGGAATCGAGGCAGTTTACACAGTTAATACAAAACATTGGCAAGCCCGTTCCAGCATTACCGCAAAGACCAGCCAGAACGATACAGATAAGTCTGACCTACTAAATCGACCTGACCAGAAAGTTTCAATAAATATCGATCGACATCTCGGTACTTCTACCGTTGGGACCGAGATACTACTTGTATCTGAAGCAGCGGATTACGGTGGTGGCCGATTGCATGGATACGGTTTAGCCAGCCTTCGTTATGCCTATTCTATAAGCAAGGATTTAAAACTAGGCGCCAAAGCGATAAATATCACTGACAAGGAATATGAAACGGTGGGCGGGTATAACACACCCGGTCGGTCCTACTATCTGACACTGCGTTATCGCTAACTTATTAGAAAGGGAGATTTGATTCTCATGACACTGACTCGAGAGAAACTGTCACTATCTTTATTACTGGCAGGATTTATTCTTGTAATGACAGCCACCCGCTACCATCACTTCGGTTCTGTACTGCATATGCCCGATGCCTCGCTGGCGGTGTTTTTCTTTGCTGGATTATATTTGAAAAAGTTGCGCTTCTTTGCCGTATTTCTCGCAACCGCAGGCATAGTCGATTTTCTGGCAATACGCGTTG
>JAOUNW010000215.1 GCA_029880755.1 Gammaproteobacteria bacterium
ATGTCCACTTGTTCTGATAAGGGACCGCTTTGCACATCCAAAGTCCCGGTCCAGGCACATTCTGCATCCAGAACGACAAACAGATCCTTGTAGCCGAATTCATTGGTTTCTGTAATGTATAATGTGGGGTCGCCCATACTCGTGACTTCTTCCGTGGCATTTTGCAGATTGCCTAACGAGTCTGTAACACTGTTATTACCGTCCATATCTTCATAAACCCAGGACAATGCTACCCAATTTGCAGTAGTTTGAGTCCAAGGAATGTTCACAGTAAATTTCGTTTTGCCCATGAGCTCCCCGTTACCATCAAGTATCGAAACTCTGACTGCAAAAACATCCCAAGACGCAGGTGGATAAGTCAACCCACAATTCGCGCCACCACCTGGGGTAGCTCCTGAGTCGGAAATTTCTATGCTGCTTGGGCTAACGATAAGCGTTCCGTCGACTGGTGCCTGATCCTGGTTTCCACAGCCATGCATTAATCCTGCGGCAATAATTAGTGCTGAGGCGAGTTTTGCGTAAGAGTTTTTATTCATTAGTTACCTCTAATCGACATCCTGATCTTATGTCATTAAGCAATTAGATCAATTATTCTGTATAACTTACTATTTACTAAAGTATTCTGATGTCTAAATGTAGTTGATACGGGGGTATTTGACAAGGAAGCCAGAGTATCCTGTTTTTATTCTGGAGGCTGACTGATCAAGGACTCCAGCGCCCCCAAACTGGCGCGTTTCATCGGTTTTCCCGTTACTTGGTTTAAAGGCGCCTCTTGCGGGATCCCGCTCATGAAGATATAGAGCTCGGTATTAAATTGATCGACGACGAAGCTCAACACTGATAATTCTTTATACTCATCTTTACCAAATCGTAACTTTATTTGATTGATTTTAAATGGAATATTGTGTTCTTCTAGAAAAAAAACCACTTCTTCCGCTGTGTCTGAAAAGAGGTGTAACTGAATTGACGAGGTTGGGAGAAATATACCTTCCAAGACATGGCCGACTAGCCTGGGATTGTAGGCGCCTAAAAACCTCATTAATTCTATCGCCTGTTGTCTAGCCTTGTTGACCAGAAACTCCTGGTTTTGTCTGTCAAAAATTGCCAGCTGTTGCCTCAGCGCTTTTTCAACTTCTATGTTTCTAGGTAAAGATGTATTGGCAGGCAGGTTTAGATGGGTGAGCGCTTTCTTTTTGGCAGCAAGAAAGTTTTTCGAGCTGCCTTCAACAAGGATTCGTGCCGCTTCCCAGGAAATCTTTCTTTTCAGTGTTTTTTCCGAGTTAGCAGGCGGGACACGTTTCTGATTGTGTGAAGATTTAAAATTTGACCGGGGCACGAAACTAAAATAACCCCTCTGGCAACTTATCTGGCGCCGGTTGAGTGACTTCTCCCGGCTGCTGACCCGGTTCCGGGATAGTATTTTCTCCTGGAATGCTGGTGTCCGGTGCATCGGCATTTTGGTTTATTGCGAAAAATTCAGGAATAGCGTCAAACTCCCCTTCCATTGCCGGTTCTCCGGTTTCTTCGTGAATAAAGCGCTGCACCACGTTCTCCGGTTGGGCCAGGGTATGTTCCGGCATACCCTGGAGAGCGACGCGCATGTAATCAATCCAGATGGGCAGGGCCGCGCTGGCACCGGCTTCACCCCGGCCCAAGGAGGCGGGCTGGTCAAAACCAATCCAGGCAGTGGTGACGATGTCCCCATTGAAGCCAGAGAACCATGCGTCCTTGAATTCATTGGTGGTACCGGTCTTGCCGGCAAGATCTTCTCTTTCCAAAACAAGCGCCCGCCGGCCAGTGCCGTGTTTGACCACGTCGAGCATGATGCTGGTCATGATAAAGGCATTCTCCGGGGTAATCACCCGTGGGGCCCAGCGCGGCGTTACCACTACCGGTCCCTCGCCTTCGCCCGGGTTGTTACCCGAGCTATCCTCCGCTTTAGGATCAGTTGTTTTGACAACCGTAGTTGCCGGTTGCATCCCAGGATTCGTTTTGGTGCGTACTTGCTTTTCCGCTTCCGTAAGCTGGGTCTCTGGACAGGTTTGGCACACTATCCTGGGATTGGCCTGTTCCAAAATAGTGCCCTCGCCGTCTTCGATACGGGTAATGAAATAAGGCTCGGTCCGGAAGCCACCGTTGGCAAACACAGAAAAGGCAGAGGCCATAGTCATTGGTGTTACCGAGGCAGAGCCCAGCGCCAGAGAGAGATTTTTGGGCAGCGTGTCAGGATCAAAACCAAAGCGGGAAAGGTAGTCAACGGCGTACGTGGGGGTGATGGCCCGCAGAATTCTTATCGATACGAGGTTAAGAGATTGCATCAAAGCTTTGCGTAAGCGTGTAGGACCAAAAAACTTGCCGCTGTAGTTTTCAGGTCGCCATACATCTTCCAGTGTTGAGTCTTCGATGGCGATGGGTGCGCCGCTGATCGTAGTGGCCGCTGTGAAACCTTTTTCGAGGGCCGCTGAATAAATGAAAGGTTTGAGGTTGGAGCCGGGCTGCCGTTCCGCCTGTATTACCCGGTTGAACTTGCTGGCGTAAAAATCAAAGCCCCCGGTTAGCGCCAGGATGGCGCCATCATTGGCCCTTAATGACACCAGCGCGCCGGCAACAGTTGGTGCTTGTGCCAATAACCAGATGCCTTCATTTGTCTGTTGAATGTAAACAACGTCGCCAGTCTTAAGAATTTCAGCCGCTTTCTTGGGCGTACTGCCGACAGTATTTTCATCAATATAGCGCTTGGCCCATGACAGGCCAGGCCAGCCTATTTCAGCAACGCTTC
>JAOUNW010000038.1 GCA_029880755.1 Gammaproteobacteria bacterium
CTCCTCGAGCCCGGTAAAGGCAATAATATCGCCTGCCTGGGCCTCAGCGACTTCGATGCGTTCCAGACCGTGAAAGCCGAGTATCTGCAATACCCGCCCGTTTCGGGTTTTACCCTTGCGGTCAACGACAGTTACCGGCGAGTTGGTTTTTATGCGGCCACGGGTAATGCGGCCAATACCGATAACGCCTACATAGCTATTGTAGTCCAAGCTGCTTACCTGAAGCTGAAGCGGACCTTTAGCATCGACTTTCGGTGGCTCCACGTGTTTTACGATAGCCTCGAAGAGTGGCTCCATGTTGTCACTGGGGTGACTAAGGTCCAGTGTGGCATAGCCGGCAAGAGCTGAGGCATATACTACTGGAAAGTCCAGTTGCTCATCTGTTGCTCCTAACCGGTCGAATAGTTCAAATGTCTGATCCAGCACCCAATGAGCGCGACTGCCGGGCCGATCAATTTTGTTGATTACCACAATGGGGCGCAGACCTCTTGCCAATGCCTTTTGGGTGACAAAGCGAGTTTGTGGCATGGGGCCATCAACGGCATCCACCAGAAGCAACACGGAGTCCACCATGGACAGTACCCGCTCCACTTCGCCACCAAAATCCGCGTGCCCTGGCGTATCGACGATGTTGATTCGATAATCTTTCCATTTAATAGAGGTGTTTTTGGCAAGAATGGTAATGCCTCGCTCCTTTTCCAGTTCGTTGGAATCCATGACCCGCTCCATTACCGGGGCGCGTTTGTCGAGTGTGCCCGACTGTTGCAGTAATTTATCAACCAGGGTTGTTTTGCCGTGGTCTACATGGGCGATGATGGCAATATTTCGTAGCTTGTCTGTCATACTTTCTGGGACGCTTAATGCGTCAATCTGGATAACGCCGGGTTGGCGAAAGGCGGGCAATTGTACATGACTTATTTAAGGAATAAAGACCCTGATGGATTTTCAGGGGTAATCAAGCGCTTGCTTGGGGTATAATCCTGGTTTTCACCGGAAATGACCCTCGAAATATGCCTCCCTCGCCCCCTTGTCTGTTATCTATCGTAGAACTGGGTGGATATGCGGATTTGTCAAACCTCTACCGCCGGTTTGGCTACGAAGTGGTTGCGGTGGCATCAGTGCGAAAGGCGTTGGGTGCCATGAAACAGAAGACCCCAAAAGCGATAGTGGCAGAGTTCAATTTTCAATCGGATTTTCGAGACAGAACCAGCAGCCTGGAATCGTTATTGGCGGTGGTGCAAAGGTTACCAGAGACAAAAGTAATTATCTTTTATGACCAGGAACACGCCCACCAATTGGCTAAGCTTACTGCTGTGTTTCCAGTTTACGCAACCCTGACCCACCCCATTGACCTGCAGCGGCTTGAGCTTTTATTGCGTGATATCGTTTCCGATTAAGGTGCTGGTTATTCAGGCCTATATCAGGGATTAATCATGTGAACATCCCGCTGAGGAAAGGGGATGGTAATGTTGTTCTCTTTAAAGGCGCGCCAGATAGCCAGGTTGATGTCGGATCGGATGCTTGCCAGTCCCTGGACCGGGTCTGCCAGCCATACCCGTAGTTCCAGGTTGATGCCGTTGTCCCCAAAACTCATTAAACGACAAACTGGTTCGGGGATATCGAGTATGCGTTTATTGGCCTTGCTTGCTGCCAGCATGAGCGCCATAGCCTGTTCCGGGTCGTCATTATAGCTGATCTGTACCGGGATTTTCAGGCGCACGTTCTGGTCGCTGTAGCTCCAGTTAATCACTTCAGAGGTAATGAGGTTCTCGTTAGGTATTAAGGTCTCAACGCCATCTCGATCACGGATTACTACATAACGGGCACGTAGTTCCTGTACCCAGCCGAAGCTATTGCCGATGCTGATTACGTCGCCCGGGCTGATGGAGCGGTCGAATAGCAGAATAAATCCGCTGACAAAATTACTGGCGATACGCTGCAGGCCGAAACCAAGTCCCACGCCCAGGGCGCCACCAAATATGGTTAAGGCAGTGAGATCAATCCCAATGGCATTGAGGGCGACAAGAAATCCTGTTGCAACCAAAATTACCCTGGTTGTTTTCGCCAATCCGACCTTTAATCCTGCACTTAAAAAACGTGAGCGGCTAACACGTTTTTCCAGAAGTGCCGACAACCATAACGCCACCAGAAGAAAGAAGGCAATTGATGTGATCAGTTTTGAGACCCATAACAAGGAAATGCGGTGTTTGCCAATGTCTAGAGCCACATTGTCCAGCGCCGACAGGATATCCGGTAGCCAGCCGAGCAGATGCAAGGCAACTGCAACCCAGATGACTGTAGCAACGGTATTCTCCCAGGCTTTCAATATGGCGGTTGGCGCAAAGGCTTTTCGCAGCACATAGATAGTGAAACGAACAGCAGCCAGCGATAATAATAATGGTACGGCTATATCGAAAAGTGCTGTTGGATACGCGAAATGGTCGGCAACTGCGCGGGCGATCAGTACCAGCACCAGCATCGTAAACGGAAATACCAGGCGCTGACCTGTGCCCAAGGTCCATTTTCGTAGTCGAGTCCTGGTCTCTGTTTTAGCGGTAAGATGTCTGGCCCAGAAGCGGTGAAAAAACCAGGCAGCCAACAGTGCGCCCAATAAAACCACAAACTGCAGCCAAGTGGACGGCGTTTGCAGCCCTTCCAGGATAATCTGCAAAATGTCGGTTATGTGGGTAGGGCGCTCCATGGTTGCTATTAATTGGTCGTTTCTACTCCCGCCAGAAATGGCGTGATAAATTGAACACCATTATACTGACCTTACAGTATTCTGGAAGTAGCGCTTTGAGATAAAGAAAGATTTTACAGGATAAGAGGAATAGTGAATTGAGAGCAAACAGCGAATGCCCCTGTGGGTCGGGCAAGGCCTACCATCAATGTTGTGGCAGGTATATCGATGCCAATGAATCCGTGCCTACCGCCGAGACATTAATGCGCTCACGGTATACGGCCTATACCCTAGCGAACGAGAAATACCTGTTAAAAAGCTGGCACAAGAGTACCCGGCCGCTGACATTGGATCTAGATAAAGACATGCCTACTCAGTGGCAGGGTCTGGAGATTCTCAATACCCGCGCCGGCGGCGAAGACGACGCTACCGGTACTGTAGAATTTGTTGCCAGATTTTCTGTTCAGAATAAGCCAGGGCAGGTGCATGAAATTAGTGAATTTGTGCGCGAGGCGGGGCAGTGGTGTTATCTGGATGGCGAGGTGCCAAAGGCCAAACCCGCGCGGTCGAACAAGATCGGCAGAAACGCCTTGTGTCCGTGCGGTAGTGGAAAAAAATTCAAACGTTGTTGTGCACCATAAAATATGGCGCAGTTAGTAATGAGGTGGAATTTCTTGCTGTCCTGAACTGGTAATCCCGGGCGAGAGCTCCTTGATCAGGGATTTAATGTAACTCAGTTGATCATTAATATCCCGAAATAATTTTTCATGTTGCAGCAATTGATTTGTCATAGCCTCAAGAGATGCCTCTTGATGGGCAAGCCGTATTTCGATTTCTGTGAGTCGTGATTCCATGCGGATACCTGTTAGATGCCTTAAGGTTGAGCGATAGTATAGCGAGAATTATTGGTGATAGCATCAGGAGTCAGTCAGTGAAAAAGGTATTATTTGTTTGTATCGAGAATTCCTGTCGTAGCCAACTGGCAGAGGCCTTCGCGCGTATTCACGCCGAGAATGTCTGGCAGGTCTACAGCAGTGGTTCTAACCCTTCCGGTGTTGTTAATTACAAGGCCATTACTGCCATGGAAGAACTTGGTTACGATATGAGCACACACTGTTCCAAGTCCTTGGAACAGATTCCCGACGTGGTGTATGACGTGGTGATTACCATGGGATGCGGCGACAGGTGTCCTTCGGTACGGGCTATAAAAAGAGAAGACTGGAACATCCCGGACCCCAAGCACATGGATGAAACTGCGTTTCGTGAGGTAAGAGACCATATTGAAAAACAGGTGTTGGGCCTGCTTGATAGAATGACAACTTGAGTAAGCCAATTTTCATCATCTCCCGGTTACGGGAAGCAACAAAATAACGGGCCCGTCTTTCCTGAGACTCCTGCGACTCTTTTAGGATATAAAACCGCGCTTTTTATGCGTGCAATTTAAATATGGCACGAATCATGCTCCGTATTGTAAATACCGATAGGCCAAATAATGGTCCGATAAGTTGCTATATTTTAAGTGATTAGTAGAACATTTTTTCCGATCGGTGCCCAGGCAGGAAGGTATGCGCGAAGTGTCTATGCCATGTTACGTCAGCGGGGGAACGAGTCGGGGAAGTTCCGGGTTGGCTGTTCATTGACAGACACAGAAAGGCTCGAATAGGCAGGCAACATGGTAACTCACGAATTTACTAGACTGCTTCAGGCGGGAATAGGACGAACTACCTATTTTCTGGCGGTGCTGGGACTGTTGCTTCTGGCCTTATCTGCCTGTGTAACACAACCTCCGCCGAAGGAAGCGGGAGTAGATGTGCTTCTCAGCAGTGATTCGCCGGAATATTTGCAGATTGCCGCGCATGTAGGTCGCCAGATTCCAGCGACTATGTACAGATTAACGGGTATTAAAGATAAAGACGACCACATAAGTGCGTTGCTGCGGCGTTCTGAGCATGCACAGATAATCGCGGTGGGATTTTCGGCGGTTAACAGAGCAAAAGACATTCCAGAAAAGAAGGTGATTTTTTGTCAGGTGTTTAATTACGAATCTCTGGGGCTTGCAAGTAGTCGAACATTAGGTGTTTCCGCGCTGCCGCCATCGTATCGAGCTTTCAAGATATGGAAGGCGATTGACCCGAGCTTAAGGCGTGTGGGCGTTGTCACTGGCCCAAATGTTTTGGCAACGATCAATTTAATTAAACAGGATGCACTGAGAAATGGGATCGAGCTGGAACATGCTGTTGTCGAGAGCGATAAAGAACTCGTTTTTGCCTTTGAGAAGTTGTCGCCGCAAGTCCAGGGATTCTGGTTGCTTCCGGACAACCGAATATTGAGCCAGCAGGTCATCCAGGAATTAATGTTGGCGGGTTTTCGACAGGGCAAGCAGCTCATGGTGTTTACCCCTGCCATGCTAGAGTTGGGGGCGCTCTTAAGTGTCAAACCTGTGGCTGAGGAAATTGCCCAGACCGTCACTTCCATTGCCCAGCAGGACCAATCTATCCGCACGAGATCCGGGAGCCAGGTGATACCTTTGAACAGAATTGATGTAAAAATAAACAAAAAGGTTGCTGACCAGTTTGGTTTGTCCATTCCGGGCCCCCTGCAGAGGTTGATCTATGCGCCTTGATTTATATAAAAACCTTGCAGACAAACTGTGGTTAATTTTTTCTTCGTCGTGGAAGGACCTGATAAGTTGCTTTAGAAAAAAGCAAAGCCTTGTCAGGCGAATATTGGCACTGCATCTTGTCTGGGCAATAGCCGTCTATTTATTTGCAGTTTTGGGATTATGGGTCAGCTCGGATTATCTTATTGAGGATGGCCTGAAAATACAATCAGCCAGATGGATAGAAGAAGTAGATTCGCTGGGAACCCCCATATACGCGAGCCCTAAAAAACAAAAACGTATTCAAGCAATAGAAAGGTATTTAAAAGCTTATCCGGAAATATCGTTTATTCATTTCTACGGTCCTGATGGGAAAAATTTGTTGTTTGACCATGACACAAGACACCATAGACAGATGGAAGTGCCAACGATATCTGATTATCAGATAGCGGGCCTTGCCACATGGCAGGAGGGGAAGCGACCTATCATATTTGATCGTGACAGCGTGGATGGCGTATTGAGAGTAATTTCTCCTGTCTGGATAAAATCGATGTCGGCAGACGACATCATGAATTATGATCCGAATAAGGCAATGGACGAAACAATAAAGATCATTGGCTACATCGATCTGGGTCTGGATAAACAGCAATATACCGATAAACTTGTTAAGAGTATTTTTCTTGGCAGTGTTGCTGTTGCAGCCCTAATTATAGTATCCCTCGTTGTTGGTCGGCGCCTGATATTAAATGCTTTGGCTCCCTTGGCCAATTTGAAGATACCTCTGGACCGCCTGGCGGAAGGGGATACCAGTGTCCAGGTGGAGAGTACAGGTGATGAGGAGATTGCCGCTATAAGCCGCGCACTCAATGCAACCATCAGTGCCGTTAGGATGAGAGATGAAACGTTAAGGAATATGGCTGATCATGACTCGTTGACTGGTCTGGTAAATCGGAGTTATTTCGCTAGAGAGCTTGATCGCGAATTAGCGCTATCAGAAGGACAGGTCAAACCCAGCGCCCTGTTGTTTATCGACCTAGATCAGTTTAAGTATATTAATGACACATTAGGTCATGCCGCAGGAGATCGGCTACTGATCCAGGTAGCCGAGGCGCTTCAGGGGAGAATGCGTGATCAGGATGTGATAGCGCGGTTTGGTGGCGATGAGTTTACAGTCCTGGCCCGAGATGTGGATAGAAAAGCGGCAGAGGGCGTAGCGAAATCCATATTACAGATGTTGCAGGACATAAAATTTGTTGCCGGTGAACAGTCACTAAACGTCTATTGCAGCGTTGGTATCACCATGATTGATTCCCACAGATTCAATGCCCATGACTTACTCGCGCAGGCGGATATGGCATGTCATCAGGCGAAGTTACGCGGAAGAAATCGCTACCACATATACGAAATCGAGGAAGACGACAAGAATAAAATGGCAGCCGATATGAGTTGGTCGCAGGTGATACGGGAAGCCATTACCCAAGACAAATTTGTATTCTGCTATCAGCCTATTATTGGGATCAATCAGGAAAGCCATGAGTACTACGAGGTATTGTTAAGGTTACCCCGCGATGGGGAGCTGATATTGCCCGGCGCTTTTTTGCCTGCTGCCGAACGCTTTGGATTAATGTTAGAACTTGATCGTTGGGTAGTAAATAGAGCGTTGGAGATACTCGCTGAGTATTTTGCTATTGGCAGGGAAATCACCTTCTCCATAAATATCTCCGGTCAGATGTTTGAGGACCCGAAATTTGTAAAAACAATACGGGAGAAACTGGATAGCTATCAATTGCCCGGTTCTCAAGTCGTATTTGAGATAACCGAGCAGACGGCTATACGGCATTTGTCTAAGGCAAAAATGATTATTAGGAACATCCAGGCGCTCGGATGCCGTTTTGCGCTTGATGATTTCGGGGCTGGTTTCAGTTCATTTAGTTATATTAAACATCTTCCTATTGATTACATAAAAATTGACGGTACATTTGTCGAGAACTTATCGGAAGACACGGTAGACCAGACAATGGTCAGGTCTATTGTGCAGATTGCCAGAACCTTGAAAAAGAAAACTATCGCTGAGTTTGTGCAGGATAAGCGCTCACATAAAATACTCAAGGAACTGGGCGTGGATTATTTTCAGGGCAATCTTGTAGGCAGACCTGAGCTGGAATTACCCACGCCGTTGCCTGGGTTCAGGACAATTAAAGACGGCAATACCTAAAATTCCTGATAGATTCTCGCCATTGCTTTGACGATAAGCCAGCCCTTATAATTCGGCTACATTTCTACGGTTGTTAATCACATTAGATATTAGAGAGCATTTCCTATGGACCAGAAAAAGGCCGACCAGATTCGACAGAATGTGCGCAAGAGCTATGCCGAAGTGGCGGTGGCGAGCGACGAACAACGCTGTTGCGGGATCGAGAGCAGTTGTTGCGGGGTTTCGGCAGATATTAATTCTGTGCTTTCAACCAGGTTCGGTTATTCGGACGATGATATTAAAAATGTACCGCAGGGCGCCGATATGGGGCTTGGCTGTGGTAATCCGAGAGCGATAGCAAGCATTAAAGCGGGTGAAGTGGTTCTGGATCTAGGTAGCGGTGGAGGCTTTGATGCTTTTCTGGCGGCAAGGGAGACCGGATTACAGGGAAGAGTTATTGGTGTGGATATGACGCCAGATATGATTAGCAAGGCACGAGCCAACGCCGAAAAAGGAAACTTTTCCAATGTACAGTTTCGGTTGGGAGAAATAGAGCATCTGCCAGTGGAAGATAATAGCGTGGATGTTATTATTTCAAATTGTGTGATCAATCTGTCTCCGGACAAAGGGCAAGTATTCAGGGAGGCCTTCAGGGTGCTCAAACCGGGTGGTCGTATTGCGATATCAGATGTAGTGGCCAGCACCGAATTGCCTGATGTAATAAAAAATGATTTGCAGCTTTATTCCGGGTGTGTGGCGGGGGCCTCGCAGATTGCGGAGCTCGATACCTATCTGGCCGATGCTGGCTTCATTAATATTATGATTACACCGAAAGATGAGTCCCGAGAGTTTATAAAGGATTGGGCGCCTGGAAAGGGGGTTGAGGATTATGTGTTGTCAGCCAATATCGAGGCGGTGAAGCCAGCTAAAGGAAGGTCCTGCTGCTAGTTATCCATGAGCACACTCAGAAACTGGTACGTTTATATTTTATATTGCAGCGATGGCAGTCTATATGCTGGTATCACTACGGATATTCATCGACGGCTCCTGGAGCATAATAGCGGTGTCAAAGGGGCCCGTTATACACGTAGCCGGAAACCAGTAGAATTGGTGTACCTGGAGCAAGTGAGCGATCGGTCAGAAGCCAGTAAGAGGGAATATGAAATCAAGAATATGCCGCTTTCAAGGAAAATCAGCCTGGTTCTTAAACAATTGCAGCGGGAAAAAAATGACAGTAACGACCTGCCTGATGTTTCTTTGGAAAGAATCAATACTCTTAAGAGAAAATTCCATGTTCAACTCAGCACCTAATACGGGGAGTATTTATGCCATCATTTGATATCGTGTCCGAAATAGACATGCATGAATTGACCAATGCCCTGGATCAGGTAAATCGTGAGGTCGGGAACCGTTATGATTTTAAGGGGTCTGATGCAAAAATTGAATTGAAGGATAATGTAGTTGGTCTGGAAGCGGAAACAGAGTTTCAGTTGGAGCAAATGCTCGATATTCTTTATAACAAAATGGCCAAACGTGGTATCGAGCTGGGATGCCTGGATGCGCAGGAGCCATCAATGAGCGGAAAACGTGCTTTGCAAAAAATAAAATTGCAACAGGGTATTGATAAAGAATTAGCTAAAAAGATTGTAAAGCTGGTAAAGGACAGTAAGTTGAAGGTTCAGGCAGCAATACAGGGGGAACAGGTCCGGGTCACCGGAAAAAAGAAGGATGATTTGCAGCAAGTAATAGCTTTTTTAAAAGAGACTGATATAAGCCTGCCTATGCAATATGTGAATTTCAGGGATTAGCTTGTTTATACCGTAGGGATTTTAGCTAATGCTCTGGATTTCCCAATATTATCAGCCATAATTTTGTTTAGTGAACTGACGAATCGATAAGAGGCGCTGAATGAGGATTACTGAACGAAAATTAGGTCAAATAATATGTGTGTTTGCTATAGCGCTGGCGGTCTCGGCCTGCAGAGCAACCGGTGGTGGAGTTGGCATTACTTGGGGGGATCACCATGACAGCCACGACCGGGAGCACAGTTACCCAGAAGCGCAAAAACGTGAGGGTCCACCGGCGCATGCACCGGCGCACGGTTATCGCGCCAAGCATCGCTACCATTATTATCCATCTGCGGAGGTCTATTTTGATATTGATAGAAAGGTCTATTTTTATTTGTCAGGCAGCCGCTGGACAATGACCGCCACCTTGCCTAATCAGATTAGAGTTAGCCTGGGATCAGAACATGTGACCCTGGATATGGATATCGACAAGCCTTACTATGAGCACAGTAAACATAAGAAAAAATATCCTCCAGGGCAGGCGAAGAAGGGTAATGGTAACTCAAAAGGTAATAGTGGTAAAAAGAGGGGCAGAGACGATGACGACTAAGGCAAGGCGATTATTGTAACTCTTTTCCTTATCACGAACAGGAAACAGGGCGGCCATGTGCCGCCCTGTTTGATTTGAGAGGAGGGAAGAAAGTTTATTTATTCCTTTTCTTTCTTCTCTTCCGTATCCTTCAGCCAGGTTTGCAGGGCATCAATAATCTTACCAGCCTGATCGGCGCTGGAGATATTAAATTTAGATTTTTGCTTGTATTCACCATTTCGCTTCTGATATCGGCGAATACTGTATTTATCCGGGCCATATTGTTCTTTCTTTCTATCCCAGTCCTGATACCGGAAAATAATAGTAGACCAAGCGCCTTTGGTTAGGATGATTTTATCAAGCTGTTTTGAGACCAGCATCCCATCTTCTTCGTAGTCGACGGTGAGATCTTCAACATCAGTTGCCATTGGTTACCCCTGTTTATTGCCTGTTGGGGTAATTATATACTACGGAAAGTCCGCTTGTGTCGACTATTTATTATAGGAATTTAACGGCTCAGGAAGACTGGGAATATTATTACCAAATATCTTGCTATTCGGTCTTGGCTCAGGAAAGAAGACTAAAAAACTCGAGCTGACCTCAGTTCTTTGGAGTCCAATCTCGATCTGACAAGACTCGATCGATACGGCTTCCCAGGTCCCACCAGAGTTTGCGGGCCTGGGTGAACAGCGATGTTTGATTTGTGGTTTGTGGACTACCGGTATTAGGCAATATCGGTAGTCTGGTCATGGCAATGAGGTTGTTAAGGTATTTGGGCTGATTGGGAGAGAATCCCTGATTTGTTCGGGCAATAAATTTTTTGTTCAAAATAAACACAGAATTAATTTTATTGAGTTGCAGCGTTTTCCAGAAGCCATTGGTTTGCATCTCTCTGGTATGGCCTCGCACCTGATAGCAGTCCGCCAGCAATGTGCCATCGTCTTCAGAATATATTACATGAGGCTCAAGCACCCTTATGCTGGTTTGATTTTCATAACGAACTATGATCCTCAAATTGTTATTGGTAGCATCGCAAAGTAGTCTGAGAATATTGGTGTCCATGAATTCAGGTTCCTAATAAGGTCATGATAGAAATCGATATCTGGATTATAGGTGCTGGCCAATACACTTGATGGCGGCTGTCGATATTCGATGGCGGGCGCCGGATAAGTGGCATCAACTTAATGCGTTCATTAGTAACGAGGTATGGCGGTGGTATTGACAGGGCAACTGGAAAAAATGGAGACCTCGCTATCGCCCGATATCGTGGAATACCATTTATCCCTATCTGGGCAGCGAATCTCATTAAACCCAATGTTGGGACAGCAGATAACGCTGGATTACCATGGTGTTATTCACTGCATTGCATGTGGCTGCGAGACCGCCAAGAGTTTTAATCAAGGATATTGCTTTCCCTGTGTGCGTTCTTTGGCCCGGTGCGACATATGTCTTGTGAGGCCAGAGCAATGCCATTTTCATCTGGGCAGTTGCCGTGAACCCGAATGGGGTGAAAAGAATTGTTTTCGAAAGCATCACGTTTATTTGGCAAACTCGTCTGGTGTCAAGGTGGGCATTACCCGCAGCGGTCAGATTCCCGCTCGATGGCTGGATCAAGGGGCCGTTCAGGCCGTGCCAATTCTGGCTGCGGGCAATAGGCGAATTGCCGGACTGGTGGAGGTTGTTCTAAAACAGCATGTCAGCGATCGAACCAATTGGCGAAAAATGCTTCAGGGGCAGCCGGAGGCCATCGATTTGGCCGATTTTCGGGATAAATTACTTAAGCAGTGCCGAGATGATATCGAAGCGTTGCGGGGCCGCTATGGGAAAGACAGTCTAAAGCCTGAGACAGACGCCACAGTAACGGAAATTCGCTTTCCAGTGCAGGCCTATCCCGGGAAAGTGGTTTCGTTGAGCCTTGATAAAACACCGTCTGTATCGGGAGTACTGTTAGGCATGAAGGGGCAATACCTGATTCTAGATAAGGGTGTTTTGAATGTCCGTAAATTTACCGGATATCAGGTATCGTTTTCGAGTCAGTCTTACTAATTATCTTCACTTAATACAATGACTTAATTGAAGACTAGTGCTTGGCTTAAGAATCGATGAGACCAAGATTGTCATTGGAATACCCTTTAAATTGGGGTATCGTAGCGATTAGCATCAGTCGTAATTATCGATCGCCGTATCGACCGGATCGGGGGAGATGTTAAGGGGGTATCCGGGAGAGGCAAGGACGCGTAGCGGGAAGATCGCCAACAATCACCTGGTTGTTAGGAGGTAAATGCTATGGAAACCGCTAAATATACGCATCATCGTTGGAGTGTCAGACGGCCTGTTGCTCTGGATGCGACATTATATGATGGGCGCGATGTCCCAGTTCAGGTCGAGATCCAGAATGTCAGTATTGGTGGTGTCTTTATCGATACCATTCCGCTAATTCCCAATTCCGAGTTTCCGGTACTGTTAGGTTTTTTGACCAATGACGGGAAGGAAGTCAATTATCACAAGCTGTCCGCCCGGGTTGTTCACACAGGAGATACCGGTGCCGGGTTAATGTTTGAGGATTATGATGGTGATACCGTGGCGGCACTGCGCCAGGTCATTCATCAGGCTATTATGTAATGCGAGAAGCTTGTCTGACACTGACTCCTTGTTCGGGAATCAGTGTCTTGGTGTTTAAAATATAGAATTTCTATTCGTCTTCTTCTGGAACAGCTTTCTTTTTCATGGCGTCATTTTTTTTGCGCCGCTTCTTCACCGCTTGAGCAAGTTCCTGTAGCAGATTTGCACTTTCATCCCAGCCGATACAGGCGTCGGTGATGCTCTGACCGTAAACCAATTTCTTGCCCGGTATCACATCCTGGCGTCCTGCGATCAAGTGGCTTTCAATCATGACACCTATAATGCTGTCATTGCCTTGAGCAATTTGGTCGGCAACAGCATGGCCCACATCAATTTGACGCTCGTATTTTTTTTCACTGTTGGCATGGCTAAAATCGATCATAACCCGTGCCGGTAGTCCGGCGGCTTTTAGTTCTTCGGTAGCCCAATCAATGCTTGCTTTGTCATAGTTTGGAGTTTTGCCGCCTCTGAGGATAATGTGGCAGTCCTCATTGCCTGATGTAGCGAAGATAGCTGAGTGCCCTGCCTTGGTCAGAGATAAAAAACTATGAGGTCGACTTGCCGCATTAATGGCGTCCACCGCAATTTTTAGCGATCCGTCAGTACCATTTTTAAATCCGACAGGTGATGACACACCCGATGCCAATTCCCGGTGGACCTGACTTTCGGTTGTTCTCGCGCCTATGGCACCCCAGCTAATGAGGTCAGCCAGGTACTGAGGCGTGATCAGATCCAGATATTCCGTCGCGGCAGGAATACCCATGTTATTAAGGTCCACCAACAGGCTGCGAGCCAAACGCAAACCCTTATTAATTTCATAGCTGTTATCCAGATTAGGGTCATTGATTAATCCCTTCCAGCCGACGATAGTGCGGGGCTTCTCGAAATAGACGCGCATAACGATAACCAGGTCGCCGGATAGGGCTTCACGCATTTCCTTCAGGCGAGCGGCGTACTCCCTGGCGGCTTCCGTGTCATGAATTGAGCATGGGCCGATAATCACCAGCAGGCGGTCATCCTCGCCATGGAGAATGTCGTGGATCGCCTGTCGTGTTTCTGAAATGATGCGAGACCCGTCTTCACTGATAGGGAATTCCGCGTGAAGCTGGTCCGGCGGCAGGACTTCGGTGATCCCCAGTATCCGTAGGTCGTCGGTTTTGTATTTCATGGTGTCTTTAATTTACAGTGTTTAACGATATCAATAGACCGGCTTTTATACCTTATTAGCCTTTGAAATTCGAGTGCCCCTGGGCGAGGATTCATACTGATCCCGGAGAAAACGTGGTTGACAATTATGGGTAAGCCCTGAAAATGGCCGGTGATGTCAGATATCCAGTTGCCAGATTATAAAGTGCGTACCAGTCGCAAGGCCAGGTGTGCCAGGCTGTCGGTAAGCCCTGCCGGCCAGGTGGAAATCGTGGTGCCTGTTGGGTTTAATTGCTCTCTGGTGCCGGAGTTTCTGGAAAAGCACCGGCAGTGGCTGGAAGGTACTTTGGCGGATATACAGGATCGCCGTTATCAGCATCAAGGCGATAAT
Organism: Gammaproteobacteria bacterium; assembly: GCA_029880755.1. Taxonomy (GTDB): domain Bacteria; phylum Pseudomonadota; class Gammaproteobacteria; order Acidiferrobacterales; family SZUA-150; genus JAOUNW01. The sequence continues at coordinate 14,009 of JAOUNW010000038.1, forward strand.
GACAGTTTGCCTACGACGATACGATTTTTGCCGTTTGGGGAGACGTGGACTGTAAGCTGTGTTGTCTCGGATGCCAATCGCGTCACCGGTCGGCAGTCATCCCTTTTGGTAAAGGCGGTTGACGAGGTGGCGATGATTAAGCTTTTGCGTTCCTGGTTAACCAGGAACGCAAAAAACCGCCTTGGGTCAATGCTTCACAGCGTTAGCGAGGAAATCGGATTACCGTTTCGCCGGGTAAGCATTAGAGCGCAAAAGACCCGCTGGGGTAGTTGTTCCTCTCGGTGTGACATTAATCTTAATCGGGCCCTAATGTTTCTTCCTCCTGATATAGTTCGTTATGTATTAATTCATGAACTATGCCATACAGTTCATCTCAATCATTCCAGAGCATATTGGAGTCTGGTAAAAAACTTCTATCCGAATTACCGGGACGTGGATCGAGCGCTTCGATATGGATGGTGCTACGTTCCACAATGGGCATTGCCGAAATAGATTAAGAAATATGATTAACGTGAGTAACCAAATTCACCTATCCATTGTCCGGCTCGATAATCGATTTCCAGCCAATGCGGAATGTAGCGTTCGCCGTGGGGCACCGGATAAGATTTAATTTCAAGATCTTCGCTATCTGCTATTTCGCAACTTTCCGTCACGGTAGCCTTGAATCGAATTCCAAGATTATCGGTAATCTGAATATCGTCAGAATTCCGAGAATCTGTCAGAAATCTGACCCGTTTTGCCACCAGGCAACTGAATAACAGTTCCATTTCTGCCACCAATATCCCACTCTTTTTTGCCAAAGCATTGTCTGCGGCATCGCTTGTCTGGATTTCCAGTGATTTGCCGTTAATGTTTATGACCTTTTTCATGACCGCACCTTCAATAGAAAGACTAGTGAATTAAAGTGATTTCAATGCTTTGACAATATCTGATGGTTCCATGCGTTTTGTGTAATCCTTTTCCACGAATGCCGTATGTACCCTGCCTGATGAATCGATAACATAAGTTGCGGGAACTGGCAGCTCCCATGTATCGTCACCATTAGCTGCCGGAATATCGAGACCCCACTGGAGATAAAGAGGCCGCATTTCCTCATAGACGCCAAACAATAG
>JAOUNW010000216.1 GCA_029880755.1 Gammaproteobacteria bacterium
ACTTGCCGCCATCGTGGGACACAGCATAATACAAGGCCGCCCCGACATAGGTTTGCCCCGCCGCCTCCGCTTCCATACGGTCTCGTTTATCCAACCAGGTAACAAAAATTTCCCCCCGCTCGCTTATACCCAGACTGTCAAAACGGTGGCTGGTTTCAGCAAGGTGATCATTGATTGTGACTGGTTTGGAAAATTCCTTGCCATTGCTGGAATAACTGAAGCGTATATGGCCCGAGTAACGCGCCTTGGTTTTCTGTGTCCAGGAGACAAATACCCTTTGCTCGCGGCTGATAACAATTTTTGGCCGGTTCTCCCCTTTAGCGGCAATGGCTTCCGGTTTTTTATTCACCATGGCAGTAGATTTGAAGGTCTTACCTTGATCGCTGGAAGAACTCACGTAGACGTGGCCCGCCTGCGCCCACACCAGCCAAAGTCTGCCGTCTGGCCCAAATCTGGCACTGGCGGCACTGGCACAACGTACACTTGGTAGCGCATCGGCCCGCTCACACTCTGCGGGCAAGACGTCATTACCATGGTGTTTATGTACCGGACCGGAAGACTGACAGGCGCCAAGCATCAGCAAGAAAACCGTTACAGCTACACTAGCTTTGGTATTCCCGAGGTTCATCTGTTTTTGTCTACGGCTACCGGAAGTTGTAATTCACGCCGGCATAAAATGTGCGCGGCATACCAGGGGCATATTCGAACAAATCTCCAGTGGTGTTGTACGAAGCAGCGGTCGCATAACGCTCGTCGACAATATTCATGATCCTGCCATAAAACTCCCAGGCCTTATTAACGGGATAGTTAATACGCAAATGATATAAATCGTGACCGTCATATTCATAAGTGTTCTCCTGATCCATCCAGTAACTGCCCAGGCGTTCCCACTCAAGAGTCAAACGGCCACCCTTGAGCAATGCCGGCCTGTAATGCAAGCGGGTATTTGCCAGTAGTCGCGGGGCAGATTCCATTTCCTTGCCACTTAAATCCGTTGTGCTGTCTGGTTGCCATAATTCATAAGTATGTTTTGCATACGATGCGGCGATACTCAAACTGACTTCTTTGCCTATCCCAAAATGCACTCCCGCCTCCACACCACGGTGAAGCGTTTCACCGGCGTTCATGACCTCTCTGGAATTGTCGGGATATTTATAAGTGAGGATATCGTCCTCCTTAACCATATGATAAACAGAAACTTCATAACTCACTTGCTCGCCAGATTTGCCGCGCACCCCCAGTTCGTAGCTGTCCACTTTCACAGGTTCCAGCTCCAGTGAACTGGTGGCTTTACCGGGACTGAACAATTGCCCTTCGGACGGCACACGGAACGCGTGGCGGTAAGAGACAAAACCATTCAATGCTTCTGAAAAGACATAGGCCGCACCGAGCTTTGGACTGAGATGGGAATAGTCTACACGGCTGTCAACGGGATGATTATAGGTGACTGGAAATGCTGTACTGGCCGGGTTCACTACAATAGGAGTATCGGCCAGGTGATTGTCATAGTCATATTCCATCCTGTCATAGCGCACACCAGCGGCAATTCGCAGTTTTTCGACAGGCGATGTCTCCACGTGCAGGTAAGGCGATGTGCCGGTAAAAGTGACATCATAGTCATATATTGTCTGCGTTTCGGTATAAGATGTATAGGTTCGACCTACCAATACAGCATCTATACTCTTCTCCAGTTTCTGTCCCGGGCTATAGTCTGCGTCCAGACCCAGTACAATCCGTGTACGCAGAGGATCAAAATCCTTCCTGTATTTCAGCAACAAACCGCAAGAAGCATTTTCCGTATTCGAAATTTTTGGATCATAGGAAAACGACCAGTTGGGCATATACTCCATGGCATTACTGCGGACATAAGGCACAATACTTACCAGAGAATCGGCGCCTTCTTTTTCGTAGGCGACAGACAAACGCAGGGCGTCCACCTGACGGTAGGAAATAGGTGTGTAGTTTAACGTCGGATTATTTTCGTAGTCATCTTTTAAAAGGCGCGATGAACCGGCGGTTTGCTGGTCAATGCTTGAACCCGATAACAGCGTCTTGATTGTGGCGCCATTGGTTAACGTACTGTCCCAGCGCACGGTACCGGCCTGGCGGTCATAATCTGTAGCCTCCCGCCAACCGTCAGTATGCGTAAGATTTGCCTCAGCGCGAACGCCGTCATCCTCCCGAGTATTTCCACCGCTGATCAGCATGCGCCGCCATCCATACTCACCGGTTTCAAGATTCACTTCAGCTTCGGGTTTCAGCGGTGCAGGGCGCGTCATGACATTGATGATCCCACCGATTGCATCGCTGCCATATAATGCGGTGCCCGGACCCTTGGTGATCTCAATGCTCTCGGCCTGGGGAAGATTGAGTTCATACAAGGCATTATGATTAAAGAACCCGGTAGACCGGCTGGGTATACCATCTTCCAGATACAAATATAACGGTGACGTGGAAATAGGCTGACGGATCGCTGTCTGATGCCCCTCGCCTCCCGTAACACTGATATGCGCACCTGGTACCTGGCTGGTAATTTCTGAAGGATGCGCTGGCCTTGTATCGCGAACTTCATTTTTCTCTATCACGTCGGAGGATTCCGCAGTTTCCGCCTTGATGGTTTTTTCACGGGTACCGGTTACCGTAATTTCTCCAGCGTCTGAAGTTAAATCAGCGGCAGACGCGTCCACCAAAATATTGAATAAACAAACCAGGGATAACGCTGGGCCAAAAAAGAACTGCTTCATAATATTCTTTTTCCTAAGAATTTAATCCAG
>JAOUNW010000039.1 GCA_029880755.1 Gammaproteobacteria bacterium
GGTCTATTATAACGCTTAGCGCCATTGCTCTAGTCTCGGGTTGTAGTTCTGCCGACAAAGATCCCACCAAAGACTGGTCACCACAACGATTTTATGCCGAGGCCAAGGAAGCCATGGCCACCGGCAATTATGAAACTGCGATCAAGCAATATGAAACGCTGGAAGCGCGATTCCCTTACGGGCGCTACGCCGAACAGGCGCAACTTGAAATTGCCTATGCCTATTACAAAAATGATGAACCCGCCCTGGCGATTTCATCTGCCGATCGCTTCATCCGCATGCACCCGACACATCCCAATGTGGACTATGCCTATTACTTAAAAGGCCTGGTCAATTTCCAGAACAGAAGCAATCCGTTAGCGAATTTGTTTGGCGCCAAGATCACCGAATCAGACCGGGACACCCGGGCGGCACGCGAGGCCCACGAGGCGTTTAAAGAACTGGTGACACGTTTCCCCAACAGCCCATACGCGAAAGACGCAAGACAACGCATGACCTATCTCTTTGACGCCCTGGCGCAATACGAAGTCAAGGTTGCCCGTTTTTACTTCGAGCGAGAGGCCTTTGTTGCCGCCATCAATCGCTGCAAGTATGTATTAAACAATTTTCAGAAAACGCGGGCGGCTGAAGATGCGCTAGGCATTCAGGCCATGTCATACAAACACATGGGAGTAAGCAAACTTGCCGAAGATTCATTACGGGTCCTGATTCAGAATTTCCCCGAGAGTCATTACATTGACGAATTTAACAAGCTCAAGGTAAAAGCCAACAAAGCCGAGAAAGATGCCGACAAACCTGACTAAATAGCGTCCGCATCCAGCTCGCCGGTGCGAATACGCACCACTTTCTCCACCGATGAAATAAATATTTTTCCGTCACCGATACGGCCTGTGCGCGCGGCGCCGGTTATGGCCTCAATACATTGATCAACACGATCCTCCCCAACCACCAGTTCAATCTTGACCTTGGGCAAAAAGTCGACCACGTACTCCGCTCCACGGTATAACTCGGTATGGCCTTTCTGTCGGCCAAACCCCTTTACTTCTGTTACTGTCAGGCCACTGACACCGACCTCGGAAAGCGCTTCCCGAACGTCATCCAGTTTGAATGGTTTAATAATGGCTTCGATCTTTTTCATCGTGTGCTCTTTTCTATTGGTTATAAATGGAAAATATTCATCACGGCCTGATTTATCGGCCAGCAGCAGTATAACATGCTCTTGCTAGGCATTTTTCTTACCAAAAGCCGAGGTGATAGGATAACGGCGATCGCGGCCAAACGCACGTTTTGTAATACGCACCCCGGGGGCCGCCTGGCGCCTCTTATATTCATTCCGATCCACCATGGCTACCACCTTTTCCACTATCTCTGCGGGAAATCCCTGATCAATAATGTCCTGGGCGCATAAATCACGCTCAATATAGGCCTCAAGTACCGGATCCAGTATGTCATAGGGCGGCAGGGTGTCCTGGTCTTTCTGGTTCTCCGCCAACTCCGCTGAGGGCGGGCGGGTAATAATTCTTTCCGGGATCACGGGTGATAACGCGTTACGGTAGGCCGCCAAACGATACACCATGGTTTTGGATAAGTCCTTTATGGCGGCGAATCCCCCCGCCATATCACCGTAGAGTGTGGCATATCCCACCGCCATTTCACTTTTATTTCCTGTAGTCAGCACCATCTTGCCTGTTTTATTGGATATAGCCATAAGAATAATGCCACGAACCCTTGCCTGAATATTTTCTTCCGTAGCATCCTGAGGCAAACCCGCGAACTCGGGCTTTAGCGCCTCCAAAAAGGCCTGATACATGGGCTCGATAGAAATGGTACGACTTGTAACACCCAAAGCAGCGGCAAGACTCTGTGCATCCTCAACACTCATAGAAGAGGTATAACGTGATGGCATCATCACCGCTTCCACTGCCTGCGCACCCAATGCGTCCACCGCCATAGCGAGAGTCAGCGCCGAATCGACACCACCGGACAGACCCAAAACAACACCCGGAAATCCGTTTTTGGTGACATAATCACGCACGCCCAGCACCACCGCCTGATAGATACTGGCATCACTGGAAAGTGCCGGCGCGATGTCGCCGGCAATCGTCGTCGAGGATTGATCAGTCGCAACATCGATGACGCTGGTCTGTTCCCCGTAAGATTCGGACCGAGATACGATCTCGCCGCTAGCATCCATTACAAAAGAACCACCGTCAAAAACCAGCTCGTCCTGACCGCCCACCAGATTGACATACGCCAGCGGCACGCGGTGGCGCGCCACGTGGTCACGCACTACCCGTTCGCGCTCCTGCATCTTGCCTATGTGAAAAGGGGATGCGTTAAGATTAAGAATAAGCCGGGCACCTGCTTGCACCGATTTTGTCACCGGCGCTGATTCCCAAATATCTTCACATATTGTCAAACCAAGATGCAGTCCCTTAACCTCGATAACACAGGGATCCTGCCCGGAGTCAAAGTAACGCTTTTCATCAAACACGCCGTAATTTGGTAACAGCATTTTGAAATAAGTGGTCACGCGTTTTCCGTCACGCAATAATGAGGCAGCATTATAATGATTACCGTCCTGTTGCCACGGGTGACCCACAACCACATCGATACCCTGAGTTGATTCAGCCATACGCTCCAATGCCCTGGCGGCACGCGTATAAAATCCGGGTCTTAATAACAAGTCTTCCGGCGGATAGCCGGTAATCGCCAGCTCTGGAAACACGATCAGGTCAGCACTGAGTTTATCTCGGGCATGAACCGCTGCCGCCAACATTCTATCAACATTGGATTCCAGGGCGCCCACCATCAGATTAAGTTGGCCTAGCGCAATACGCAGGCGGGTACTCATGATTTAGCCCATTACTTCTGACATGCGTTGACCGATTTCGGCGGGAGAACGAACAGTATGAACACCTGCCTGCTCCAGCGCCTGGTATTTCTCATCCGCAGTTCCTTTGCCGCCGGCGATAACGGCACCGGCATGTCCCATGCGTTTTCCTTTGGGTGCTGTGACACCGGCGATATAACCCACTACCGGTTTGCTAACATTCTCTTTTATATATTGCGCCGCCTTTTCCTCGTCCTGACCACCGATTTCACCTACCATAACAATCCCTTTGGTTTGCGGGTCCTGCTCAAACAAGGCCAGGCACTCGATGAATCCCAGACCATGAATAGGATCACCGCCAATACCGACGCAGGTGCTCTGACCCAGTCCTGCATGAGTGGTCTGATGAACCGCCTCGTAGGTCAGGGTACCGGAACGGGACACGATCCCCACTGAACCTGCCTGATGAATCATGCCGGGCATAATACCAATCTTACACTCACCTGGCGTAATAATACCGGGGCAATTGGGCCCAATAAGACTGGTATCATACTGCTTCAGCGCCGCCTTCACCTTCAACATGTCCTGCACCGGAATACCTTCTGTAATACAGACAATCACTTTTATGCCCGCCGATGCGGCTTCCAGAATGGAATCGGCGGCATAGGCAGCAGGCACGTAAATCATTGTGGCCTCTGCTCCCGTTTGGGCAACGGCGTCCTTGACTGTATTAAATACAGGCAAATCCAGATGTTTCTGTCCGCCCTTGCCCGGTGTGACGCCCCCGACCAAGCGAGTTCCATAGGCAATAGCCTGTTCCGAATGGAATGTGCCCTGTTTTCCGGTAAACCCCTGACAGATCACCCGCGTGTTTTTATTGACCAGAATACTCATTGTTATTTTTATCCAGAGATTTTATTTGACGGAAGCGACAGCCTGTTTGGCTGCATCGGCGAGATCTGTTGCAGCGATAATCTTTAGGCCACTTGTCTTCAGCAGCTCACGTCCCTTGTCCACATTGGTTCCTTCCAGCCTGACAATAATCGGAACCGCAGTGTGAATCTCCTGAACTGCCGTAACAATACCCTCGGCGATTAAATCGCAACGAACGATACCGCCAAAAATATTGACCAGAACCGCCTTCACTTTATCATCAGACAAAATAATCTTCAGTGCCTCGGCGACACGTTCAGCCGTTGTACCACCGCCTACATCAAGAAAATTCGCCGGTAGTCCGCCGTGGAGTTTGATTAAATCCATGGTGGCCATGGCCAGACCAGCACCATTGACCATGCAACCGATGTTTCCATCCAGCGCGACATAATTCAGCCCGAAGGATTGCGCTTTGTGTTCTCTTGGGTCTTCTTGTGCAGGGTCTCTCAGAGATTCCATATGCAACTGCCGATACAAGGCACTTTCGTCGACATTAATCTTACCATCCAGTGCCAGCAACTCACCCTCCTCAGTGACTACCAGCGGGTTGATTTCAAGAAGACTGAGGTCACAACTGGTAAACAGGCGATAGATGCCCATCATTATCTTGGTCAACTCGCTCACCTGTTTACCTTCCAGATCCAAGGCAAAAGCGATCTCCCGGCATTGGTAACCTTGCAAACCGGTAACCGGGTCCACAACAATGCTGAGAATTTTTTCAGGCTGATCGGCGGCCACTTGCTCAATATCCATACCGCCTGCTACAGACGCAATAAAAACAATACGCTCCAGTGCGCGATCAACAAGACAAGCCAAATACAACTCACGGGCAATACGGCAGGTCTGTTCAATCAAGACACGTTCGATGGGCTGACCTTCAGGACCTGTCTGGTGGGTAACAAGACGTTTGCCAAACATATCCCGGGCCGTCTGCATTAAGGCCTCTACACCCTGCACGACCTTTACCCCGCCGGCCTTACCCCGGCCACCGGCATGGACCTGCGCCTTAACTACCCAGGTATCGCCACCCAGGCTCTCGGCGATTTTCAAAACATCCTTTTCATTAAATGCCGGCTTACCGGCCGGCACGGGAATCCCGTGGTCCGCCATCAGGCTTTTCGCTTGGTATTCGTGCAGATTCATGATTTTGACTCAAATTGGAATGACGCTATTGTCTGACAAAGCGCGACATTAATCAAAATTCCATTCGCGACTTTAATCAGGATACTTTACTGCCATGTCCAAGCCTGTTATTAATCGTTCTGGCAATAAATCCGAGAAGAATGGCTTCACATGTCCACTGAATCAGACCCCCAAAGAGAACGCCGAAAATATCCACGATCCGACGTTTCCATGGAGGTCGTCATTATCCTACCCGATGAAACCAACCTTATTGTCCATACCGGCAACACCAGTGACGGTGGTGCCTTGCTACTGGGTGACGAAAATGAATTACCGGAAGTTGGCACTGAGATCGGCATTACAGTCAGAAGCCCCATTGCGGGAAGGAAAGCACCCGTTCATCCCGCCCGTGTGGTGCGTAAAACTAGAGACGGTATCGGTATTCAGTTGCTGATTCCGGGCACACTAAACCAGACCAAACCCTAGGCGCCACTCTTTTTCCTTGAAAATCTCGTAACAATCCCTGAAATCAGCAATGGTACAATGAGGCCATGCTGCTCAAAGTCCACCACACTCTGGCTGAGATACCGGCTGACTCCTGGGCTCGGCTGACTGGAACCGACACACCTTTTTTGAAGCACGAATTTCTTAATGCCCTGGAAACCACCGGATGCGTCAACCCAAAGACCGGATGGAGCCCCAGGCACCTGGGCCTGTATCAACAGACCGGAAACTCGGAAACGCTGATCGGTGCCGTACCCTTGTACCTGAAAACCCACTCCTACGGAGAATACATTTTTGACTGGGCCTGGGCTAATGCCTATGACAAGGCCGGGCTCAACTATTACCCCAAACTCAGTGCCGCCGTACCTTTTACACCAGTCACCGGGCCACGCCTGTTAGTCGCCAACAATCACAATAAACAGGATATCTCTCAACAATTAATTGTTGCTGCGCTAGATCTCGCCAAACAGGAACAAGCATCCTCCCTGCACTGGTTGTTTGTCACTAGCGATGAAATACCGTTACTGGAGGCCGAGCATCATTTGTCCCGCAACAGCTTTCAGTTTCACTGGCAAAACAATGGCTATGGTAACTTCGATGAATTTCTTGCTGGCCTGTCATCCGGTAAACGAAAGAAAATAAAACGCGAACGTCGCCAGGTTGCGGAAGAAGGAATCAGTGTAAAGGTGGTTCCAGGTAGCGAACTTTCACGCGAACACTGGGACAGCTTCTATAGTTTCTACTATGCCACCATTCAGAATCATTGGGCGATCCCCTACCTGAACCGTGAGTTTTTTTATAGCATCGGCCAGACCATGCCGGAAAACATCGTAATGATTCTGGCATTCAAAAACAACGAGGTAATTGCCGGCGCCCTGAACTTCAGAGATGACAACTGTTTATATGGCCGTTACTGGGGAAGCAATGGCATGTACCATAGTCTGCATTTTGAGACCTGCTATTATCGCGCCATTGAGTATTGCATTGAAAATGGATTGCAGCGATTTGAGGCCGGCGCTCAGGGTGAACACAAGCTAAGCCGGGGATTCTTGCCGACACCGGTTTATTCCGCCCACTGGCTCGATCATGCTGAATTTAATCGCGCTGTCTCGGATTTCATTGACCGGGAAAAACACGGTATCAGTCATCAGATCGCCGAGCTTAATGATCACTCACCCTTTAAACAAGTCGGCTAAACTCTTTACAGGAAAGTTACATAATCGCAGCCTTATGTTTTTACTCAACACAGATACCAAGGATCTTCGGTTTCCCCCGGTAGATCTTGCATCACCGGAAGGCCTGCTTGCTATCGGTGGCGATCTGCGCTGCGAGCGTTTGCTGGAGGCCTACCGACACGGCATTTTTCCCTGGTACAGTGACGACCAGCCGATTCTTTGGTGGTCACCAGATCCACGTGCGACATTGTTTCCTAAACAACTACATGTATCGCACAGTCTTAGCAAAACCCTCAAACAAAAAACTTTTTCAGTGACATTTGATACTCGGTTTCGTAGCGTGATCGAGGCATGCTCCCTGCCCCGACAGCACCAGGCCCAACCAGGAACCTGGATTACCCCTGATATGATAGAAGCCTATTGCCGACTACACGAGATGGGATTTGCCCACTCTACGGAGGTGTGGTTGAACGATAAACTCGTGGGCGGTTTATACGGTGTTGCCCTGGGCCGCGCTTATTTCGGTGAATCCATGTTCAGCACGGCAAGTAATGCCTCGAAAGTGGGTTTCGTCTACACGGTACGCCAGCTTGCCGCATGGCAGTTTCGTATTATCGACTGCCAGGTTTCCTCCGAACATCTGACACGCTTTGGCGCCAAAGATATTCGCAGGACACAATTTATTAATGAACTGGAAAAGGCCCTACAGTTTCCTGATAAAATGGGCCCCTGGAAACTTGAGGACGATTTAATTATTACTCTATGAGCATCCAGCAATCCCGACCAACACTTTATCTTAGTCTGCCGCACAATTGCAGCTATTTACCCAAACAAACAGCAACCACGCTGTTTGTCGACCCATCCTATAGTGTTGGCACACAACTTTATCAGGACTTGCTTCTGATAGGCTTTCGCCGCAGCGGTAATCTGGTGTACCGGCCTCACTGCCAGTTTTGCCGGGAGTGTGTACCGGTACGAATTCCGGTAAACCTGTTTACGCCAAACCGGAGCCAAAAACGAATTGCCAGAACAAATCAGGATATTACGGTATTTCCCGCAGAGCCGGTATTTAAGGAAGAACATTTTGAGCTGTATCGGCGTTACCAGGCGCGACGCCACGGAGGCGGAACCATGGACGATCCTGACCCGCAAAAGTACATCGATTTTCTTACCAGCAGAACTCTAACAACCAGCTTCTACGAGTTTCGCTGCAACAAACAACTGCTGGCCGTTGCCGTTACCGACGTGTTACCAGAAAGCCTGTCCGCGGTGTATACATTTTTCGATCCGGGTGAAACTCACAGAGGTCTGGGCGTGTTTGCCATTTTATGGCAAATAGAACAGTCAAAAAGACTCGGTCTGAACTGGCTTTACCTGGGATACTGGATCAAGGACTGCCAGAAAATGGCGTATAAGGCACACTATAAGCCGCTGGAGGGCCTGATTGACGGGAGCTGGCAGACGCTTAACCACAAATAACTCCTGAATACCCATTCTTTAATCAGTTTCCGGCCCATAACGCTTTACGCCCAAAGGCGTATCCGGCATTATACGCCGCGGATTTAGCAGCTATTCTGTATGTAATTAAACGTTCAAGAGGTAAATGTGGCAAAAGAAGAAAGTATTGAAATGGAAGGCACCGTCGTCGAGACGCTTCCTAATACCCTGTTTCGGGTAGAACTGGATAACGGGCATGTCGTCACAGCCCATATTTCAGGGAAAATGCGCAAACATTACATTCGCATTCTGACAGGGGACAAAGTGACTGTACAACTTACGCCTTACGACCTGACCAAAGGCCGAATCGTTTTCCGCGCCCGCTGATCACTACTCAATTAGAATTTAGAATGCCGATCGATGCCTTGATCCGGTGGAATTCCGAATTAACCAAACCAGGCATCGATGATGATTTGAGTGTTCCTTATTGAAACAACTAACAGCTTACTGCTTCAGGAATTTCAAATACCAGGTCACCATTCTCAAACGATATCACCACGTGACCCCCTGATTTCAGGCGCCCAAACAGAATTTCTTCCGCCAGCGATTTCTTTATTTTCTCCTGAATCAACCTTGCCATAGGCCGGGCACCCATAGCCGCGTCATAACCGTTCTCCGCCAACCACTGTCGCGCACTAGGCTCCAGTTCAATGGTGACATGCTTATCGGAAAGCTGCTCTTCCAGTTCCAGTACAAATTTATCCACAACATGGCCGATAGTTTTTTCATCCAATGCATGGAAACGGATAATCGCATCCAGTCTGTTGCGGAATTCGGGCGAGAAAAACTTCTTGATATCTTCCATGTCATCGGCGCTATGGTCCTGCTTGGTAAAGCCCATCGATGAACGACCCATGCGCTCCGCACCGGCATTGGTCGTCATAACGACAATAACATTTCGAAAATCCGCCTTGCGGCCGTTATTATCGGTTAATGTGCCATGATCCATCACTTGCAGCAGCAAGTTAAAAACATCCGGGTGCGCTTTTTCGATTTCATCCAGCAACAGCACTGAGTGTGGATTCTTCGAAATAGCGTCGGTTAACAAACCGCCCTGGTCAAATCCGACATAACCCGGAGGGGCGCCTATCAGCCTGGAGACTGTGTGACGTTCCATATACTCAGACATATCAAAACGGATGAGCTCAATACCGAGAATCAGCGCCAGCTGACGGGTCACTTCGGTTTTACCGACACCCGTAGGACCTGAGAACAGATAGGATCCAATGGGCTTATCAAGACTTCGCAATCCTGATCGTGCCAGCTTGATAGAAGTTGCCAGCGCACTAATAGCTTCATCCTGACCAAAAACAACCATCTTCAGGTCACGCTCAAGAGTCTTAAGTGCCGCAAGATCAGATTTAGAAACTGACTTGGCCGGTATGCGCGCCATTTTTGCCACAATATTCTCGATTTCTGTAACACCGATAGTCTTTTTACGACGTGACTGTGGCAGCAAATGCATGCTTGCGCCAGCCTCGTCAATAACATCGATCGCCTTGTCGGGTAAAAAACGGTCATTGATATAGCGACTCGACAACTCAACGGCGGAACGTAAAGACTGCAGCGTATATTTAACTTTGTGATGCTCTTCGAACTTGGACTTCAATCCCCGCAAGATTTCCACCGCCTCCTCGACAGTAGGCTCGATCACATCGATTTTCTGGAACCGGCGTGACAATGCTCGATCCTTTTCAAAGATGCCGCGATACTCATGATAGGTGGTAGAGCCAATACACTTTAACTCACCGCTTCCCAGAACGGGCTTCAGAAGATTGGATGCATCCAGCGCGCCGCCTGAAGCAGCGCCGGCACCAATGATGGTATGAATCTCATCAATAAACAGTACGGCATGCTCCTGCTTCTTCATGTGGTGCAGCACCGCCTTTAAACGCTTCTCAAAATCGCCGCGGTATTTGGTGCCGGCCAGCAAGGCGCCCATGTCCAGTGAATAAATAACACACTCCTTTAATACTTCCGGTACCTCGCCTTCAACAATACGCTTCGCTAATCCCTCGGCTAATGCGGTTTTGCCTACGCCGGCCTCTCCCACATACAAGGGATTATTTTTACGACGGCGGCAAAGTATCTGGATGGTTCTCTCCAGTTCATGATCGCGACCGATAAGGGGATCAATCTTGCCATCCAGTGCATATTCATTCAGGTTACGGGTAAAAACGTCCAGTGGACTGCGCTCCGGCGAGGAGGTGGTCTCCTCCGCCTCTTCAGGAGCCGGTAATTCGGACTGGTGATTGTTGTCGCCAGGCATTTTGGATATGCCATGGGAAATAAAATTCACAACATCAAAACGAGTGATGTTTTGTTTGTGCAAAAAATACACTGCATGGGATTCTTTCTCGGCAAAAATGGCCACGAGAACATTGGCACCTGTAACTTCTTTCTTGCCGGCGCCTTGCACATGCAAAACGGCTCGCTGAATCACTCGCTGGAATCCAAGAGTCGGTTGGGTATCGCTGTCGTTGGTTTCCGGCAGCTTCGGTACGTTCTCTTCCAGAAATTCCTGGATATTCTTTCGTAAGTCTTCAACATTACCACCGCATGCGGTCAACACACGGACTGCTGTTGAATTATCAAGCAGGGCCGCGAGCAAATGCTCGACTGTAATGTATTCGTGCCGTTTTTCCCGTGCCGACTGGAAAGCAGCATTTAGTGAGAACTCCAGCTCCTGCGATAACATTAGAAACCCTCCAAACAGGTTACAGGCATTAACATGAACAATCTAAACTAAACCAACCTCTCTCATATTTCTTATAGTGCAAGAATCAGTCAGGTTCCATAGCGCATTGCAAAGGCTGCTCATTATCTTCAGCAAAGCTCATTACCTGCTGAACCTTGGTCTCGGCAACCTCTCGGGTATATACCCCGCATACTCCGCGACCCCGGGTATGCACATGCAGCATAATCTGTGTCGCCTGCTCACGACTTTTATGAAAAAACCGTTCCAAAACAATGACAACAAATTCCATCGTCGTATAGTCATCGTTTAACAGTATGACCTTATAAAGCGGCGGCCGCTTAAGTTGCGGCTTAGCCTCCTGTACGACGAGATCATCGGAATGCTGTGGTATCTTGTCGCTCATACTCCCTATCTCTTTTTAGCGTAGACCATTTTTAACCCGTCAGAAGATAGTAGAGATTGTGCGGTTAGTAGGGAAATTTTCAACCCTTTAAATACTATTTCCTCTATTTTCCACTGACTTACCCCCCCTTTCACATCAAATAACATGCAAAAACTTGACTTCCCAAAAAAAACAGTAAGATAATGATTTCTGCAGCTTCCAGGAGGGTGGGAACTGCGGCAGATCCCTACGGCGAACTGCATTATGTCGAGCACTAGGAGATAAGTACGGGGAGAACAGAATGCCAAATGGTGTAGTAAAGTGGTTTAGCAATAACAAGGGTTATGGCTTCATTTCTCCGGCTGAAGGAGGCACAGATGTATTTGCCCACTTCACCGCTATTGAGATGGAAGGTTATAAAACCCTGAAACAGGGGCAGGAAGTAGAATATGAGGTAAAAGAAGGTCCTAAAGGCCCACAAGCACTCAATATTCACGCGACTTCCAGCAACTCTACCAGTTCTTAAAAGAGCGATCGCCTGACTCAGGGGTATTCCTTGGGGTTTTAGCGAGAAAGTCAAACCTGGCTGCGGTAAGCGCCAGGTTTTTGTCGTGCCTTTTAGCTCTGAAGATGCTGAATAACTGCCTCACCAAATTGGGAACAGCTTAAGCGAGTAGCGCCCTGCATCAGACGCTCCAGGTCATAGGTCACTGTCTTGGCCTGAATCGCGCCTTCCATGCCCGTAATAATCAGGTCAGCCGCCTCCGTCCAGCCCATGTGACGTAACATCATCTCTGCTGACAAAATCAGCGATCCCGGATTAACCTGGTCTTTGCCGGCATATTTCGGGGCAGTACCGTGGGTGGCCTCAAACATAGCGACGCTATCGGACAAATTGGCTCCCGGGGCGATACCGATACCACCCACCTGGGCAGCCAAAGCATCTGAGATATAGTCGCCATTGAGATTTAATGTAGCGATGACACTGTACTCCTCCGGGCGCAATAGAATTTGCTGCAAAAAGGCATCCGCGATCACGTCCTTAATAACGATCTCGGCACCGGTATCGGGGTGCGGCAATCGGCACCACGGGCCAGCATCAATTTCCTGAGCACCGAATTCCCGCTTGGCCAGATCATAACCCCAGTTTTTGAACCCCCCTTCGGTAAATTTCATGATATTGCCCTTATGGACCAGGGTTACCGAAGACCGATGATTGTCGATGGCATACTGGATAGCCTTGCGCACCAGGCGCTCCGTGCCCTCCCGGGAAACAGGCTTGATACCTATACCGGAAGTCTCCGGAAAGCGTATTTTGGTGACTCCCATTTCCTTCTCAAGAAAGGCAATGACCTTCTTGGCTTCGGGGGTACCGGCTGCCCACTCGATCCCGGCATAAATGTCCTCAGAATTTTCCCGAAAAATAACCATATCGGTTTTTTCCGGCGCCTTTACTGGACTGGGAGTACCGGTAAAATAACGTACCGGCCGCAAACACACATACAGATCCAGATCCTGGCGCAGTGCAACGTTTAGCGACCGAATGCCGCCACCCACAGGCGTGGTCAACGGGCCCTTGATGGCGATCACGTAATCCTTTATAGCTGCCAGTGTTTCTGCCGGCAGCCAGGCATCACTACCGTAGGTGGCAACCGCCTTTTCCCCGGCAAAAATCTCCATCCAGGCGATACGGCGGCTGGCACCATAGGCCTTTTCCACTGCCGCATCCACTACCTTACGCATCACCGGAGTGATATCAATGCCGATTCCGTCCCCTTCGATATAGGCGATAATGGGCTGATCCGGCACATTAAGAGAATTATCCGGATTCACTGAAATGCACTGGCCGTCTTGAGGAACTGTTATTTTTGAATCTGACATGACTTCACCCTATTGCGTGGACTGGAAAAACAGGCGCGGATTCTACACTGGCTGCCCCCCCACGAAAACGCTTTATCTGCAAAAGCAGGCACATGCAGGCCCCGGCCAAGTTTGATATGTTGGCGATCTATGGTCTGGAAACCTCATGTTACCGTCGCGGCCGTTATCGAAGATAACGGCCGATTCCTGTTGGTTGAGGAAAACAGCGATGGTGAAAACGTCTTCAATCAACCTGCCGGCCACCTGGAGCAGGGGGAAAACCTGACCCAGGCCGTCATTCGCGAAACTCTGGAAGAAACCGCCTGGAAATTCCTGCCCAAGGCGCTCATCGGTATTTACCGTTGGCCCCACCCTCTGAAATCAATTACCTATATACGGTTTGCCTTTACCGGTGAATTGCTGGAGCGGGAACAGGATCGACTCTTAGATGATGGTATTATCCGGACTGTCTGGATGACCCCGGACGAAATTCGGGCCTGTCAATCCATGCACCGCAGCCCACAGGTTATGCAATGTGTAGATGATTACCTGGCAGGTCAGCGCGCACCCCTGTCTATCCTGAAAGAATTATCGTAAATGCCATCAAACTCAAATACAGCAATCCACAACACAAGCCAGGGCGCTCACGTGGTTCTGGGGGTCTCCGGGGGCGTTGATTCCGCCGTCGCAGGGTTGTTATTACGCCGACAGGGATACAAGGTAACCGGCCTGTTTATGAAAAACTGGGAAGAAGACGATGAAGACGGCTACTGCGCTGCTGAAAAGGATCTGCAGGAAGCGAAACAGGTCTGCGAAAAACTGGCTATTCCCCTGAAAACAGTTAATTTCGCCAGCGAATACTGGGAGCATGTATTTCAGCATTTTCTCTCGGAATACCGAGCCAATCGCACTCCCAATCCGGACGTATTGTGTAACAAGGAAATCAAGTTCAAGGTGTTTCTGGAGTATGCCTTATCACTAGGTGCCGACAAGATAGCCACGGGTCACTATGCCGGCGTCCGAGAACAAGATGGAATTTATTATCTGACCAAGGCGGCGGACATCGAAAAAGACCAGACTTATTTTCTGCATACGCTTGGACAAAAAGAGTTGCGGTACACCCTGTTTCCGCTGACGACCCTGACCAAGAATGAAATCCGGGATATCGCCAAATCCGCCGGCCTGCCCAATTTTGATCGCAAGGACAGTACCGGGATTTGTTTTATCGGAGAGCGCCGCTTTAAGTTTTTTTTAGCTCGCTACCTGTCGACAGAACCAGGCGATATTTTAACACTGGACGGTGAATACAAAGGGCGGCACGACGGCCTGGCGTTTTATACCATTGGCCAACGACAGGGTTTAGGGGTAGGCGGACCGGGAGGCCCCTGGTACGTCGTGGACAAAGATATCAGTCAGAACGTCCTGCGGGTTGTGGAAGGGGAAAATCATCCTGCTCTATTCAGTGACGGATTAATCGCCCAGGATATCAGCTGGGTAGCAGAATCCCAGCCCGGACTCCCCATGCGCTGCACAGCAAGGACGCGGCATCGGCAACCGGAGCAGGCTTGTATGGTGGAAACAAGCGATAATGCCGGCCTTAGAGTAATATTTGACGAACCACAGCGCGCAATCACCCCCGGTCAGTCGGTTGTATTTTATCAGGACGAATTATGTCTGGGTGGTGGTATTATCGAGCAGGCAATCAAAAGCGTACCGAACGAGAATAACAATATAATCAGAGAAAATGCACACACAGGTTAATCCATGAACAAGCCAACGATGCCGACAATTTTACCCGCCAGCAGTCTCACCGCCCTATCGCCTCTAGATGGGCGCTACGAAAAAACAGTGGCTCCGCTCAGAGCTATTTTCAGTGAATACGGCCTGATCCGCTACCGAGTGATGGTTGAGATCCGATGGTTGCAGATGCTAAGTGACCACGGACAAATAAAGGAAGTCCCGCGATTTACCAAAGAAGCTGGCGACATCCTGGAGGACATTGTTAATCATTTTTCGGAGCAGGATGCAAAACGCGTCAAGGATATTGAGGCAACAACCAATCACGATGTTAAAGCCGTAGAATATTTTCTGAAAGAAAA
>JAOUNW010000040.1 GCA_029880755.1 Gammaproteobacteria bacterium
TGCGTATAGGTAATGAAATTCCCCGCCAGCGAGATAAAATGTCAGGTACCGAGCAGGTGGAAATTGATGTACCTGAACTCATCGAGGAGCGCTGGCAGCCAGAAGTTATCGACCTAAACGTGGTTTATGAGGACGAGGTATTGCTGGTGATCGAAAAGCCGGCAGGATTGGTGGTTCATCCCGGTGCGGGCAATACCCAGGGCACACTGTTAAATGCCTTATTGAGTCATGCGCCCGCGCTCCAGGCGCTGGCACGGGCGGGTATTGTGCATCGGCTGGATAAAGAGACTTCCGGGCTGTTAGTGGTGGCCAAAACCGAAGGCGCCAGACTGGATTTGATTGAGCAGTTACAGTCCCGTAGCCTTAAGCGGGAGTATTTGGCAGTGGTTTGCGGCCAAATGGTGGCGGGAGGTACTGTGGATGAGCCGATCGGTCGTCACCCGAAGGACCGCAAGCGCATGACGGTGACCACCAAAGGTAAACCGGCCATTACCCATTACCGGGTGGAAGAAAAATACCGTGCCCATACCCTGGTACAGGTTAATCTGGCAACAGGCCGCACTCACCAGATTCGCGTACACATGGCTTATATTCATCATCCGCTTGTGGGTGATCCGGTGTACGGCGGCCGCTTGAAATTGCCGGTAAAGTGCAGTGAGGAGCTAAAACAGGTGTTGCGCAATTTTAAGCGTCAGGCGTTGCATGCCCGGCGCTTGGGTCTTGTGCACCCCGAGTCAGGGGAGACAATGCAATGGCAGAGTCCAATCCCCGCTGACCTACAACAATTAATTGAAAGCCTGCGCCGGGATACACAAGAGAATGGTTAGGTCGATGTTTCTGGAAAAGAACCCATGCACACAGAGTTCATAATACCCGACTGGCAAGTACCGGCACGGGTTCGGGCGCTGACTACGACACGTGCCGGTGGCGTAAGCAGGTCTCCGTGGGAATCATTTAATTTGGCAGATCACGTAGGCGATGACCCTGCATCTGTTCTGGCCAACCGAAAGAGACTGGGAGAGTCCGCCGGATTACCGGCGGAACCGGTTTGGTTGAATCAGGTGCACGGTGTGGCAGTGGTGGATGCCGCCGTTACCCGGCGAGGTGTAAGTGCTGACGGCAGTTTCAGTCGTCAGCCGGGCGTGGTGTGTGCAGTGATGACGGCTGATTGTTTGCCCGTGTTCTTGTGCGATGACAAGGCCAGCAGTGTCGCGGTACTGCATGCCGGCTGGCGTGGTTTGGCGCAAGGCATAATTGAAACCGGTGTTGCGGCCATGGCAGTTCCAACAACTAATCTGATGGCCTGGCTTGGCCCGGCTATCGGCCCGCTATCTTTTGAGGTGGGTGAGGAGGTCAGACAGGCGTTTCTGGATCACAGCGATGAGGCCGCTCGGGCATTTCAGCCTGGCAGCGAGGGAAAGTGGTTGGCCGATATTTATGCTTTGGCGCGATTGCGTTTGCAGCGCTTGGGTGTGAACCGGGTCTCCGGAGGGAATTTTTGCACATTTCAAGAAGGAGGAAGATTTTTTTCCTACCGGCGTGATAATCAATGCGGCCGCATGGCGTCGCTGATTTGGCTGGAGGAAAATAACTAATCGGGTATGATGCGTGATCGTTTTTGTTCAAGGTGATTAGTTGATGGAATCAGTCATTGGTCTGATAGTCCTGTTTACAGCATTGGGCGGGGTCTTGAGTGTTGCCGGCGCCGGGTTGCTGCTGGTGTTACCGCGTACGCTAAGTCAGAGCATGATGCCTGGTCTGGTAAGTTTTGCCATAGGCACTTTGCTGGGTGCGGCATTTCTGGCGCTGTTACCTCATGCTTTCGAATCGAGGGAGCTGATTGATACACATAAAATCTTTGCCACCGTGTTGGCCGGACTGTTGATGTTCTTTCTGTTGGAGAAGATGGTGCTATGGCGGCATTGTCACAGCCATGAGTGTGAAGCCCATGCCATTGATATGGAGCACGCTCATAATGTTGCCGCAGGCAAGCTGATTCTGATCGGAGATGGAATACACAACTTTGTTGATGGTGTATTAATAGCCGCTGCGTTTCTGACTGATGTTCATCTGGGGATTGTGACGGCACTTGCTGTGATTACCCATGAAATTCCGCAAGAGGTAGGAGATTTCGCCATTTTGCTGCACAGCGGTTTTAATCGAAAACGCGCCTTTCTCTATAATATGTTGTCCAGCATAACCAGTGTAATCGGCGGTATCATCGCTTACGTCTGGCTATCGGAAGTCCAGGGGATATTACCTTATGTTTTGGCGCTGGCGGCTTCCAGTTTTATTTATATTGCTGTTGCCGATTTGATTCCCGGGCTGCACAAGCGTATTGAGTTTGCTGCGACCTTGCAGCAGGCAGGCTTAATCGCTGCCGGCGTAATTACCATTTACCTGCTTCATTCAACGTTACATTAGTTGTAGCGTTGATGGCAGACTTCGATTGATCTCGTAATAAAAGAACGGTGGTACCATGAATCCGGTTAGTAGCGTGTCATCCCAATGGTATATGTTGACGGTTATCGGCAACGACCAACCCGGTATTGTCGCCAGATTGACTGCGGCCTTGTTTCAGGCAGGCGTTAATCTGGGTGAAACGTCCATGATACGTCTGGGTGGTAATTTTACTATTATGATGATGGTGCAGAGTAATAATGGTATGGATAAGTTGCAATCGGCCATAGCTGACACAGCGGAATCGCTGTCATTGCGTGTGCACATTGACCCAATTGAAGCGCATCTTCACTCACATCTGATGCCGGATGTAGAGATAACCGTCTACGGTGCTGATCGCGCAGGCATTGTTGCCGAGGTGACCGGGGCATTATTTGATGCCGGATTGAATATTCTTGATCTTAATTCCGATGTTGCTGGCACGGAAGCCAAGCCGGTTTATATTATGATTATTGAAGGCCATGCTACCAGGGGAATGGAGCCGCTGGAACAGGCATTATCAAAACTCAAAAACAGGGGAATCGAAGTGACATTTACTCCCATTGATACATTGATGGGGTAGCTGTGTCGGTTCTGGAAGTCCTGACTTATCCAGATGTGCGCCTAAAGAAGCGCTCTGAGGAAGTGAGTCAGTTTGATGATGATCTCAGACAATTTGTTGCCGATTTGCAGGAGACCATGGATGGCGGTCCGCCCTCGGTGGGAATTGCGGCACCACAAGTTAACCGATTCCAGCGCATAGTGATCGTTGATGTGTCAGGTATGCTGGCACAGGCGAAGCAAAGGAAGCGGCGTATCAAATCCAGTAATAACGGCCGTTTGTGTCTTGTGAACCCGAAAATTACTCGTGCCGAGGGGCAGGTAAGTGGCCGCGAGGGGTGTTTGTCAGTTCCTGATTATACGGGTAATGTCTTGCGCGCCAGTCGCATAACCCTGTTTGCGCAGAATACCGAAGGTGAAGCGAGAGAGTACGAATGTAGCGGGTTCGAAGCCCGTGCAGTGCAGCATGAACTGGATCATCTGGATGGATTACTTTTTCTGGATAGATTGGTAAGCAGCAACGAGTTGTTTCGGCGTCAGGTTTATAAGCTGACGTAACCTTCCTCTTTTAGTCTTTTCTCTTCATCCGGTCCATAAGGGACAATTTCAATAAATCCGGGCAAGTCCTCTTCCTTGATGCCCATTATGCCCATTTGGGTTTTGCATATCTTGATATCAATAACACTGTCGCCATCAAGTTTTGCTGCTTTGTCGACAATCTCTTTGTATTTTTTATAATTGGATCGGGCGAAAATCTCGATTTCGGGACCGTGCAGAACCAGGGCAATGCCCGGGGTATTCTTGAGATCGCGCGTGGTCTTGCTCAACATTTCCGCCCGCTCAAGTAATCCGCTGATTTCCTGTGCGCTATGTAGCGTTATATTGAACATGTAACGGCCGTTTTTGTCATCCGGCCCGGTGGTGATTTGCGGTTTCAGATCATCGGCCCAGAGAGTGGCAGCAGTTAGGCCAATGTAAACTGTCAGCAATAACTGTAATAACCGTTTCATAAAAGTTGGCATGTTTGAATCAGAAGTATTGTATCCGCTGTCTTGATGTCAGGTAAACTGCGTTTATTGGGTTTCAAACTGCATGGACAAATCAACAGCCCGGATATTTTTGGTAATGTCTCCCACCGAAATATAATCAACACCGGTTTCGGCAATTGCCCGAATGTTAGCCAACGACACCCCTCCGGAGGCCTCTAATTCCGCTTTGCCTCTGCTGAGGTTAACAGCAGTCTCGAGCTCAGCAAGGGAAAAATTATCCAGCAAAATACGTTTGGCGCCTGCTTCCAGAGCTTGTTCCAGTTCCGGCAGCGTTTCTACTTCAATTTCCAGCAAAGATATACCCGAGGCCAGCGAAACGGCATTCTGGTATGCCTGGGTGACCCCGCCTGCTGCGCGAATATGGTTTTCCTTGATCAATATACCGTCATACAGTCCCATGCGATGATTCCTGCCTCCGCCGCAGTGTACCGCATATTTTTGCGCCTCTCGCAGACCGGGAAGTGTTTTTCGGGTATCCAGTATTTTTGTGTTGGTGCCGGCGACGGCATCAACATACTGTTTGGTTCGGGTAGCGGTGCCCGAGAGTGTCTGTAAAAAGTTTAACGCCGTACGCTCGCCGGTCAATAAAATGCGGGCGTTGCCGCTGATATGACAGATGATCGTTTCAGCAGGTACGTCATCGCTGTCCTTAACTTGCCAGTCGATAGAACCATCAAAGTGGAGCTGCTGATAGACCTGGCTAAACCAGTCTATACCACAAATGATCGCAGCTTCCCTGCATACAACCTTTGCCCGGGCACTGGCAGATGTCGGCACCAGGGCGGCGGTGAGATCGCCGCTGCCGACATCTTCCAACAATGCTGCCTCGACATTGGCGGTTATGGTTGATGTGGCAACCGGCATAGTTTCTTGTCAATGTTGTGTTGAATCAAAAGAATCAGTGAGCCATCTGTTTAAAATACTGGTCGCGCAAACCTTTTACCAATGCTGCCAGTAGCCACAGACTCAGGAGATTGGGCAAGGCCATCAGGATATTGGTGATATCGGCAATGTTCCATACCAATTTAAGCGGAACCGCGGCACCAAATACCACTAACAGAATATAAACCACGCGGTAAGGCATGACTGCCTTTTCGCCAAACAGGAACCGGGCAGACCGATCGCCATAATAGGACCAGGCGATGATCGTGGAAAACGCAAAGAGGCACAGGCCAAAACCGACTACCCACGCGCCGCTATTGCCAAGAGTGGTGTTGAAGGCATACGCAGTCAGGGCGGCACCTACCACATCATCGGGTTTGCTTGCGTAGGCTCCTGTGACAATGATGACCAGTCCTGTCATGGTGCAAATGACCAGGGTATCAATGAACGGTTCCATCATAGCCACCAAACCTTCGCGCACCGGTTCATTGGTGCGGGCAGCGGCATGGGCCATGGGTGATGAACCCAAGCCGGCTTCATTGGAAAACAGACCTCTGGCTACACCCCAGCGAATGGCCTCGCCCACGGCCGCACCACCTACTGCCCAGGGATTAAGTGCGCTATTGATAATGGTGAACAAGGCCGCAGGAATGGCGCTCAGGTGATTAGCCAGTACAAACAGGGCGGCGGCGACATACAGGATAGCCATAAATGGCACCAGGGTGCCGGCAACGCGGGCGATACGCTTAACGCCACCAATGATAACCAGGCCCACCAGCACTGCCATGATAATACCCAGTAACCAGCCATGCTCACGTGCCTGTGGAAAAATATAGCCGAGACCATCGACCACTGAATTTGCCTGGACCATGTTGCCAATGCCAAATGATGCAATCATGGCGAATACGGCAAAGACGATGGCTAGACCTTTCTGGTTCAGTCCATGGAGGATGGTGTACATGGGGCCACCGGCTATTTCGCCGTTCATTCCCACTTCACGAAATTTCAGGGACAAGGTGCATTCGGCGAATTTGGTGGCCATACCGAAGATGGCAGTGACCCACATCCAGAATAATGCGCCGGGACCGCCCAGCGAAATGGCTGTTGCCACGCCGGCGATATTGCCGGTACCGACGGTGGCGGAAAGGGCTGTGGCCAGTGCCTGAAAGTGTGAGACTTCGCCCACATCCTCCGGATGACTGTATCGGCCACTGATCAGGTGCAGTGCGTGGCGAAATCCTGCCACCTGCACAAAGCGCATGCGCAGTGTCAGATACAGGCCGGTGCCAAGCAGCAGGATGAGTGTTATGGAGTTGCCCCACAAAAGACCTGACACATTACCGGTCCAGTCAGTAAGAACTTGCAGCCATTCCCCCATGCGTTTGCCCCCAGCGTATTGTTGATTATTGCTCTTGGTATCGAGAGATTATTGTGCCAAGCGCAGCCCGGAAAAGATATGGCGTGTACCGGCAGTGTAGAAGTTACGAAAACTGGGTCGTTTTATCCAGTGGTTTGTGTAGCGGCTGCTGCCTCTCAGGGTGTAGTGCTTATCATCGAATGACGTAAGCGAATAGCGGTCGTAGGGGTAGGAGCGATATCCAGGGTAGGGCGAAAAGGTGTTGGCACACCACTCCCATGTTTGACCGTAGTCAAGATTACATGTGACTGCTGCATGCTCCCATTCCTGTTCCGTCGGCAGGCGATAGCCGGCATACCTGGCAAAGGCCCGCGCCTCATAATGGCTGATGCCTGTGAGACTGTT
Organism: Gammaproteobacteria bacterium; assembly: GCA_029880755.1. Classification (GTDB taxonomy): domain Bacteria; phylum Pseudomonadota; class Gammaproteobacteria; order Acidiferrobacterales; family SZUA-150; genus JAOUNW01. The sequence goes on from JAOUNW010000040.1 coordinate 6,694, forward strand.
ATCGGGATTAATATCCTGTGGGCCGTGAAGGGCATCAATACGATACCAGAGCCCGTCTTTATTTTGCTTCCATGCCATGGGGGACTGGATATTATGTGTCAGCCGCCAGTGCCAACCCTCTGAGTCCCAAAATTCGGATCGCGTGTAACCTTGCTCAGACAAGAACCCCAGGTATTCGCCATTACTGACAGCCCGGCTTCCAATATTAAAACTGTTTATAACAATAGCCTGCCTTGGTAATTCGTTATCATAAGCTATGGTCGGATCGTCACTGCCAATGAACGCATCACTCTTCTCCAGATAAAGATCAGGCGCGGAAACCGCCTGGGGTTCCAGTGCACAATTTACCTCATAGTCATAAGGTGACTGTGACAACCAGTACTGCTGAAGTATTTGGAACAGGGTTTCGCGATGCTGGTAATAGTGCTGGATTAAAAAAAGGGGCAGGTAATTCTTCTCAAGAAGAGGGAGGTCACAGGAGTCCGTTAAGGCGCTTTGCAACAGTTCAAGGTTTCGTTCATGTTCCTGCTGGCAAAGCGCCAGCAGCCGTTCCTTCCCGGGTACTTTATATTGACGATCATATTTGTTGTTGAGCCAGGGAAAATACAGTTCTTTAAGGGAGCTCACTGCATCGGTATCTCCCAGCAATTGTTCCCGAATCCAATAGCTCTCGATAAAGACTGCGTGACCAATATGCCAGGCGATAGGACTTAGGTCGGGATGATATTGGCTGCGCCAAATATTGTCAGAATAGGGTGATACTGCGTCGACAAGGTCAGTGTAGGCGCGATCAAGATGTCGAAGAATTTCCATCATTACAGAGATGTGAGCTCCACTGGGTTACCGGATCGCATTACGACGACTGAGTGATCGGAAACAGCTTGCCATCCTGAGGAGGGGGTGAGTTTCTCCGATGCAATCAATGAAGCACCCGGGTAATCCTGATCGGTGCTTGTGTAATATAAGGTAGGACATTCTCCATTTAGCGCGTGTCGTACAGCGGTGATAGATTGTTTGTCGGCGATAACAATATTAAGCAATGCCTTTTTGTCACCCAACTGGTTCTCGATTTCCGTTAGCATTTGTCTGATGCCGTCAGAAATGGAGTAGGCGGCATTCTCTTTCATGATTTGCCGGAACAACGCGAACAAGTGTTCAGAGTCGGTAGTGCCGCGAATATGGCAATCAATTTCCGGTGCCAGGCGGCATCGGACCCAATGGCGCAGGTTTAGGGCAAAGTCCTTGATGTATCCGTTGTGCAAAAAAATGTATTGATCATCATTGAAGGGTTGGGTGTTGGCATGACTGACATCTGAACTGAGTGTGGCGCTGCGCACATTGGCCAGCCACATATCTGTTGACAAGGTGCGTGCCAAAGCGGGCAGGTTGGGGTCTGTCCAAATGGGCATAGGATTGGCATAGGCTGCTGGGACTCCGTTCTGATCAAACCAGCCAAAACCGTATCCGTCCGCATTGAGTTTGCCCTCACGCATTTCCTGTGGTCCCCAGGACTGGCGCATCAAGCTATGGGCAGGATGCAATAGCAGTTTCTCCAATGAGATTTCCGGACCCAGGTATGTAGCAAGTCTGCACATGGGTTCATGATACCGGATTAAGGATTTTAGCAACAACCGAAAGCAAGACTATGGCAGCACCGGGAAGGCATACCCATAGTGGCAATAGGTTTTTGTAGAGATAGACGGCTATTGATAGTAGATCATTGCCTTTATAGCTCACGTAGCATGCGTTAGTATTGGTTAGTCCCCGCATGCATTTTTTCGCCAAATGAAACATACGACAGCATGCCATGTGATCCAGTAACACAGAATTGTCATGAATAGGCACACGGAGGAAGAATAATGAATTGTGAAGAACAAATCCTGATTGATACTTCACGAATTCAGGTTTGCGCAGTGAATAATAAGCCGGTTTATGCTGATCTTGCTCAGGACGTGCGGGATGGGCTGATGCGTTTCCCCAAAGAACTGCCGCCGAAATATTTTTACGATGAGCAGGGATCCCGTCTATTTGATCAAATATGCAATACGCCGGAGTATTACCAGACTCGCACCGAGAGCTTATTACTTCGCACTCATGCTGTGGACATTATCGACCAGACATTACCAGAGTTGATAGTTGAGTTAGGCAGCGGAGCCTCTAGGAAAACAAAGCACTTGCTGGATGCCTGTCACCGTACGAATATTTATCCGGTATATCAGCCTGTGGACATTTGTGGCGAGATGATCGTTGATGCTGGTAACCGGCTGCTGGATCACTATGATTGGCTGGAGATCAAGGGGATTGTGGGCGACTACTGCACTAACCTGCCGGTAATGGCGGACCATGCGGCATCGCGTCTGTTCGTATTTCTAGGCGGTACCCTGGGAAATTTTGATGATTGTGAAGCGCGGGATTTTCTGCAGACATTGCGCTCCACCATGAACAGTAACGACTGGTTGCTTATTGGAATAGACCGTGTCAAAGATGTTGATGTGCTCAATGCTGCCTACAATGACGCCAACGGGTATACAGCCGCCTTTAACCGAAATGTGTTATCGGTAATCAATCGTGAATTGTCGGCCTGCTTTAATCCGGATGCGTTTCAACATGAAGCCTGGTTTAACGAATCCAAGTCTCGTATCGAAATGCATCTGCGTTCCAGAAAGGAACAGGAAGTACTTATTTCTGATCTGGACCTAAATATCGAATTTTCAGAGAACGAGAGTATTCTTACCGAAATCAGCCGCAAGTTTACTTTGGAGAATTTCTCGGCGTTGCTCTCGCAAAATGGTTTTGAGCTGCACAATCATTACGAACCGGGTAACGGATATTTCTCGCTGATACTGGCGCGACCGTCAACGAACTTGCCAAGCCCCGCGTTTATCGATTAAATGTGAGCATACTGTCACTTAAATAAAAATAATTACTTGGCAAAACACTCCTCTCAGCAAAACAGCCCGGAAGCCATAACAGATGCCCTCGCTCCACGACGAGAGATATTTGCCTGGGCTATGTTCGATTTTGCCAACTCAGGCTATACCACTGTTGTTCTAACGGCTGTTTTCAATGCCTATTTTGTCAGCACCATTGCCGGTGGTCCAGGTGGTTTTGATCAGGGCAGCGCGACATTTCTCTGGACCATTACACTCGCTATTGCCAATGGCCTGGTTTTGTTGAGTTCGCCGGTGATTGGCGCCATTGCTGATTTCCGCGCAGACAAAAAACGATTTTTGCTGATTACCGCCATTGGTTGTGTGACAGCCACGGCATTGTTGGCGCTGACCGGTCCCGGAGATGTGTTGTGGGTGATGGTGCTATTGATCATTTCCAATTTTATGTTTGCCTCGGGTGAAGGACTGATCGCCTCATTTTTGCCCGAACTCGCGCCGCAAAAAGATATGGGGCGGATTTCCGGTTATGGCTGGACTCTGGGCTATATCGGAGGCTTGTTGGTGTTGGGTGTGTGCCTGGCCTATGTTACCTGGGCGCAGGCACAGGGCCATGAGGCCAGCAGCTATGTGCCGGTTACTCTGGTCATTACCGCAGCCGCCTTTGCTATTGCCGCCACACCCACTTTTCTATGGATGAAGGAACGGGCGCAACCTAGCCCGCTTCCTGTGGGCCAGGGGTACGTGCGCATTGGTTTCTCTCGACTAAGGCATACCTGGTTGCGTGCACATCATTATCAGGACCTGTTTCGTTTCCTGATTACGTTGGCAGTGTTTTATTGCGGTATTCACACAGTAGTGGTGCTCGCTGCCATTTATGCGCAGCAGGTGATGCAATTCAGCACCCAGGACATTTTGTTTTTGGTTCTTATTGTCAATATTACTGCGGCCTTGGGCGCCTTTGGTTTTGGCTATCTGCAGGACCAGCTAGGATCCGTCAGGACATTGTTGTTGACGCTGGTTATCTGGCTGGCAGCGCTGGTTATCGCCTTTTTTTCCGAGAGCCGTACTGAGTTTTGGGTGGCAGCCAATATGATAGGCGTGGCCATGGGCTCCAGTCAGTCAGCGGGACGCGCCTTGGTGGGTCAGTTTTCACCACCGGGCAGGTCTGCCGAATTTTTTGGTTTGTGGGGTCTCGCCACCCGAACCGCCGCTATTTTTGGGCCGCTCAGCTATGGTTTTGTCACTTATGTTACGCAGGGTAATCACAGGGCCGCCATTGCTTCCACAACCGTGTTTTTTATTGTGGGCATCGTGTTGCTGTTAACCGTGAACGAGTCCCGGGGGCGCAAGGCCGCCTATAATAATAGTTCTGGTGATTAAAGCTTGTGTCCTGATTGGTCGTCACCTATAGATTTAATTAAGACTCCCAATCCACTGACAATAATTAACAAAAGGAAGCATCCATGGAACGCCTGAGTTTTCGTCAAAGTGTCGACCGCATGGTAGATCGCGCCCTGGCGGTGATGGAGCTTGATCCAGGCACGGCAGCGGCCATCAAGGCCTGCAACTCGGTATTGCAGGTGAAATTCCCAGTCAAGATTCGTGGCCAGATACAGGTATTTACCGGCTGGCGTGCCGTGCACAGTACCCACCGCTTGCCGTCAAAAGGCGGTATTCGCTATGCGCCCTATGTCAATCAGGATGAAATCGAGGCCCTGGCGGCGTTAATGACCTATAAGTGCGCCATTGTTGATATTCCGTTTGGCGGCTCGAAAGGGGGGTTGTTGATCGACCCCAGTAAGTACGATCGCGATGAGATGCAGTTGATTACTCGGCGCTTTACTGTGGAGCTGGTACGAAAAGGTTTTCTGAGTCCATCAACAAATGTACCGGCACCGGATATGGGTACCGGCCAACGGGAAATGGCCTGGATCGCCGATACCTACAAACATCTGTTTCCCGATGATATCAATCACATGGCCTGTGTTACCGGTAAACCAGTTCAGCATGGTGGTATACGCGGGCGTGAAGAGGCGACCGGACGCGGCGTGCAATATGCCTTGCAGGAATTTTTCCGCCATCCCGACGCTGTCAAGCGTGTTGGATTGAGTGGTGGCCTGGACGGCAAGCGTGTGGTCATTCAGGGGCTGGGTAATGTGGGTTATCACGCCGCCAAGTTTTTGTCGGAAGAAGATGGCATCAAAGTTATTGCCGTGATTGAGCGTGACGGTGTGTTGATGAACGATGATGGCCTGGTTATTGAAGAGGTTTATCGTCATTTGGTTGAGAATAAAACCATTCTGGGTTATCCCAATGCCAGTTTTGACGAAAATGGCAAGAAGGCCCTGGAGCTGGAATGCGATATTTTAATCCCGGCAGCCATGGAGGAACAAATCACCAGCGACAATGCCGGACGCATTCAGGCAAAGCTGGTGGCGGAGGCGGCCAACGGACCTGTTACTTATGAAGCCGATGAAATTCTGCGCGAGCGGGGGATCGGTATACTGCCCGATGCCTTTATGAATGCCGGCGGTGTGGCTGTATCTTATTTTGAATGGATTCGCAATTTGTCTCATATCCGTTTCGGGCGTATGCACCGACGCCACGACGAATTGCGCCGGCACCAGTATGCGGCTCTTCTGGAGGAACATACGGGTACGGTCATTTCCGACAAGATCAGAAACAAGATTGTGCGTGGCGCCGATGAGATTGATCTGGTGCGCTCCGGCCTGGACGACACCATGCGCTCCGGTTTTCAGCAGATACAGGAGGTGTATGAAACTAATGATAAGGTTAATGATTACCGAACTGCGGCATTTGTCATTGCCATCGACAAGATTTCACGTTCCTATCTTGATCTGGGTATCTATTAGCCCGGCTCGTAGCGCCTCTTTGATGGGATAACCCGCCTCATTTCGGCTGTTATCTTGAAAATCACTTTTCCCTGCCCCATCTAGAAAACTAGCAAAAAGACTAATTTTTCAGGGGTTCCGCTATGAATATGGATAAGCTGACGACCAAGTTCCAGCAGGCTCTGGCCAGTGCCCAAAGCCTGGCCATTGGCCGCGATCATCAATTTATTGAACCAATACATCTGATGACAGCCCTGCTGGATCAGGAGGGCGGCAGCACCCGCCACTTGTTGGCCAATAGCGATGTTAATGTCGACGCATTAAGGTCTAAATTGGGGCGGGCCCTCGACAGCGTGTCGTCTGTAGAAGGTGCCGGCGGCGATATACATGTGTCCAACGATTTGGCGAAGTTGCTAAACTTGACGGACAAGTATGCGCAAAAGCGAAAAGACCAATACATTTCCACTGAGTTGTTTATTCTGGCGGCGCTTGAAGATAAAGGCCAGTTGGGTAGTCTGTTAAAAGAGGCCGGGGTTTCCCGAAACGGTATTGAAAAGGCTATCGACAATTTGCGCGGTGGTCAGAAAGTGGATGATCAGAATGCCGAAGAGACCCGGCAGGCCCTGGAAAAATACACCATTGATTTGACCGAGCGCGCGGAACAGGGAAAGCTGGATCCGGTAATTGGCCGGGACGAGGAAATTCGCCGTGCTATTCAAGTGCTGCAACGGCGCACCAAAAATAATCCTGTCCTCATCGGCGAGCCCGGCGTGGGCAAGACCGCAATTGTCGAGGGATTAGCGCAGCGCATTATAAACGGTGAAGTGCCGGAAGGATTAAAGGGAAAACGTTTGTTGTCTCTGGATATGGGTGCGCTCATTGCCGGTGCAAAATTTCGTGGTGAGTTTGAAGAACGTCTGAAAGCGGTACTGAATGATTTGTCCAAGCAGGAAGGTCAGGTCATTTTATTTATTGATGAATTGCATACCATGGTGGGCGCCGGCAAAGCGGAAGGCGCCATGGACGCCGGTAACATGTTAAAGCCGGCATTGGCCCGGGGAGAACTGCATTGCCTTGGCGCAACAACGCTGGATGAATACCGCAAGTACGTGGAAAAGGATGCTGCTCTGGAGCGACGTTTCCAGAAAGTGTTGGTAGGCGAGCCCACCGTGGAAGATACCATTGCGATATTGCGCGGTCTGAAAGAAAAGTACGAAGTGCATCACGGTGTTGATATTACAGATCCTGCTATCGTGGCGGCAGCAACCCTTTCTCATCGTTATATTACTGATCGTCAGTTGCCCGATAAGGCCATTGATCTGGTGGATGAAGCGGCTTCGCGCATACGCATGGAAATAGATTCCAAGCCGGAGGCGATGGATCGACTTGATCGGCGCTTAATCCAGTTGAAAATAGAACGGGAAGCGTTAAAGAAAGAAACCGACGAGGCCTCGAAAAAGCGTCTCAGCACTCTGGAAAAAGATATCAGCGATCTGGAGAAAGAGTATTCAGATTTGGAAGAAGTCTGGAAATCAGAAAAGGCATCGGTACAGGGAACGCAACATATTAAAGAGGAGCTGGATCGCGCAAGACTGGATCTGGAAACCGCCCGTCGTGCCGGTGATCTGACGCGCATGTCGGAGCTACAGTACGGCCGCATACCGGAATTGGAGAAACAATTATCTGCCGCCAACGAGGTCCAGAAATCCGGCAAGGAAATGACCCTGTTGCGCAACGCCGTTACTGAAAACGAAGTGGCGGAAGTGGTGTCCAAATGGACAGGCATTCCTGTGTCCAAAATGATGGAAGGCGAGCGTGAGAAATTGTTGCGCATGGAGCACGTGTTGCATGAACGTGTTGTGGGACAGGACGAAGCCATTGTCGCTGTATCCAACGCCATTCGCCGGTCGCGTGCCGGTCTTTCCGACCCCAGTCGTCCATACGGTTCGTTTCTGTTTCTTGGACCGACGGGCGTGGGCAAAACCGAGCTGACCAAGGCCCTGGCGCAGTTTCTGTTTGATACTGAAGAGGCCATGGTGCGCATTGATATGTCTGAGTTCATGGAGAAACACTCCGTGGCGAGATTGATCGGCGCACCGCCGGGTTACGTGGGCTACGAAGAAGGGGGGTATCTGACCGAGGCCGTTCGGCGCAAACCTTATTCCGTTATTCTGCTGGACGAAGTGGAAAAGGCTCACCCGGATGTATTTAATGTATTGTTGCAGGTGCTGGACGATGGCCGCTTAACTGACGGCCAGGGCAGAACCGTGGACTTCCGCAATACAGTAGTGGTCATGACGTCCAATCTTGGTTCCCAGGCTATTCAGGAGCTGGCGGGCGAGGAAAACTACGACAAGATGAAATCTGCCGTGCTGGAAATCGTCGGCGGGCATTTCCGGCCGGAGTTTATTAACCGTATTGATGAGCTGGTTGTGTTTCACCCGCTGGCGAGAGAGCAGTTGCGTAATATCGCCGGGATTCAGATACAATACCTGCGCAAGCGTCTGGCGAGCCGGGATATGGGTATGGAACTTTCTGACGCCGCGCTGGACAAATTGGCTGAGGCAGGATTCGATCCGGTTTATGGTGCGCGGCCGTTAAAACGCGC
>JAOUNW010000217.1 GCA_029880755.1 Gammaproteobacteria bacterium
CCCATAGGAGAAAGCCGGTACAATTTTATTTGACCAGACCTGACCATGAAGAAGCGGCTGGCATGGTCGCCGAAATTAAAGAGATGCTCCTCTTCCGTAAGCCGTCTGATGTCGGCAGCAGCAATCATCTGTGAAAGCTGATCGGGATTAAGGCCGGCAAACAACGGGTTTTGCCTTAACTCGTCTTCAGTGATGGGTTTCGATTTCATGGCAGTAATTATAATCTATATGATCTCATGCCGGTTATGGTTTTTACTGCCTTTGTTTTACGGCTGTGTCGGTGTCAGCTGATGAATAAGATTGACTACCGACAGCAATAACAGAGCCGCAAGCGTATTGTGAAAAGTTACCAATAGTAAAGGGCCATGCATCCATATAGATAAAACTCCCGCCAGCATTTGCAGTACTGAAAACAGTGCTATTGTAATTGCGTTGGCGCGAAGCGGCGGATGTTCCTTGATGAGCGTTATAGCCAGCCAGGTCAGATAGAGAAACAAGATAACCGCCATTGCTCGGTGGCTGACCTGGATAGCACTCATGACACCTGTTTGGACAACCTTGTGGTGAATGTCAGTGTTTAATTGGCGAGCAGGATTGAAACCCTGCGCCAGGTCGGCGGCGGACCAATCATCACCACAGTCGAGCAACTCGGGACAGGCCGCGGCGGCATAATTGGCGCTGGTCCAGCTCCCGAGGCAGATTTGCACAGAAACCAGAAGTAAAGCTGCAATGGCCAGCCTCCGAGTCCGACCCCCGGTTTCATTGGAGCCCGCGGAGATTTTTATAACTGATCGCTGGCCTAACCACCAAAGTATGGCAAGCATGGCCATGCCTCCTGTGATATTGGCGGCAGTAACCATGGGCACGAGTGGCGAGGGTGTAAGATACCCGAGTAGCGACAAAAAAATGGTAAGCCCCAGCAACAGCATGGGGAGTATCAGGCCTGTGTCTGATGTTTTTCTTTGACGCCAAGCGATGAGTGCAACACCTGCTACCAGCACACCCAGTACGCTGGCAATTAGCCTGTGGGCAGTTCGGGCAAAGGCGTGAGGCATTTCAGCACCCGCTTCCGTCAGTACTGCCACACCGCGTTGATCTGGATGTGCCAGCACAACTCCGTAACACTCTGGCCATTGATCGCATCCTACCCCCGCTACTGACAGCCTAATGTAGGCACTCAGGACAACGGTAAGAAATGTTAACAATAACGATACAAACAGAAGCAGCGTAAAAGCGCTGTTTGAGGTTCCGCTCTTTTTTATCTGGTCTGTCATAAACGGTCCATAGTTGAGTAATTGGCTTGGTATTTAAATATTGTTATTTACCAACGATTAAATGTGTCGGCAACCTGTAATTGCCGAGCGCCTTACTGGGTATTTGATCTACATCAAGTAAATGATGACACAAAAATGCTGTAGTGCGCTGAGTATTTTTTATCTATTTTTGGGGAAATGGGCAACAAGCACAAAAATAGTGTCTAAACTGATATTAAAATATTTTTTAACCTGGGCAAACCGGAGACAGTGCTATGAGCAATGATAATGATGATAAAAATATCCCCGTAATGCAGCGGATACTCGATAACCCGTTCTTACTATTATTTCTTGGTGTCGTAATTCCAACCGTGTTCTACATCATGTGGGGCATTATGGAAATCGTTACGATTCCAATCGCGAAATAATCTGGCCAGGAGGAAATACCATGTCTAGTTTGTCACCACCCTCAAAACGTATCTGGTGGAATGAGCCCGTCGAGTCTGTCGAACTGTTTTGGATAGCGCTCTGCGTAATCTGGGGTCTGATCATGACCTTCATGATGCCTTACTGGCATGTGACAGGGAAACAGAATATGTCCAATGAGGCCTACCGAACCACTCCGCAGATGTTTCAGGAAAAAACCCAGGCGATGGTGGATAAATATACCATCCGAACGGAAACGGAACGAAATTTTCCTGTAGTCAAACCGCCGGCAGGTTCCGATGTGTACATGATTGCCCGCCTTTGGGACTGGTGGCCAATTTTGGAACTGGAAAATGGCAAGAGCTATCGTTTGCACCTTTCCTCTCTTGACTGGCAACACGGTTTCTCTCTGCAACCTGAGAACCTCAACATGCAGGTAATCCCGGGGTACGACATGGTTGTAACTGTTACACCAAACAAGACCGGGGAGTTTTCGGTTATCTGTAACGAGTACTGTGGAATTGGTCACCATAAAATGGTGGGCAAGATCTACGTAAGATAAGGGGGGAGCAGACAATGACAACTAGTGATTTTCGCAAATGCCCGGATACCGGGCTGCTGTTCCATCGACCGGCAGAAAATTTAATGAAAGCAAACGCCGTCGCTGGCGTGGTCTTTTTGTTGGTGGGCGGCATACTCGGCCTGCTGGTGGGACTGACTCGCTGGCCGGCTGTGCATCTGCTTCCGGCGGATCAGTTTTACATGGTTTTGACCGGACACGGCCTGAATGTGCTGATTTTCTGGATAATCTTCTTTGAGATAGCCGTGTTGTATTTTGCCTCATCAACCTTGCTGGGTTGCCGATTAGCAACGCCGCGTTGGGCCTGGCTTGGTTTCGCCTTGATGCTGATTGGTGCTGTTACCAATAACATCGCTATCTTCCAGGGCAATTCCAGTGTAATGATGACTTCTTATGCGCCCATGGCAGCGGAACCGGCGTTTTATCTCGGGTTAATTCTGTTTGCGGTCGGTGCAT
>JAOUNW010000096.1 GCA_029880755.1 Gammaproteobacteria bacterium
CCGCCCCATTCGACCACTCTGGCACCTCTCCCGAATCGTGCAATAACCTATTTCTACCGCAGCCAGGCACAATCGACAGGCGGGAAGCTTACTGTGCCCCAACCCATTGGACAAGCCGGTTATTATCCATTACATAGTTACTAGGGCGACCGGCTATCAGCGATCAATAACCAGAGAATCCATCAGGTCTGGCCGCCTCAACCAATCAAGACATAATCGAAGAATGACAATGCATGCCCTTTTCCCGAGTAATGCTTAATCGGCGCTTATTACATCATTTATGGGTGTTCCTGGGCACGTCCATACTGCTAGCCAATCTTTCCGCCTGCACGGAAGACACCGCCACCAAGCTCCAGGCGGTGCATGACGCCGGCGAAATCGTGGTCGCCACCATCAATAGCCCCACCACATATTATGAAATTGGCGACACCTATGAAGGCTTTGAGCATGACATGGTCCAGGCCTTTGCCGAGGAACTGGGGGTCAAGGTCCGCTTTAAGCTGGAACCGGATGAGCAAGCCGCCCTACTGGCCATGTTGCGTGGCCAGGCGCATTTTACCGCAGCCGGCATTGCCATAAGTGAACAGGTCGAAAGGGTTGCCAATCTCACCCCTTCCTATCAGAAAGTAACCCGCCAGCTAATTTATCGCTCCGGTTCCAATCCTCCCCGAACCGCGGCTGGTCTGGCGGGCAGGCACATTGAAATCCCGGCCGGTTCCCGTTACGTCGACCAGCTCAAGGAACTCAAAACCCAGTACCCAGGCCTCTTCTGGACAGAAGTTTTTCATACCGATACGGAAGGATTGCTTCAGAACGTTTGGGAAGGATTGCTGGAACACACCATCGTGGATTCTCATGTCTTTGGCATGAATAAACCCTACTACCCGGAGCTGCGCGTAGCACTCGATCTGCATGCACCGGAACACCTGGCATGGGCCTTTCCCAAAGACGAAGACGACTCCCTGTACCTCGCCGCTTCCCGCTTTATAAAAAAATTCCGGCGGTCCGGAGAGCTGCGGCGCCTGACTAATCGTTATTATGGTAATGCCAGTCGCTCCAATCCGGTAAACATGACGGTCTACCACGTGCGCATTCAGAATCGGCTACCCAATTACCAGGATCTCTTTGAGCAGGCTGGCAGAACTTATAACATCGACTGGCGCCTGCTGGCTGCCATCGGTTATCAGGAATCTTTCTGGGATCCGCGAGCCATTTCCCCAACAGGGGTGCGCGGCATAATGATGTTAACCCGGGCGACAGCGGAGTATCTGGGCGTAAAGAACCGCTTGGACCCCGTAGAGTCGATCGATGGTGGCGCCCGCTATTTTCGGGAAATGCACGAGCGCATGCCCGAGTCCATCACCGAACCTGATCGCACCTGGTTTGCGCTGGCGGCCTACAATGTCGGCGCCGGTCATGTGGAAGATGCTCGCATTATCACCCAGCAGGAAAAAGCCAACCCCAACAAATGGGAAGACGTGAAACAATATCTACCTTTGCTGTCCCGCCCTGCCTGGTACACAAAAACCAAGCACGGGTATGCCCGGGGTGCCGAGCCTGTTCGCTACGTCACGCGGATACGAAACTACTATGAGGCCCTGGTAAAAATCAATGAGCTGGAGCGCTCACAAGGCGAGAGCGAGGCCATTAAACTGAAGGCGCCTGCGATTTAATTCAGATCGGCATGATTGAATCGTAGAGCGCAATCACTTTTTTTTTCGACACACTCTAAACTCTTCATCTGCACGCAGGGCGCAGTGGCATTTCAATTGCGCCTATTTGTTCAATGCTCTCGCGCTAGTCTTCCCAGGGACCAAAACCGGGAATATTGATTTCCCTCTCTCGAAAGGAACCTTCTTTTGCCTTGCTATGACAGGCAGCACAATTACTGAGACTGCCCACTTGTTTATTATCCTTAACCATGCGAGCCGGTATGTCATCGTGCTCCTTGGCAAAATAGGGAACCTCGGTAATGCGCAATGGCACGGCGCCCTTTTTCAGCGACGCTGCCATCTTTTTAGAACGAGGATAAGAGGATTTGTCGGCAGCATTTGCTTCCAGGTAGGCACTTAGAGTTTTTGCTGTGTCCGCCGGTAACTCGGCGTTCTCACCAAAATGATCTGCCAGGCCACCCATGAGTTTCTTCCAGGATGCCGCAGGCAAGAATCCCGGCTGATAGGCGAAGTGACACACGCCGCATTCGTCTGTATAGAGTTGGTTAGTCACCGGCGCTACGTCCAGTTTTCCTTTGCCACTGCGATCATCGTCATCGGCAACAACAGTTGCTGCCACACCTATTACTACTACCGCTAGGACACTTGTCCAGGATTTTCCATACATAAGCAGCCTCCGAATGTTTAATTAAGTTACTACTGACTGCGCAGATACAAAAGAATATCGCCTTTCTCCTGGGCACTGCATTCCCGGCCCAGCGTCCATTTACAATTACGCAGGAACCACTTCTCTATTTCTTTGCGGTCCGTCAATCTTTTGTTATTCACCGATGGCGCCAGGGGTTCAATGGCCTTTCCGGTAGTTGCGTGCTTTCCGGCATTGCGTAAATTGTCTGTGTGGCACGTGGTACAACTGCGTTCCTTGCCGGCACCTTTGGGGTCAGGAAAGGATTTCTTCCACAGCGCCTCGCCTCTGGCGGCATCAAAGCCTGACGCACCAGCCTTCTGATATTCCTGTAACAAATCGTCCACTAACGTTGCGGAAAGCTGACTTGTGACAAACAGACTTAGGAAAAACCCCGTTATGGATAACATATATTTCATGATGGCATACCTCCGGCATCAGAAACCGCGCTGGTTCATTCTGGCAAGCGCATGGCCGCATCCTCGAATGTCCCTTCTTTCGCATCCAGATGGCAGCCTTCGCAGTTTCCTTTTGCGGTCACCTGTTCGTGTTTCCAATAGCGCTCAGGAATTTTTTTGTGTTTCTTTTGCCAATATGGGGTTTCCGTCACACGCAATGGTATCTCTTCGGCCGGCGTGGAGATATCAACCTTCCATGCAGTTTCGGTTAAATGACTTTCGGCACTATTGGCGGTAAGAAATGTCAGAATATTGGTCACGAGCGCATTGTCCATTCCCAAATCTTCACCGAAATGGTCTGCTTGATCTTGCATCATTTTTTGCCAGGAACGTGCGGGAAGTAATGTCGGGTAGTAAGCCAGGTGGCATTCGCCGCATACCTCTCGCCACACTGCATTCTCCGGCAAAGCAGGCCCGGTAAACGGTCGGTATTGCTGCCCAGCGGTTTCGGTGAGATAACCGCGAAAAGAAAAGGCCATGAATCCCAAAGCCGACATGAATAACAATACACCGACGGTACCGTGCCGGGAAACGAGCGATGGCGCCGTGCCGTCCTGCTGTTTGTAACCCGTGACCATGGCCCAGATCAGATTTTCCCGATGCACCAGGCTTTCGACTATCACGCCCAGAATATGGGCGCATACAACTGCCAGCATTAACCAGGCACTGATTTCATGGGCCTCACGCGCAATGGCGCTCACTGCAAAAGAAAACATATTGGCAAGCGGTCCATGCCCTTCCTCGGCGCCGAACACCACAATACCTAACAGGGAAACCACGAACCCCAGCACGATCAACAAAAATATTGCCCAACTCCCCGCGGGATTGTGCCCGAGGTACCGGGACGCCCGTCCGCTCGCAAGCGCGCCTAAGTAACTCCATACCGAAGACCAATCATAAGCGAAGCTATGAAAACGCGAATAATGACTCCCCACCAGACCCCATGCCAGACGAAAAACCAGTAGACCCAGAAACAGATATCCCATGTATACATGGACATCGAGATAACGGTTGTCATCATGCGACAACCATGCGGCGGTAAATGACAACACCAACAACCAGTGAAAAATCCGTGTGGGCAGATCCCAGACCAATGCGCCGGCCTTTATGTTGCTAACAGGTTCTGTATTCATGACTGCTCTCTTGTGATTGCTTCAATGCAACAGTTTCAATTCTATCTCGCTGCAAGACCCACTGCCCAGTCACTTACAAACTGTTCCACAGACTCTGCAAAATCCGGGGCCAGTTCGTCTTTGGTTACGATGGCTTCGATCACCAGGTCGTTGCCTCGCTTTTCGACTAACCAGTACAGCCCATTGGGACATCTTGGCAAAGTAAACCTGACTCCGTTACGGGTAACTTCGCGGGTAACAATAAACTGGCCCCAGATGCAGTAGATCTCCCCCTCACTATCACCATCCTGAATAAGCGAATGAATGGAAGCGCAGTATCGCGTAAGACTGGCGATAGTGATCTGGCTCTGTATTTCGGAAACCGATAATGGAGATGGAATACGGCGGCCAAAAGTCTTCATGAATTAACGCCTAATAGCGGCATAAGGTGAAATTTCTCGTCGCGCGTGGCGGAAAAATCAGCCAGCTCTTTCCTCGCCATCGGGATTTTCACTAATGCGCCGATGCAGTCTAACCGGCTCCACCATGCGTTTACGCATGCGAATATTGAGCATCTCGACTAACACTGAAAACGCCATGGCGAAGTAAATATATCCCTTTGGCACATGCACATCAAAACCTTCCACCACCAGGGTAACACCCACCAGGATCAGGAATGACAATGCCAACATCTTGATGGTCGGGTGTTCATCAACAAAGTCGCCAATCGGCTTTGCTGCCACCAGCATCACGCCTACCGCCAGCACAATGGCGATAGCCATAATAGAGACCTGATTCACCAGACCCACCGCCGTTATGACCGAATCCAGTGAAAACACAATATCCAGAATGGCAATCTGCACCAGCATCGCACCCAAACTGCTAACCACGACGCTTTTTCCGTTTCCTTCCACGCCTTCCAGGCTGTTATGAATCTCAAAGGTGGCCTTGGCCAGCAGAAACAGGCCGCCGGCAATAAGAATGACATCGCGCCCGGAAATGGCATTGCCAAGAATATTGAACCAGGGCTGGGTGAGCTTCATGACCCAGAATATGGAAAACAGCAAGAGCAGACGCGTGATCATAGCCAGGCCCAACCCGACACTTCTGGCGAAGGCGCGCTGGTGTTCCGGCAACCGGCCCACAAGAATAGTAATAAAAATGATATTGTCGATGCCGAGTACAATTTCCAACGCCGTAAGCGTTGTCAGCGCCACCCATGCCTCTGGGCTAGTCAGCCACTCAAACATATTCCACCTGCCTTTATTGGCTAAATAAGTTTACACAAAGCGCTATTGGCACTCTTTAAATATCAGCGCATTACATGTTGAGCAGATAGTCTTGTCAAGACGTTTATAGATAGCTGAAATAGCATCTTTTTTGTGATCAAAAAAATGATCGGATCCGATCTTTTTAATGAAACAGGTCTTGGCGGCGAATTCATAAACCGTGGATTTCAGACCAATAAAATACAGCCCCCCGCCACGCTTTTTCAAACGCTCGTTTTCTATCACCAGGACTTCGGCGCCACTGAGATCAATAAAATTGATACCGCTCGCCACAATTAAAATATGGTAGATATGCTCGTTCTCAATAATCTGATTAATGCGCGTCTGAATATAGTTAATTGAACCGAAATAAACAGACATATCAATACGAATAATCTTCAACTGCGGACACTGACTGACAGGCTTTTTCTCGATATTGATAAGCTTTCTGTCCTTATCTGCGCTATCTATTGACAGCGTAGGAATATGGGGCGTTGAGGTTTTTCCCAGGAAAAGCACAATAGACAACAACACGCCGAGGTAGATAGCGAACTCCAGCTCCAACAACAATGTGCTGAAAAACGTAACCAGCAGAATAGAAGTTTCGGATTTACTGTGTTGCAGTATCTGTTTGACGTGATGGAAATCAATCAGCTTGTAGGCAACAATGAGAATCACGCCACCCATCGCGGCAACCGGCAAATAAGCAGTTAGCGGCGCGATCAATAGCACAATCGCCATTAACAACAACGCCGCAAAAATCGCCGACATCGGTGTTCTGGCGCCGGCAGAGTAATTAATACCTGATCGGGTAAACGATC
The DNA here is from genome assembly GCA_029880755.1 of Gammaproteobacteria bacterium. Lineage (GTDB taxonomy): Bacteria > Pseudomonadota > Gammaproteobacteria > Acidiferrobacterales > SZUA-150 > JAOUNW01. The sequence continues at coordinate 6,018 of JAOUNW010000096.1, forward strand.
CGGAACCGGCGTAACTGGAAAAGAAACTACCGACAATATTCGACATTCCCTGTCCGATAAACTCCTGGCTCGGTTGAATCTGCTGATTGGATTTGGTGGCGACTGCGCGGCTAATAGAAACCGCCTCAATCAATCCCAAGAGGGCCACGGCAAACGCTTCCGGCGCCAGCATCCTTATGGTTTTAATTGAAATGTCCGGCATCGACAAGGGAGGTAAGTGTGCCGGTATGGCACCAATCAAACGAATAGAGTCAGTGAAATTCTTCAACAACAATGCCAACACACTTCCAGCAATCAGGCCGATCAATAAATGCGGCGCCTTTGGAAACTTCTTTTTGATAAGAACGGCGCTCATCAGCGTGACACCCGCCACCAATACCAGAAAAATGTTGGCGTCACCCACTCTTTGAAAAATGTCCACCCAGGTATGCAGAAACGATTCACCCTTGGGAATCTCAACACCCAGAATATGTTTCATCTGACTGGTGGCAATCAAAATAGCGGCACCGGCGGTAAAGCCAACCACCACTGTGTGGGAAACAAAATTCACCAGAGTTCCAAGGCGCGCCAACCCGAAGGCAAGCTGATAAACACCCGCCAACAATGTCAGCGTTAAAGTCATCGAAATAAATTGAGGCGTACCGGGATGGGCGTGATGACTAATGGAAGCAAACACGACAATGGAGATGGCTGTGGTCGGACCAGACACAAGATGATGCGATGAACCAAACAGCGCGGCCACGATAGGCGTGACCATCGCCGTATAAAGACCATACTCCGGCGGCAGACCAGCGATAGTGGCAAAGGCCACACCCTGCGGCAGCACAATAATGGCGCCGGTAATACCCGCCATGAAATCGGCCTTTAACGTGCCACGGTTAACCAGGGCAAACCATCTTAGGAAGGGGAAGATGACATTGAGTTGCTTCATGTATCGTAAAATCTCTTAATTCGTCTTGTTAATCACCAACGGCGTACGGGTCCGAAAAACCTCGTCCATGCCATAGCGCAGGCTTCTGGCGTAAACTGGTTTAACGGGAAATTCAAAACAGGTGGTTCCGGGGCCCTGGCTAGAATAATTCAGGTCCGGTTACTGTTGTATCTGTCGGGCCACACCGCTACCTGCCCGGCGCGGATTCTAACCTTTCCGGCTGCAAAATTCCTTAGGCAGACAGAAAAAGTTGGTGGGATTTCCCCGCTAGCAACAAAAAAGGCTGCCCTGAAAGCAGCCTTTTCTTTTCATTGACTCGGATACATTCCTGGCAGGAATGCGGCCTACCCAACTTTTCATAGGGTGAGCGCCCCAGATAAGCACAGCAAGTCATCCGCAGAATTCAGCTATTGCCATCTCTATAAATAAAACTGAACATGTCCTTGTTCACATTAACCTGCAGCTTGCCGCCGTGCCCTTCCGCATACGCGATCCATCCGGGTTTATGCTGGCATTCCGGCACTTCCGGGTGTTCTTCTTCCTTGATGCCGTCATACCAGGCCAGGATCATTGGCTCGGCCAGCTTGTTTTCCGCCACCTCATCCGCAATTTTCCGGGCGAGTGTGTAATCCAGCTCACCAGCGATCTCCAGATTGACGGTATCGAATTCGCGATGCTCCATAGCAACCAGAGGTTAATCTCTCTCCAGATTATTTAGGTAGAACCGCCGGGTCCGTGAAAACCCAATCGCGGCCTTTGACCGGTGTGTGAC
>JAOUNW010000041.1 GCA_029880755.1 Gammaproteobacteria bacterium
GCGGATTTACACCATGCGTGCCAGGCCTCTGCCCATGAACGCTGCCGACGCCTTGCTTCAGCGCCTGTCAATCCTTCGTTAAGACAGGCCTATAAACACGTGATCGGCCGAGCCCGTGACATCAGTCAGGCACGTCCCGAGTTGGGTCATGTGACGAATGCCGCGGCTTTCATTGGTCGGCGCGCCAACACCCGGGGAGCCTTTTTTGACCGGCGTATGTTTTTGATTTCCTATGATCCCACCATTGATGCTGACGGCAAGATTGTGGAATCCATTTTATTGGCCGCCGGTCCCGTAGGCGCAGGCATTAATCTGGAATACTATTTTTCCACCATTGATAATAACAACTATGGCTGCGGCACCAAGATTGTGCACAACGTAACCGGCATGTTTGGTGTAATGGAGGGGACCAGTTCCGACTTGCGCACCGGCCTGCCAAAACAAATGGTTGAGATCCACGAAGCCATGCGCCTGTTTGTGATTGTGGAAGCCCATACCGAAACACTCACAGCGATCTACCAACGACAACCGGAGCTGCAGCGGCTCATTGGTAACGGCTGGATACTGGTTGCTGCCATGAATCCTGGAACGGGCGCCTTATCAATATTCACAGCGGACAAAGGCTTTGTTCCCTGGCAGCAACCCAGAACGGCATTACCTGAAGTCGCGCATTCGCGAGACTGGTATAAAAGACACAGCGGTCCGCTAGCACCGGTACTGATACGCCAGGAGGCAAGCCATGGCTAGTTGGATATGGCTGGTTCCGCTACTACCACTGACCGCTGCTTTCGTAATCGGTATCGGTTACATCACCGGATTCAATCGCGGTGAAAAAGGGGAAAACCAAACCAGTTTTCTGGCCGTAGGCGCCAGCGCCGCATCCTTGTTGATAATGCTCACCCTGGATGTTCTGGCGCTTACGCACGAACAGGAGGAACACGTGGTACTGGGCAACTGGCTACGTAGCGGTGATTACCTGATTGACATCAGCTTCATGCTAGACAGACTCAGTCTTGCTTTTGGTTCACTGGTTGCCTTGATCTCATTTTTAACAACAAAATTCTCAGTCAACTACCTACACAGGGAAGCCGGTTATCAGCGCTTCTTTATTATCCTGAGTTTGTTTAATGGCGCCATGTTACTGATAGTGCTCGCAGGCAATGCCGCATTAACCTTCGTGGGCTGGGAATTAGCCGGCGTTTCATCCTATTTACTCATCGCATACGCCTATGATCGTAATACTGCAACAATTAATGCTAATCGCGCCTTTATTACCAACCGCATAGGCGATGCCGGGTTTATTCTGGGATTGTTTTTATGTTTTCTGTGGTTGGGAAATACCGAGTGGACCACGTTACAGGAAGCAGGACCGACACTGTCGGTCCTAACTGCCGACATTATTATAGTGTCGTTTCTATTAGCGGCCCTGACCAAATCGGCACTGGTTCCCTTTAGCGGCTGGATCGCCCGGGCGCTGGAAGGCCCGACACCTTCCAGTAGTATTTTTTACGGCTCTCTCATGATTCACGCTGGCGTCTATTTACTGTTGCGACTGCAGCCGGTACTGGAACAAACACCGGTATTCATGGTTGCACTGGTGGTTATTGGCCTGGTAACGGCATTGTATGGCTACCTGACCGGTTTGGTGCAAACCGATGTCAAATCGGCGCTGATTTTCTCAACTAATGCCCAGGTGGGGTTGATGTTTATGGAAATTGGTCTGGGTCTTTTTTCTCTGGCAACCCTGCACATGCTTTTCCATGCCGCCTGGCGTGCTTATCAATTTCTGCACGCGCCCATGTTGATGCACGCCGTCAGCCGTCCTGCCCGAAAGGCGCCAAAGTGGCTGATCGGTAACCAGAGGTTATACAACGCCGCCATACAACGTTTTTGGCTGGACTCTCTGGGTGATGGTTTTCTGGTGAGGCCGGTTAAACTGCTGGCATGTGAACTGATTATATTTGACGAGCGTGTCGTCAATCGCCTGGTAGGTCTTCCAGGTCGAGCCAGCGCCATATCCAGCGTCGCCGAATGGGAACAGCGCAAAGCAGGCAGCATTAAATTGCCTGACGGTGACGTCGGGCGCGGTGCAGGCGCAATCGGTAAATTCATGGAATGGGTCGCCACGCGTTTTCAATGGTTTGAAGAACACCTTGTACTGAAAGGCAGCGGCGAAGGTTTGCTGTCACTATTACGACATATCGGTAGCTATCTGCTGATTATCGAACAACTACTAAGTCAACCACGCTACCTGTGGCTCATGATTCTTGTGACATTTGCGGTGGTCATTTGATGAATACAGTGATGACATTATCTGAAATCGCCTGGACCACACATAGCGCCTATCCTTTATTAGCCCTGTTACAGTTGGTGCCTCTGGCCGGAGCACTACTTATCCGCACCGCCATCCGCCGTGATGGCATTGCCATTGCCCTGGCTATGATATTTTCCCTGGCAGAATTGGCTCTGGCTATTTTTCTTTATAAGGAATTTGATGCACAAAATTCCGCATTTCAGTTTGCGGAGCGGGTTCAGATTGCCGGCCCAATGGTATATCACGCTGGCGTAGACGGTGTCAGCGTTCTGTTTATTTTATTAACGGCCCTGTTGTCTCTGATAATTTCCATCTACGGGCCGGTACGCGGCCTGGGGCCAGGTCGCTTTTTTCTTCCTGCCGTACTGACGGTTGAAGCAACACTCATGAGTCTTTTTGTGACGCTGGATATGCTTTGGTTCGCACTCATGTCCATTTTACAGCTAAGCATTATAGGTCACATGCTCTGGCGCTGGGGCACATCACCGGAAAAAGATTTGGCGGTAAAACGTTTCTTCCAGTTTATGAGTACCGGCATTGTCATGTTTATGATCAGCGTCATGATGGTTGGCTGGGGACATTCCCACGTTACGGAGAGCCGTTGGACCTTTGACCTGCTCGAGCTTGTCAATTCGCCCGGCGTCGGCGACATTCAATCAGTCGTTTTCTTTTTAATGTTCTATGGTCTGGCGGTGCGCACACCACTGTTTCCTTTGCATGGATGGTTACCGCTGGCGGCCGAACACGGCAATATTGCCGTAGCACCGGTATTTCTATTGGGATTAAAAGTAGGTATTTATGGAATGCTGCGCTTCTTGTTTCCTTTGCTACCGGAAGCAGTGAGCTACTGGCATCCCTATGTCGTAACCTTTGCCGTTGCCGGTATTTTTTATGCCGCACTACTGGCCATGTTGCAAAACAATATGCGCCGGTTGCTCGCGTTTGCCGTAGTCAGTCATACCAGCATACTGGTGATCGGGCTGTTCAGTCTCAATCATATCGCCTTCCAGGGCAGTGTCATGCTGTCGGTAAATTTTGGTCTGGGTATTTCCGCGCTAATGATGATGACCGGCCTTGTGTTTCGGCGAACGCGTACAGCGCTACTGCCACAATTAGGCGGGCTGTTTGATCATATTCCGTTAATTGGTATCACGTTTCTGGTGGCTAGTTTATCTATCGTCGGCATGCCCGGTACACCCGGGTTCGATGCTGCCCACCTGGTGTTGGAGGGCGCCATTGAAAGCTTTGGCACCCTGGTCACCATCGCCGCCGCCGTCGGCAACGTGGTTGCCGCCGGCTTTTTGTTATCGGCCTTTCAGAGAGCGTTTCTGGCACAGCGGGAACAAGGCACAACCAGTCCTGTCGCACCCATGACGATGATGGAGCGTTTTATTGCGCTGGCGGTACTTGGTGTATTACTGGGAACCGGCTTTTACATGGAACCATGGCTAACACTGATTGACGGTACTCTTAAAGGACTGGGCGACCACTACCATCTTTTGCTGGATAAACAATTAAAGCCATGACTGACTCTCTACCACTACTAAGTTTACTGATTGTCACCCTCCCTCTGGGTGCGACATTGATTTGGTTACTACCCGGGCAACACAATGCCCGCTGGGTTGCGCTGATCACGGCTTTGGTGGATCTTGGTTTGTCACTCATGGTATTAGCCAAATTTGACCCGGCTGCGACAGGATTTCAGTTGATCGAACGCGCTCACTGGATCCCAACTCTCAACGTGCAATACCTTATGGGTGTCGACGGTTTGTCGGTATTATTTCTACCCCTTACAGTAATTCTGTTTATCGGCGTTATTCTGGCCTCCTGGAACAGTTCACGCATCATGCCGCGGCTGTACTTTAGTTTGCTGTTGTTACTGGAAAGCACTACGTTGGGGATTTTCTGTGCCCTGGACACCATGTTATTTTTCTTTTTCTGGGAATTGACGCTGATCCCGCTGTATTTCCTGGTGGCCTTCTGGGGCATTGGCGCCAATCGGCGCTATGCTGCAGTCAAGTACACGCTATTTATGCTGGTTGGTGGTGTACCATTACTGTTCGGCTTTCTGTTGCTGGCATTTAATCATGCAGACATTGTCAAGGCAGCTATCCCTGCCGGTCTCACTTTCGATTATATGGTGTTAACACAAACGCCGCTGGCCGGAACAAAACAAACGGTTATTTTTCTTTTATTACTTGCCGGTTTTGCTTTCAAGACACCCGTGTTCCCGTTTCATACCTGGTTGCCGGTCACTGCGTCCGAGGGGCCGCCGTCCGTGGTTGCCTTGATCACCGGGTTAAAGTTAGGCGCCTATGGCTTGATTCGGTTTGTGATCCCGTTGGCACCGGAAGCCGCACAGTCTTTTCACTGGTTGTTGGCAGGGCTTGGGTGCATTGCGGTTCTCTATGGAGCAGTGGCAGCCATGGCCCAGACTAACCTCAGGCACATGCTGGCCTTTTCCAGCATCAGTCATGTGGGTCTGGTAGTGATGGGCATCGCCTCATTTAGTCTTCAAGGGATTCAAGGCGCAGTATTTCAGTTATTGAACTTTACATTAATAGCCGGCGGCTTATTCCTGCTCACCGGCATGTTACAGCATCGAACAGGATCCACGGATATTGCCAGCCTGGGAGGTGTCGCCAAAAATGCGCCAATGCTTGCAACTTTTTTTCTATTGTTTGGATTGGCATCCTTGGGTGTACCCGGTACATCAGGGTTCCCTGCGGAGTTTTTGATTGTAGTCAGCGTCCTAAATACTCACACCGGCGCTGGACTAGCGGCACTGGCCGCCATGATATTGGCCGCCTCCTACTTTTTGACACTTTATCGCGGTGTCTTTTTCGGACCCGTGAGAAATGCCGTAGTAGGCAGCATGCTTGATTTGCGCCGTCGTGAATTATTTATTGCAACAATCTTCGGCATAGTGATTCTCATTGCCGGATTTTATCCGGCTGCAGTGCTAAACGTTACACAAAACGCAAGCAAGGCATGGATGGCCCATATCGGCCCGGTGGCAAAATAATATATCCGTGGAAGATGGGGGTCAGATCGCTCTCTGACTATTACTTGTTAACAATACCAGTCAACCACCTCTGAAGCTACTCGGTAATATTCTCATCTTTTAATTACGTTTTTTGTAATGACTGCCAGGTGGAAAATCGCAATGCATGCAGCAGAGCAAGCTGCGGTAGTTCTTTGATCCCATGCCCCAACCATGTCGTCACTCACCACATCGAGGTAGTTTTCTGATTGTTTTCTAGAACACCACGTTCAACATAGTGACTGCAACAATTAAAAACAGAATGGTCATAATACCGCCAGCGCGCATAAAATCCGGAACCCGGTAACCGGCAGGGCCCATGATTAATGCGTTGACCTGATGCGTCGGGATGAGAAATGAATTGGACGTGGCGATGGCTACAGTTAGCGCAAACACTGCCGGGTTGGCGCCAGCGCCCAGGGCGATATTCACTGCCAAAGGCACAAGCAATACCGTGGCTCCGACATTTGACATTACCAGAGTAAAGAAAGTGGCCAACGCAGCGACTGCCAACTGAATAACCCAGATCGGCATCCCCCCCACTACACTCAATGTTTGTTGTGCGATCCAGGCAGCGGTGCCGGATTTTTCCACTGCCAACCCCAGAGGTATTAGCGATGCCAACAGGAACACGGTTTTCCAGCTCACAGCCTTGTAAGCCTCATCCATATTCAACACGCCGGTTAGAATCATACCGATCGCGCCGACCAACAAAGATACCGATAATCGTAAGTCTGAGAACAACACTAAACACAAAGTAATAACAAAAAATACCAACGCATGATAGATCTTCTGTGGCCTCAGCTCTTCGTGCGGATATTCGGTGGTCACTATTACAAAGTCGCGATCCTTTTCCAGCCGAGCCAAATCTTCCCAAGTTATGTGTACAACCAGTACGTCACCGACTTCAAACTTTTCATCTCGGACATCTGTCTCGGATTCATAATTGAATATCTCGTCGCCACGATGGATGGCTAACAAGGATGCGCCGTATTTCTTGCGCATCCAGATTTCACGGGCACTTTTTTCTACCAGACTGGAACCGGGTGCGATCACTAGCTCAGCAATACCCGCTTTAACATGAGACAATGAATCGGAAAATACATCGAGTTGCGGCAAGATTTGTAATCGAAGTTTTTCCGCAATAGGACCGATCATTGTATCGGAACTCAGTACCCCCAGTATTGTTCCGGCACCTATTGCGGTTTGTCGGTCCACGCTGTTAGCACCCAAACGCACACCGTCACCTTTGTCCACAGCAATCACGCGCACTCCGTTATATTTTTCCAGTTGATCCACGCTCATTCCCACCACTGGACTGGCCTGCGGTACCACGACTTCAAATAAATAAAAGGCCTGAAACCCGTATGTGCGCTTAAAATAGTCCATAGTATCGCCGCCTTCCGTGAGCTTGCTTTGGGTAAGGGGCAAAACGAACCTCCCGGCAACAACGAAATAGACAATACCCGTAGCAAGCAAGGCGATACCGATAGGTGTTACCGAAAACAGATGGAATACCGCCATTTTTTTATCTGCAGGCAAGGCATGGTTGGAGTTCAGAATAAGATCGTTGAGCAGAATCAGAGGGCTGGAACCGACCATAGATATTGTACCGCCAAGAATGGCGCAAAAACCCATTGGCATTAGCAGGCGCGAAAGGGGTAAGCCGGTGCGCGCGGAGATTCGACTGACCACCGGCAGGAACAAGGCGGCGGCGCCAACATTCTGCATGAAGCTGGATATCACCCCGACAGTACCGGAAATCAGAGGAATAATACGTTTCTCCGTAGTACCGCCAATACGCATGATGGTTGCCGCTACCTGACTCATAATACCGGTTTTGTCCAAACCGGCACCAATAATCATCACCGCGATAATGGACATCACAGCATTACTGGAAAAACCATTAAACAAGAGCGCATTGTCTACTAGTCCTTTTTCCAGACCCATCAATGGCGCCACCAGGCTACTCAATCCTAGCAACACCATAATACTGACAGCGGCCACGTCCACACCTACGACCTCAAAGGCAAACAGATAAACCGTCAATACCAAAATAGCGCTGACCCATCCCACTTCCGTGCTGGGCGCCACCTTACCCAAATAAACGGCCAGGCCAAAAAACATAGCGAATGCAATCACTCGCTTGACGAGTTTTTTTCTTCTCAAAATACTCACAAGAACAGACTCCAGAAAACTACGGATGTTGCAGGTTTAGAAGGAGGCGGATGTTAACAACCGGAGTTAGTCACCTCAACCTGGGTATATTCTCTTTGGGAATATATCGGCCTTGAGTTATACGTTAGGGAATATAGAACGAAAAAATAACGCTGAGTGACTAACATATTTTACTTGGGTTTAATGACTCCCCCTGTACGGCGCAATCGAAACAAACCGTTAATACCGCTATCACTGGTAAAATACAGCGCACCATCCGGACCGACGGCGACACCCGCAGGCCTGGCCCAGCGATCACCATCGGCTGACTGAAATCCTGTTACCAGATCATCGACGCGAACCGCTTTTTCGCCGTCAAAACGCACAGCAACAATTTTCGGGTGTCTCCGTGTCGAGGCATCACCCAGATATCGGCCACCGGGCTTGGTACCCCAGGAACCATGCAGGGCGACAACTGCATCCATTTCCAGCTGTGTATCCATGGCTCCCTTGGGAACAAACGCAACACCCAGCGGGGCATTGCGTGCAGGAAACGTCACCACGGGCAGTGTTACATCTCTTATAGGCCTCGGTGGCCTGGTAAAGATACAGCTATCCCATACCAGTTGTTTGCCATCAAACTGATACCATGGCATGCCATGAAAGGAACCGGGGTCAATACGGCTGAAATATTCAGGTGGCTGATCATAACCGAGGTGGTCGGGGCCATTATTGCTGGCATACATGACTTTTGTCTGCGGATGCCAGGCGAACCCCACCGGATTACGCAAGCCGGAACCGTAGCTACGCCATTGCGGCTCCGTGCCTGTTTCATCCAGTACCAGCACACCACCGCGCCGATCATAAAACGGGTAGGGCTCACCAAGATACTGATCACTGCAATTTCCGCTAATACCAAGACTGACGTACACCTTTCCGTCAGGACCCACTGCCACCGTTCGGCTGTTGTGCCCACCACCTCCTGGCAATGCGGCCATTAGCGTAAGGTTATCGTGCGAAAGCCTAGGCTGTTCCGGTTGGTACGGTGCCTGATAGACGCCATCGGTTTGAGCAATAAGAATCCTGCCCTGACGAAACGCAATGCTATGGGGATAGTTGTCCAGATTAATCAATGTCCGAGGGCGGTTATAGGGAGGCGTCAAACGATATACCTCACCGGAACGTGAACCAACAAACAAATCTCCATTGGCGGCAAAGGTTGGCAAACGGGGCTTGTTCAGTTTGTCAGTCAACAACTCCAGCTGATATCCAGCGGGCACGCGCACAGACAATGACTTTCCCCGGTAGACCAATATCTGGACCTGGTAGCTCAAAACTTCGGTTGACGCCGGCAACAGTATGGGAAACAGCAAACTCGCCACACCGAATAACAATATCCAGAAAACCCTGTTGAGCAATAAATCTGATGCAATCATGTCGTATACGTAATTCTAATTTAGTCGCCCCTGATCCACCAACCAATAGAAGCGGTATGGCGGAATAACCAGTTGATTTTTGAACATGACCGGACTCTCACCGGAATAAAGATCCGTTATCTGACCATACTGATTGAATGCGACACGGCTTAGATCGTTGAGATTGAGGTACTGAGGCGATGAATCAAAATTCGCCACCACCAGAACATGGCCCTGAGTCGCGAGGTTAAAACGCGAGAATACGAACAAGTGAGGATTACCAACATCGTGCAATTCACGATTATTGAAATCCGCAAAGGAAGCGATCTCCTTGCGTACTGCGATCATTCGCTTTAATGCACTAAACAGGCGTTGCTCAACAGTGCCTGTCTTGTTTCTTGCTTCCGCCTTCTGCCAATCAATAACAGTGCGATGCGCCCAGCGGCTATCATTGGATTTTGATTTATCGCCCTGAAAGGAATAATCATTTGTTGTACCGATTTCATCACCATAATACAGAAGCGGTATGCCTCCAAAGGACATTATCATGCTATGCAACAGTAGAATATGTTGTATCGCTTGATCAATGAGAACGGGATCGTTGACTTCCAGAGCACTTTCAAGCCCCACTAACGACGCCAATGCCCCTGATATTCTGGCATCACCTGTTTTTTCGTTATGACCGAACACTAACCCGCGTGCCGGTGAGTCTTTGAATTTCCCTGTATAGTAATCCACAAGAAACCGCCGGTGAGATGATGGCGCATACCCTACCGCCTCAATATCCATGTCATCAAACCCGAGACCAATGTCATCATGACATCGGATATAATTCAGCCAGGTGGCGCGCTCCAGTTTGTCAGGAAGGCTTCGAATGCCCTGATACAGCAATTTCGTGTTTTTTGTCGCTACCGCGTCCCACAGCAACGCCATATAAGTGGCGTTATAGGCAATTTCACATTCCTTGGCATTAATGGCGTCCTCGCCAAAGTATTTAATAATTTCGACAGGGGCGACAATAGCTTCTGCAATAAACAATACGCCTGGCGCTGTTACCTGACAACAGTCTTTCATCAACTGCAGTATAAGATGTGCTTCTCTCTCATTCTGACAACTACTGCCTATTTTTTTCCACAAAAAGGCCACCGCATCAAGCCGAATAATATCAGCGCCATGATTGGCCCAGAACAGGATAATATCCAGCATCTCTATAAAAACTTCTGGATTACTGTAATTGAGATCCCACTGATAGTGATTAAATACCGTCATGACCCATTTTTTAGCTTCCTCATCCCAGGTAAAATTGCCCGGCGAGGTTTCGGGAAAAATCTCCGGCATTGACTGCTCAAACATGTCCGGCAGCTCCCGACCATCAAACATGTAATAATAATCTTGATAGCGCTTCTCTCCCTTTCGTGCCTTTTGCGCCCACTCGTTTTCATTCGAGGTATGATTCAATACCACATCCAGCACCAACAGCATGTCACGCTTTTCCATATCATTGGCTAACGCGTCCAGATCCTCTATGGTCCCTACTCGGGGATCGACATGGCGAAAATTACTCACGGCATACCCACCATCACTTTCCCCTTTGGGGCATTCAAGAATGGGCATAACATGAACCAGATTGATGCCTAATTCCTGCAGATAAGGCAACCTGGACTGTATGCCCTTCAGATCACCGGCAAAGCCGTCGCTGTACAACGCCATACCCACCCATTTTTGATGAAGAAACCAGTTGTGGTCTTTTTCCCGTTCGATATCGACCTTCTTTAGTTTGTCAGATCGATTGATATATTGCCGGGCCATGGTTTCCACCAGGCGGTGCGTCTGTTCACAGAAATCCTCGCGCTTACCGTATAGAAGGTGGAATAATGAATAGATACTATAAAAGTTCGCGCCCAGACGAGTATAAAAATGACGCAAGTCTTCTCGCTTAATCTCCGGATTAAGCGTTGTCATAATGTCGTTCAATAATGAAAAAGATACTTGCTCGTACATGATTCTCTAATCTTTCCAGGACTCAATAAATGTAAGATAAAATTTCCTATCTGATACCGTCGCTCCCCGAACACCGACTATAGCACTGGCAAACTGTTGTGCCCTTTCCAGCACAAGTGCTAACGGCCACTTTCTGATAATTCCAAGCACCACTACGCTACTAAAAGCATCCCCGGCGCCGACAGTATCTACAACCCCTCCTACGGATTCCGGAACTATATGATAACACTCTCCTTCCTTCGTCTTAACAAATGCCCCTTGCTCGCCCTGTGTAACAACAATAAATGCCAGGCTAGCATCGACAAGTAGTCTGTCTGCCTTAGCCTCGGCATCCACTCCTTCTGATACCATTATGGAAAGCTCGTATTCGTTCAGCTTCAGCCAACGGCTGTTATTGATTACTTCTGTAACGGTATCGTGATGCCACCAGGGCGAACGCAGATTGATATCTGTAAAAGCCGGAACAGTCGTTGTTTGTCTGATGTGCTTCAGCGCCTCTGCCGATGTATGGCTGCGTAAGGCCAACGTGCCATGATAAACCAGCTCAAGATTGCGTAAGGAAGGCAGTCGATTCTTATCTATAAAATCGTATGCGCGATTTTCGACAATGTCGAACCTGGGCTCGCCATCCTGAAATGTCACGTCAACCGTACCAGTGGCATGCTCGCTATCCTGCTGCACCCCCGACATATCCATACCCCAGCCCTCCATAGCCGTAACAATGTCCTGCCCCAGAGCATCATTGCCCACACTTGAAATAAAAAGCGGATGGGCTCCAAACGACTGCAAATGCCAGGCTACATTAAACGGCGCGCCACCCAAAACAACACTGCCGTCCGGAAATCTGTCAAACAACACCTCACCGAAAATCAAAGGTCGCGTATTAGAGTGCGGCGTGCTCATACCCATCCAACCATTTATCTATCTGAGGAAAAAAGTGACTCACGCCTTCCAGTATTCCAGCACTGTAGTTGCCGTTCATCCCTCTGTATCCGCCTTGGGCGATATAAACTGCTTTAGCGAGTCCCAATACCTCCGATTCCCTTAATGCCATGGCTTTGACATCATCAGGAGTATTAGCCACCAACACAGACTGAATCGGACTAACAAATACCGGGAGATCATTGCCGCTATCCCCGGCAAATACAGTATTACAAAATTCAAAACCCAATAGACTCATCAAAAATTCCAGGGCATGCCGTTTGTTAGCACTGACCGGCAATATATCCAGCAAACCCACATTCTTGAGCTCATCCACGCTCCAGATAAAATTGGCCTGTATGCGCTCGTTCTTTAGCCGTAAATCCATTTGAGATTGCAAAACATTTTTATCCACCTTTAACGACACATAATAACTTAGCTTATAGGAACTCTGTTTATCGGACTCCTGTAAACGTAAATCGCCGATATCCGAAAACAATTTCTGAACATCCGAATGCGTGTTGCCAGACCAGTCCGACGCTATGGCTTGCACCCAGGCGTGGGAAGGCTGCCATTGGCCGCCCTCATGCTTATATAATGCCGTACCCACATCGGTAATCGCCCAATCCGGTTTAGGCAAAGAGTAATCAGTAATCGCTTGCTCTATCAATGCCAGGTGCCGGCCACTAACATAGACCAGGGTTACCTGCGGTAACATTGCCAGCTTTTCGAAATACTTCCGGGCCTCTCGGGATTCAGCCTGAGGACCATTGGGGATCAACGTCCGATCCAGATCCGTGCACAACAGCAAGCGCTTGCTCACTCTCTTGACACCTCACAGGAACCAAAAAAATCATAATGCCGAATCGCTTCCATAATGCCCTCGGCATAGGGCTTATTGGCGAAATAGATCCTTTCAATGTCCTCCAGCCCTGATAATTCCTCGTGATGCCTGTTTGCCACTACTACCGCAAGCGTGTTACCGCGCATCATGTCTTCATCCGCCCCGGAGCCGCCGGCTGCCAGGATACGATCCAGCGGGATATCCCACTGGTCAGCCACCCAACGTAACGCCAGACCTTTTGACGCCCGAACAGGAGTGACATCCAGATACTGGCCAAATGACAACACGACATTGACCGTTTGATCATTTTGCAATAACAGCTGATTTATCTCATGCGCCTCCGGTGCCTTGGACGAATCATAATAATAGCTGAGCTTGAATTTACTCTGTTCCTCTTTCGGCTGCAGGGCAATTCCCGATACATCGCTGAGCACGCGCTGCACTGCCTTGGGATTCCATAAGTGATCGATATGCTCCTCCCAAACTGCATCTTTGGTCAGATCCGGGGCATAGTAGATTTCTGTGCCCAGACTGGTAATAAGAACATGCGGATGAGGCACATTGTAAGCGCGCAACAATTTAAGCGCCGAGTCCAATCTGCGGCCGGTGGCAATACCGAAAGAAGTGCAGCGGCTGTTTCCTTTAATAAGATCGACAAATCGCGCTAGCGACTTTTCATCACCTATCAAGCTCTGGTCCAGATCACTAAAAATTACCCTGTCATGATATAACATGGGACGCCGGGCAACTCGCATTCTGGTTAGAGGTTCACTCTTGTCGATTACGGGCTGTATCACTGACAAATACTTTTCCACGTGCGCCTCCCAGGAATAATGTCGGCGCACACCCTCAAGACCGTTTTTGGCAAACCTTGTCCACTCCCGCTCATTGCTCAAAACCTCGAGCAAGGTGTCGGTTATAGCATTCTTATCCAGGGGATTGATAAGATAACCATTCCTGCAGTTCCCAATGATATCCACCGGACCGCCGTCCTCTGTCGCCACAACCGGCAGACCACAGGCGGCGGCCTCAAGCAGCGTTAGCCCAAATGGTTCAGTCAGCGCCGGATTAACAAATACCCCCCTGCTCCGTGCGGCCAAACGGTAAATCAGTGGCACTTCATCCGCTGAATGATGTTTGGGATAGGCCACACGCCCATAAAGATCGTAGCGATCAACTGCCAGCAGGATATCTGTCATCACTTCCTGAGCACCCGCATCCATATCATGAATATCATCACGGTTCCCTGTAATCAGTACCAGATTCGCCACTTCCTGGAGTGCGGATGACTCGCCATAGGCCTCAACCAACGTGACAATATTTTTCCGCTGATCCGGTCTTGAGAGCGCAAGAATAATTGATTTATCCGGCGTCTTTAGAAATCGTCCCAGCTCCCGGTAAATATTGCTTTTATGCTCGCCACCCGTTGGTGGAAAAAACTTTTCCAGATCCGCCCCTGGCGGCACCACACGCATCTGATCCGGCTGATAATAATCGTACAGCTCATACTGCTGTTCTATTTCCTGATGCGTGCTGGTTATCACGCGCTCGGCAACGCCCAGGGTGGCTTCTTCCGCTTCAATGCGGCGAGACATGTTATAGCGTTGCTCAATAACAGCGCCTTTTACACCGCTCGCCAACAGACGCTTTCGTTTGGTACGGCCCAGTGAGTGGCCGGTATAAATCAGGGGGATGCTTAACTGATGTGAGAGACGGGTACCGACATAACCAGCGTCGGCGTAATGACTGTGTATGACGTCCGGCAAACGTTTCTGGTGACTAATATAATAAAGGGCGTTATCAGCAAAATTATCCAGACTATCCCAAAGCGCTTCCTTCGGCAGGTATCCCGCCTCCCCACAGTCAATACGGATGACATTCGCCTTGTCGGATAAGGGCTCGATTTTCCTGGAGTAGTCCTTGCTTACCTGCTTGCTGACAATGCGCCGGGTCAGTATATCCACCCGGCCCACCCGTGGATGCAAAGCAAGCGCACGGGCCAGTTCTACTACGTATTTAATCTGGCCGCCCGTATCGGCATCACGGCCCAATTCGAGATCCTCGCCCCTGATCAAGCCATGCACGCTTATTAAAACGATATACAACTTATCTGATTGTGATTTCATCCCAGACGATGTGCTGATTCTCTCCCGCGCTATTACTTAAAATACCCCTGAATACTACCACAAAATATTCTCTTAG
>JAOUNW010000008.1 GCA_029880755.1 Gammaproteobacteria bacterium
TTATGGGTAATAATATTTCCAGAGGGCACACGTATACCAGCGAACAAGCGTGGCCGTTATAAATTGGGTGGTGCGGTACTTGCCAAAGAAACGGGTTATCCAATTGTGCCTGTTGCTCACAATGCTGGAAGTTTCTGGCCACGCAAAGGGTTTTTCATACGACCCGGTGTAATCAAGGTTGTCATAGGTCCAATGATTCAAAATACCTCTCATAGCGCCGAAGACCTGCGTGTTGAAACAGAAAATTGGATAGAAACGCAAATGCAGGTCTTAGAAGGGCGTACAGGCCCGGCAGAGTTGGTTGTTCGTTAGGGTGTATTTGTCATTGCTGTAAATTTTTTTTGCGTTATAGCATTGCTCAGGGCCGCAAAAGCATAAATATCGAGTGTTTCAGCCCGCTTACCCGGATCAATTCCCAAAAAGCTGATTTCATCTTTTGTTAGCAGGCCCTTTAAACCGTTTGCCAGTGTCTTGCGGCGCTGACCAAATGCACTTTTTACAATCTGATGGAAGTCAGTCGTATCCTTAACTGATACCAAGGGTGTCTCATGGGGGGTTAGGTGAACGACGGCCGAATCAATCTTTGGGGCGGGTGTAAATGCCCCGGATCCTACCTCAAACCATTTCTCCACCCGGCACCAGTACTGGACCATAACGGTTAGTCGTCCGTAGTTCTTGGTCCCCGGAACAGCGGCCAGGCGCTGAACCACTTCTTTTTGAAGCATGAAGCTCATATCCTGGATGCATTCAATTTGTTCCAGGACATGAAACAACAGTGGCGTTGAGATGTTATAGGGCAGATTACCAATGAGCCGGATTTTTTGTTCCCCGTGTATCAGCGACCGGAAATCGAATGTCAGGGCATCGCTGTGATGCAAAATAAGCTGCTGGGGGGTGTAGCGCTGCGTGAGGTGTGCTGCCAGATCGTTGTCGATTTCAATGGCATGTATCGGGTGAGTCCTTTCAATCAGGGCATCGGTTAGGGCGCCCAGGCCAGGCCCGATCTCAACCAACAAGTCATTTGGCTGTGGATTTATATATTTTACAATCCGCTGGATTACGGTTTTATCATGCAGGAAGTTCTGGCCGAACCGTTTTCGAGGTCGGTGATTGTTCTGGGACATCAGCGCGCAACCATGGCCAATGCCGTATCGATAGCTTTTTCCAGGCTGCCAGTGTCAATGCCGTTATCGCGCACGCGGTCGAGCGCCGTGCCATGGTCAACGGAGGTGCGAACAAAGGGCAAACCCAGGGTGATATTCACCGCCTGCCCGAAGCCGGCATATTTTAATACCGGCAGGCCCTGGTCGTGGTACATGGCCAATACGGCATCGGCCTTAGTCAGGCGTGCGGGGGTAAAGGCGCTGTCCGCCGGTATCGGTCCTGTCAGATTTATGCCGAGTGCGCGCAGCTGCTCGACTACAGGTTGAATCACATCAATCTCTTCCCGGCCCAAATGACCGTTCTCGCCAGCATGGGGATTCAGGCCGCACACCAGTATCCTGGGGTGATCGATGGCAAAACGTGTAATCAGTTCCCGGTGGAGAATGGTGATAACGTCGGTGAGCATATCATGTTGGATATGATCGCTGACCTCTTTTAATGGCAAGTGGGTGGTCGCCAAAGCGACTCTAAGACGGTCGGTTGCCAGCATCATAACGACTCGCTTGCAGTGACAGCGCGCTGACAAAAACTCCGTATGCCCGGTGAAGTCGATGCCAGCGTCGTTGATTACTCCTTTGTTTACCGGGCCGGTTACCAGAGCATCAAATCTGTGATCAAGACATCCTTTTATTGCCATCTCCAGGGTTTCAATAACATAACTGGCATTGGCCACATCCAATGTTCCTGCCCGTACCGGCATCTTGAGTTTTACCGGTAACACAGACATGCCGGGTCGCGTTGCCATTGATGGCTCCCACTGTGTCAATGATAAAGGCACATCCATTTCATGTGCGCGCTGTCTCAGTAGATCCGGGTCACCGATTACTACGATGTGCGCCACCGGTTTTTTCTGTGCCAACAATACACACAGGTTAGGTCCGATGCCGGCGGGCTCTCCTGGGGTCAGTGCTATGACGGGAATCTTTTCCATGGAGCGCAGCTTCGATTACTAACTGTCAGTATCCTCGTCTGACAGATATTTGATATAGGATTCGTCTCGTAACTGGCGAATCCATTGTTGGTATAGCTCGTCCGCTTTACGCCCGTGAATCTGTTTTCGCGCTTCGGCGCGATCCAGTTTTTCACCGATGTCCTGTTGGCGTCTCTCCTGAACCTGAATCAGGTGGTAGCCAAAAGGGGTGTGCACGGGTTGGCTGACTTTGCCCGTTTCAAGCTGTGTTAAAGCATTCTCAAATTCTGGCACCATTTCACCCGGGTTTATCCAGCCCAGATCACCACCTTTGACGGCGGAGAGCGGGTCCTGGGAATAGGACTTGGCCATAGTGGCAAAGTCTTCGCCATTAATAATCCGTTGACGAATTGATTCGATTTTTTTTAGCGTATCGGATTCTGGCAGTACATCATTGGTGGGTAACAGAATGTGCCGCGCGCGAATCTGGGTAACGGTTTTGCTGGTCTTGCTGGAACGACGGTCATTGAGTTTGAGTATGTGAAATCCATTAGGGCTACGTAACACGCCACTGATTTCCCCTGGCTTCATCTTAGCTAAAGCCGTGGCAAATAATTCTGGTAACTGGCCCGCGCTGCGCCAGCCAAGATTACCGCCTTCCAGGGCTTCTTGGCCTCGGGAATAGGCGATGGCCGTTTGCTGAAAGCCTTCGCCGCTCTCCAGTTTTCCCAGAATCTCCTGCGCCCGCTTGGCCAATTCTTGCAGTTTGGCAGGAGAAGCGGATTCCGGTATAGGAATCATGATATGAGACAGGTTGTAGGCATCACTACCACCCAGCAATCGGTCGCGGTTATGCAGGAACTGATCAACCTCGTTTTCTGATACGCTTATTCGCCTCTTGATCTGCTGGTCAACGAGTTTCTGAAGCAGTAGCTGTTGCCGTAATTCGTCGCGAAACTCAGAGAGTTCCGTGCCTTCCTGTTCAATTTTTTTATAGAATTCCTTCTGGCTAAGTTTGTTGCCTTCTATAATTCGATTAATGGTGTCCTCCAGCTCCTTGTCGCTGATTATCATCCCCATGCGTTGAGCCAGTTGTAGTTGAATCTTTTCAACAATGATACGTTCCAGCACCTGCTTCCGGATGAGATCATCGGAAGGTGCTGTTATTTTTTGCTGGGCAATGTTTTGCTTGGCTTTTCGCATTTGGTGTTCAAGTTCGCTCTGGGTAATGACTTCATCATTGATAATTACCAGTATACGATCCACGTCTTGTGTCTCGGCATGACCGATACCGGCAATCAGCATCATGCTGACAATACTTATTGCCAACATAAATCGGCGGGCTAAATCGCAGAGACTGCGCGCGCCATAGCGCGGACTTTGTGAGTTGGTGTAGGGCTTGTTCATCGATTCCAGGGATGTCGGTTATAGGTCAAATAAAAATCAAGCATACCATGATCTTCATGGCTGTTAGAGACCGGAAAACAGGCTTTGTTCCAGAGGGCTCTCGGGTATATTGCCGATATGGCTCAAGCCTGTTAATTCAAGCTGGAGCTGCACCGAATTAACTTGCCCATTTCCGATGGACAAGCGCCGATTTCCAAATAAACGCAGTGTCCAGCAGCAGGAATGATGGGCCAGGCCGGCATAGGACTCGAGGTTTTCCCTGGTGTTGATAGAATAGTTTTGGCGCCCGATGACGGTCCAACGGTTTCCCAGGGGCGCCTGGAACGAAATATCGCTTTGTTCCTGGCGACTTTCAATTGGACTCTCGGTGCGCAGATAACCCGCATTCAATATCGCGCGCTCTGTGGGTTGGTATTGAAAATAGGTTTGGACTTCCCGGGTAGTCTCCGAGTAGGGATCCCAGCGAACATTGGTCTGCCAAAAAATCCGGTTTCGTAAGAGCATTGTTGTTTCCGCTATCAAATCTGATTTTTGTGTATCGATGGTTGCCGGAGGAAGATTGACCTGTCGATCTTCGAAATAATAAATTTGACCCAGGCTCGCCCGGAAACGTTCGCTGCTGGTTTCCTTGTCGAGTATGCGCGTGCTTAACGCCAGGGCAACTTGATTGGTATCTCCGACACGGTCGCCACCAACAAACCGGTTTACCTGAAACAATTGGGCAAAGCGCAAATCCGGCAGTCCCGTATCAAAATCCGGTAAGCCATCCTGGTTGCGAAAAGGAACCTTCACATAGAACACTCGGGGTTCCAGCGTCTGAATATAGCGGCGTTGTTGCCATAGAAAAGGCCTGTCAAAAAATAGTCCCGCGTCCAGGGCGAAGTAGGGAACCGCTTCTTCGGTATGGGTCTCGAAACCAACAGGTCGCTGTGCGGCCGCTGTCTCTGATAGATCATAGGCCCAGTAGTAGGTACCTACTTTGGGGATAGCAAAACTGTAGCTGGTGCGCCAGGGCACGCTGATCTCCGGATGCACTCGAACCCGATCACCAATGATGCTTTGATCTCGACGGAAAGCAGTCCATTCACTTTCCAGGTCTACATTGATGGCGTTTGGGTTTTCGTGCTGGATTGTAGCCAGTCGTAACTGGGGTAGCATTTCGTAGGGTAACTCATCGGGCAATAGCGTGGTGTCTATTGTTTGATAGCTCAGGGCATGGGCACCGAAAGACCAGTCTGTACCTCTGTAGTGTAAGAGAGCTTCCCTTTTCAGATGACTTTGTCCGACAACCGCAAGACTGTCGCTGAAGTCGTCAAGATACTGGTTATCTGACACCCATGCCGCATCAAGTTTCATAGACCAGTTATTTCCCAGTGCTTGTTGGTGGCGATAATTTCCAGCTGCGCGGTCTTGTTGAAATAGTCTGTCATCAGGCAATGCTTCGGCATTAAGTTCTCCGGAGAATTTACGACCGATATAGCGAAATTCATTCCCCAGTTGGGTGCCTCGATCTGTGAAATATCTGGGGGTAATGGTGTCATCAAAGGCTGGTGCGATATTCCAGTACCAGGGAGTTGCCAGAGAACTGCCGGATTTATCTGAACTGCCAAATGTGGGCGCCAGAAACCCGCTTTTACGCTGACCGGACAGGGGGAAATCCAGATAAGGCCAATAAAAAATCGGCACATGTTGAAATGTTACCAGCGCGTGGTATGCCTTACCAATATCCTGTTGCTTATCCAGATCCAGGCGGCTGACCCCAAGATACCAACTCTCCTTTTCCGGTGGGCAGGTGGTAAATTTTACCTTGCTCAAAAGCAGCCGGTCATTCTCCAGAAAATTCAATGTCTGAGCGCTTCCCCGGCCTTCTCGTGAAAGAGTAAAACTGACCGGGCCTGTTTCGCCGGTGTTCTCGGCAAGATTATAACTGAGCTGTTCTGTAGAGAAGATATCGCCAGCGGCGGTTTTAAAGGCTACTTCGCCGCTGGCATTCAATGTGTCAGACTGTTTCCGGTAAACTAGTTCCTGTGACTGTATATGTCGGCCTGTTTGATCCAGGGTAACGTTACCGTGAAAGCGGGACGTGTTATTCGGGCTAAGTTCAGCCTTATCGGCCCGTATTTCTACTGGCGCATTTGAATTGGCGCGTATTGATGGCACCGATAACTGAACCGGCCCCAGTTTGTTTTCCGGGCTCGGGCAGCTTAGTATCGTCTCGTCTGCGCTGCTGATTTTTGACCATGGGATTACCATTGCTGCGGCCAAGACAAGCGAGGTATAGGTGCAATGTGTCCGGTTCATGAGAGACCCGTTTTTTTCCGAACGCTAAAATTGCATACAATCCTGATACCATCAAGTTTTTCCTGAACATAGCCGGCCAGTGTTGCCGGGAGGACTAGATTGGACCAGCGCCTGGAAATGCTAAAACAGTGGTTAGGCGAGACCCTGGATGCCGCTGAATACGAAGTAAAGCCAGCATCGGAAGATGCGAGCTTTCGCCGTTATTTTAGGGTTACTGTAAATGGTTCCAGTTATATTGTCATGGACGCGCCTCCGGAAAAGGAAGATGTTGAGCCGTTTATCCGTATAGGCAGGCGCTTTTTCTCGCTGGGTCTCAATGTGCCGGAGATTCTGTATCAGGATCTGGAAAACGGCTTTCTTTTGCTTAGCGATCTCGGTAGCAAGACCTACCTCAATCAGTTGAATGAGACCACAGCGGATAGATTGTATGGTGATGCTATGGGGGCATTAATAGTGCTTCAGGCTGGAACCTTTAGCGAGACTGGCTTTTTGCCACCTTACGACAAGAACCTACTTTCACGGGAGCTGGATCTGTTTACCGACTGGTATTTGGGCCGCCATTTAACGATTGCGTTGAATGATGATCAGCAGGGAATCGTGGAGGACTGTTTCCACAAGCTGATTGATGCGGCGCTTTCGCAAAGCCAGGTTTGGGTTCATAGGGACTATCACTCCCGTAACTTAATGCTGACTTTGAACAATAACCCCGGGATACTGGATTTTCAGGATGCCGTAACAGGCCCGGTAACCTATGATCTCGTGTCGTTGTTAAGAGACTGTTATATCGCTTGGCCGAGGGAAAGGGTCGAAGATTGGGTGAAGGGATATTATCAATTGGCACAGGAATCGGGAATTCCAGTGCCGGAGGATAAAGAGCAATTCCTGTGCTGGTTTGATTATATGGGAGTGCAGCGACACCTGAAGGCGACAGGAATTTTCTCTCGGCTGTACCACCGCGACGGTAAAAGCGGTTATCTCAAGGATATTCCCCGGACATTGGGCTATGTCCAGGAGGTATGCTCTCGTTACCGTGACCTTGCACCGTTTGGACAATTACTCGATAGCCTGGAGAGAGACAGGTCGTGAAGGCAATGATATTGGCGGCTGGGCGTGGAGACAGAATGCGGCCATTAACTGATGCTGTACCTAAACCCTTGCTTGAGGTTCAGGGTAAACCCCTGGTCGTTTATTTGATTGAATCCTTGGCGCGCCATGGGATAACGGACTTGGTAATCAACTATGCCCATCTTGGCGAGCAAATCGTGGAACGTCTCGGTGACGGCGGCGAGTTTGGGGTAACTATCCGTTATTCGGAGGAGCGCCAAGGCGGACTTGAGACAGGAGGGGGTATTTTCAAGGCATTACCTCTTTTGGGAGATCAGCCATTTATTGTTGTGAACGGGGATATCTGGACCGATTATCCCTTTTCCCGGTTGCCAAGGTCGTTGGAGGGCTTGGCGCATTTGGTGTTAGTGGATAATCCTGCCCATCACAGTGCTGGCGACTTTGTTTTACAGGGGGAGCAAGTCTGTTCGTCGGGCGATACCAGATTGACCTATTCGGGTATCGGTGTTTACTCAAACAAACTGTTTGCGGGTAATACGTTGGCCAAGTTTCCCTTGGCGCCACTGTTGCGACGGGCAATGGATTTGGGGCAGGTAACCGGGGAGTACTATCCAGGGCTGTGGCAGGATATCGGAACCCCTGAACGATTGGCGCAGTTAAATCAATCAGCCGGTAGTAACTGAAGCTTTCTGGTAGTTTTCCCATATAGAAAAACCGGCAGTACAAATCCGGCGTGAGCTGGGTTTGTACTGCCGGTCATTTCAATATTGCTCCGTTTCCCAACGGGGCAAAAGGACCAACAGAGCTTACATCTGCGCAGTGGATTTGCGCTTAACTCTTCTTTTGGCCTTCTTCTTTCCCTTCTTTTTAGCCTTTTTCTTGGCTTTTTTCTTTGCAGCCTTTTTCTTACCAGCCTTTTTCTTGCCTTTCTTCTTGGCTGCTTTGCGC
Source organism: Gammaproteobacteria bacterium (assembly GCA_029880755.1). GTDB lineage: Bacteria > Pseudomonadota > Gammaproteobacteria > Acidiferrobacterales > SZUA-150 > JAOUNW01. Next base: position 7,796 of record JAOUNW010000008.1, read on the forward strand.
TTGGTCTTCTTCTTGGCGGCTTTCTTTTTGGTCGCCTTTTTCTTGGTAGACTTCTTCTTACCTACTTTCCGCTTAGCGGTCTTTCTTTTAGCGGCCTTTTTCTTAGTGGCCTTTTTCTTTGTTGCCATGGTATTGCTCCTTTTCAGGTTGTGGTTAGAGGATAATTAAGGGAAATACGAGGTTGACTACTCCTCATCCCGGCGCCCCCGGTATTTTGGGGGCAATAGAAAAGACAGCCCCGCTGGCTGTCTTTTTTGACTTCCGGCTGAGATACCCCAAACTTGCTGGCATCAGACTTATTTTTAGCTGACAACCTAGTGTCAGGACAAAGTCGCAATCGATCCAAAATGGCCGCCTTGCTCCGTTGTTTGTACAACTTGTTGTACAACTCTTTTAGACTGCATTATCACCGACCTTCCTTCGTTTTAGAATCCTGGTTAAATCCATAATCAGGATATGAGCCGGTGATTTTTCGCAGTCGTTAGCGAAACAACATCCTTATTTTGTTTACTAACCTTCTCTCTAGCACAGACATATGCGCTGTCAAGGCGTAACTCTAATTACAACATAAAAAAATTGCAAACATTTTTGTTTGAAAAACTGTTCCTCCCCTTCATCCATATAAAATTATCAGTCGGCACTATGAAGTTTGTTAGGTCAGCCGCACTTGGAGTCACCGCAGTTCAAGCACGTCATGCATCCATCCATTTTAATCATCGCCTTGGTGAGACATTTCTGGCAGAGCTGTGCTTCTGCAGGAAATTCGCTATCTTTATCGTCTGCGGAGGGGGTAATTTTTCTCTTTGATTCCAGTTCCGCGCGCTTTTCGGCAAGGAATTTCTTCTGATGTTCATCTTCTTCGGTGGTAATTAGGCCGATCATCTTCATGTGGCACTCGATGACATCCCCTAATTCAGCAACCAAAGAGGGTACATATTTACCCTTTTTGAAGTAACCGCCGCGGGGATCGAACACACTATGGAGTTCCTCCACCAGAAATGTGACATCCCCGCCTTTTCGGAATACGGCCGAAATAATACGTGTCAGGGCCACGATCCATTGAAAGTGCTCCATGCTCTTTGAATTAACAAATACCTCAAAGGGGCGCCGTTTTTCGTGCTCTGTGTCTGGATTTAGTACAATGTCGTTGATGGTAACGTAGAGCGCGTGTTCGGTCAGGGGTGTTTTAATTTTATAGGTGCTTCCGAGCAACATTTCCGGCCGCTCCAGCTTCTCGTGCATGTGCACGACCTTACTTTCGGCAGGCAGGTCCTTTTCGGTCTTTTTAACCTCGTATCCTGTTATTTTGCGGTCAATTTTTACAGCCATTTTAGTCTCCTAATGTTATCTCTACGGCGTTATAGCGATTAGAATTTGCCGTAGTAGCCTTCCTTCAAGGCGTCATACAGGTTTGCGGCAGTGTGGGTTTCCCCGTCATATTCCACCTCTTCGTTGCCTTTAACTTCCAGTTTTTCGCCAGTCTCAAGCTGGAACTGGTAAATAGTATTTTCAAGGTCCTTTTCCTTTACCAGTACGCCCTGAAAGGCCTCAGGGTTGAATCGGAAGGTGGTACAGCCTTTTAGCCCCTTTTCATAGGCATACATATAGATATCCTTAAAGTCGCCAAAGTCAAAATCTGTTGGCACATTGGCGGTTTTTGATATGGAAGAGTCCACCCATTTCTGGGCAGCGGCCTGGACGTCAACATGTTGCTTAGGGGTTACGCTGTCAGCGGTAATAAAATAATCCGGAAGTCGGGTCTCGTTGATATCTGAGTCCGGAATAGCACCAGGATTAATCAATGTGCGATATGCCAACAGTTCGTAGGAAAATACTTCCACTTTTTCCTTGGTCTTGCGCCCTTCCCGGATAACATTTCGGCTGTAGTGATGGGCGAACGAAGGTTCAATGCCGTTACTGGCGTTATTGGCCATGGAAAGACTAATAGTGCCTGTGGGTGCGATGGAGGTGTGATGGGTAAAGCGGGCTCCGGTTTTGGCTATGCGATCTGTCAGGGAAGAATCAAATTGCTGCATGTAACGGCTATATTTAGCAAGCAGTACCTTGCCGGCAATTTCATCACCCGCTTTATAACCATCCACCCGCATTTCAGGACGCCTGCTTAACATCTCTTCAGTAACCACAAAGCGTTCCTCCATAATGGGTGCGGGACCTTTTTCCTCTGCCAGCTGTACGCCGACTTCCCAGCCCACCTCGGCCATGGTACGTGCTACATCCTCGGTAAATGTCAGAGATTGTTGATCGCCATACTTCATGCATAGCAATGTTAATGTTGAGCCGAGGCCCAGGAATCCCATGCCATGGCGGCGCTTGTTTTGGATTTCGTGGCGCTGTCCTTCAAGCGGCAGACCGTTGATTTCCACAACGTTGTCCAGCATACGGGTAAATATAGCAACAACCTCTTTGAACAACGGCCAGTCAAACTCGGCTTGATCGGTGAAAGGATTTTTGACGAACTTGGTGAGATTGATGGATCCCAGCAGGCAGGAGCCGTAAGAAGGAAGGGGTTGCTCACCGCAAGGATTGGTGGCGCGAATATTCTCACAAAACCAGTTATTGTTCATTTCATTGATCTTGTCGATCAGGATAAATCCTGGTTCAGCGTAATCGTATGTGGAGGCCATGATCAGGTTCCACAGACGCTTTGCCGGCAGAGTTTTATATACTTTGCAGGCTACACGGCCGATTTTATCGGTGATATATCCCTGGGTGCTTGGCCAATAACGCCAAATGATTTCGGACTTCGGATCGCTGTATTCTGATTCGGTTGCAGGGAAGGCTAGTTGCCAGTTGTCATCGTTTTTAACGGCCTGCATAAACTCGTCAGTGATCAGACACGACAAATTGAATTGACGTAAGCGTCCATCCTCCCGCTTGGCCCGAATGAATTCCATGACGTCGGGATGAGATATGTCAAACGTACCCATCTGGGCACCTCGGCGCCCTCCGGCGGAAGAAACCGTAAAACACATGGCGTCAAAAATATCCATGAAAGACAGTGGTCCGGAAGTATGGGCGCCGGCTCCGCTGACAAAGGCGCCTTTTGGACGCAGTGTGGAAAATTCATAACCGATACCGCAACCAGCCTTGAGAGTTAAGCCGGCTTCATGGACGCTACTCAAGATTCCATTCATAGAGTCTGGAATCGTGTTGGCGACTGTGCAGTTGATGGTGCTGGTGGCGGGTTTATGGGCCTGGGCACCGGCGTTGGACATTATGCGACCGGCAGGAATGGCGCCTTGTCTCAGTGCCCAGACAAATTTACCATACCATTCTTCCTGTTTTTCCTTGGAGATCTCGACCTCTGCCAGGGCCTTGGCCACTCGCTGATAGGTGTGCTCAACGGTTTCATCCAGCGTCTCTCCATCCTTAGTTTTTAAACGGTATTTCTTGTCCCAAATGTCATAGGAAGCTGGTTGCAGGGTGATTTCAGTTGTCTCGGTCAGTTGCAGAGCAAGTTCGGCAGCTTTCATTATTATATTTTGCCTCCGTAGTGAAGATGTTTATGAGTGCTGTATGTTGTGTTACTTCTTTGTCTACTCCACTATATGTTGTGGTTGGCAAAAATTACACCTAGTCTTCGGTCGCTGTCAAGAAGACTGTTAACATTTTTTTGTAGTGCTTGAGAGTGACAACCTGTCTCAATGTACCGGGTCTTTATCCTGGTCAATTGGGATTGTTTGGCGATGATTCGTTTTTGGGAAAGGGGTACCTATATATATAGTAGGCCCGTCAGTAATCCAGGATCAGGTGCAAATAACCGTATACATAAAAAGGTTATTTTGGGTCAGCGGCCCCACTATATATATGTTCAACTAACGACCAAATCAGGCCAAGGACATGTCAAAGCTTTCCTTGAATCTGGCCTCAAACTCCTGACGGGTAAAGCTGTGATTCTGAGTACCGTGCTGCTCAATTTTGATGGCCCCCATCAAGGCGGCTACACGACCGGTAATCTCCCAGTCCATTCCACGCATTAGTCCATACAAGAGCCCGGCGCGATAGGCGTCACCACATCCTGTGGGGTCATTAACCTTTGTTGTGGCGGCAGCGGGTATCTCCAGCTGTTGTCCGTCCAGGTAAATGCACGAGCCCTTCCCGCCCAAGGTAACAATCAATGCCTCTACTTCTTTGCTTATTTTTTCCAGATTGCTGCCAGTTCGCTCTTGAAGCAACTGCGCCTCATAGTCATTAACCGTTACCCAGGTAGCCTGTTTGATAAATTTTTTCAGGTCTTTGCCATTAAACATGGGCATGGCCTGGCCTGGATCAAAAATAAACGGTATTCCAGCTTCGGCAAACTGTTGCGCGTGTTCGATCATCCCTTGTCGCCCATCCGGTGATACCATGCCAATACGCACACCTTCAGCATCGGATATCTTATTTTCGTGGGCCAGGTTCATGGCCCCAGGGTGAAACGCGGTTATCTGGTTATCGTCCATGTCAGTGGTAATAAATGCCTGCCCAGTATAAGTGGTCTCGATAATTTTAATGTGTTTTCTGCTAATGCCGCACTGATCAATCCATTGGCGGTAGGTTGCAAAATCGTGGCCCACCGTGGCCATGGGTAATGGATCACCCCCTAACAGTTTCAGGTTATATGCGATATTGCCGGCGCAGCCGCCAAATTCCCTTCGTAAATCCGGTACCAGGAAAGCTACATTCAGAATATGCACTTTGTCCGGCAATATATGGTTTTTGAAACGGTCGTTAAAAACCATAATTGTGTCATAGGCGTAGGAACCGCAGATAAGCGCTGACATAATCTTCCTCTACTCTTGCTTTCGTTAGTTAAATGCTGATCAATCAATTCAAACATTCTTCCCGGCGGTTATCCTGGGATCCACCGTATTGTGGTTAATTTTGATTTGAATGAAATAACCTAGTGTTTTTGGCGGAGGTCATTATAAGGGAGCAGCCATTAATTTTCCTGAAAAAAATGCCTGACTCCGACATTAATAGGGGGGAATTGCAAGGTTCTTGATAGGAATCAAGGTATTTCCTCGTTGGATACGATAATAAATAACAATATTGGGTACAACAGGTTTCCGCATCCAAAGAAGGAGTTCAATACGCATGTTTTTAAAAGATAAGGCCACTGGTGACGTTGTGGAAATTATGGATCTGACAGCCTTGTTTGATCCTTTTATGTCGCAGGTTAAGGGCCGGTTGCATGCCGGAGAGGAATTACAGGATGTCACAGAATTTGCCAAAATCGGGTTGATCTTCCCGTCAGGAGAGCCTTTGCCTCGTTGCTGGGTTGATCCAGATTATCGCAAGGTATCGGTAGCATAATCATAATTGTTGGCTCGACCGACTCGGTAGTAGCAACAGAGCCGGGATCGAGTTTTTACTCTTATTTTCAGAGACTTATAGAATTAATAAATGATGAGCCTGGGTTACAGAAATCGGAAGTCCGCCAGTTGCTTGTTGCCACCAGGAGGAGTATGGCAAGTGCCTTGACGCGCGCCATTGACCTACTGGCGCCAGTCAATGAAAATGGCGCCCCTTTTTGTAGTTGTTACGCATTTTGGGTAATAGCCGGGTTAATGGCTGATTCATATATAAACAATCTATCTGTGTATACGAAATATGAATCCGGCTTTTAGGGTCATTGGCTGGCGCGGGACCGCTCGAAAGAGTATGGTTGCCGTCTTTTCGGGTTTAACGCACTCATTTAATTACTAATCCGTATTGGAGGGGTATCAATGACGGATGTCGTCGCGACAAACGAGACCATTTTGGTCGTGGGGGGTGGCATTAGCGGTATGACCGCAGCCATCGAGGCCGCTGAATGCGGTAAAAACGTTGTGCTTATAGAAAAATCACCGGCGCTTGGCGGTCGCGTGAGCCAGCTCTATAAATATTTCCCCAAGCTGTGTATTCCGACCTGCGGGCTTGAAATCAATGTTCGTAGATTGCGATTTAATAAGCGAATCCGTGTTCTGACCATGGCGCAAGTGTCGGCAATTACAGGGGATACTGGCAACTACACGGCTACTATCAAGATAACACCGCGCTATGTAAACGAAAATTGTACCGCCTGCGGTGCCTGTGCCGATGCTGTTAGTGCCGAGGTCGATAACGCCTTTAATTACAATATGAATAAAACCAAGGCGGTGTTTTTGCCATTCAATATGGCTTATCCGCGGCGCTATGTGATCGACCCATCAATTGTAGGTACTCCCGAAGGTGAAGCAGCGAAAGCGGCATGTAAATATGATGCTGTGGATCTGTCCATGAAAGAAGAAACCCTGGAACTTAAAGTTGGCGCCATTATCTGGGCTACCGGCTGGCAACCCTATGATGCCGCCAAAATCCAACCCTATGGCTACGATCGTTTCGCCAATGTTATTACCAGCGTTGAATTTGAGCGCATGATGGATAAGGCTGGGCCCACGGGCGGTAAGATTTTGCGTCCATCGGACAACAAGGAAGCCAAGAATATAGCCTTTATACAATGTGCCGGTTCCCGGGATCGTAATCACCTTACGCATTGTTCGCGTATTTGTTGTATGGCGTCTCTGAAGCAGTCGACTTATGTTGGTGAGCAATACGGTGATGATGAAGCGGCAAAGGCAAGTATTTACTACATTGATATTCGCGCCATTGATCGTTTTGAAGACTTTTATAAAAAGGTTCAGGAAGACCCAAAGGTCAGCTTTATCAAATCCAAGGTAGCGAATATTACTGAAAATCAGGAGAATCGTAATCCGATTCTTCATGGTGTTAATACGGAAGGCTATCATCGTTACGACAATGAACACGACCTGGTGGTATTGGCGATAGGTATGCAACCTAGCGCCGACATTACCCAGGTGACTTCAGGTGTTCACACTGATGCCAGCGGATTTATTCAGGTTCATGCAGATAACGGTGGTATTTTCGGTGCCGGTTGTGCCAGCAATGCGCTGGATGTTAACCGCGCTGTCCAGAATGCTACGGCGGCTGCATTACGGGCCATCCAGGTGGTTAACCGAGTTTCTGGGGCGGAGGCATAAGTCATGGCAGATGAAATGAAATTAGCAGCATATATCTGTAAAGGTTGCGGTCTGGCAGATCGTCTTGATATTGGCCAGTTAAAACAAATTGCCGAACGGGAAGGCAAGGCCAAAATTGTGCGCGAGCATGATTTTCTTTGTAATAGTGAAGGCGTCGGTATGATCACTAAAGATATTGAAGGCGAAGGTGTTAATCACATTGTTATTGCCGCCTGCTCTCGTCGTGCCAAGATCGAGGCCTTTAATTTTGACAAAGTTGCGGTTAATAGAACCAATCTGCGGGAAGGTGTGATCTGGTCCCAGCCTGACACTGATGAGGCCCGTGAGTTGACGCAGGATATGGCGGACGATTACGTGCGCATGGGTTGTGCGGAAGTGGTCAAAATGCAAATACCTACTGCAAATCCTAATGCCGGTAGTAACAAGCGTATTCTGGTTGTTGGCGGTGGTATCAGTGGTATGACCTCGGCACTGGAAGCGGCTAAGGCAGGATATGAAGTGTTGTTAGTGGAAAAGACTGGTGCCTTAGGCGGTATGGTGGCCAAGTTGCATAAGCGCGTACCTGATCTGGAACCGTTCAAGGAGCCCGCAGATACCCAAATCGACGACATGATCAAGGCCGTTAACGAAAACAGCAAGATCAAGGTTTACCTTAACTCAAGAATTACCAAGACCAGCGGAGCGCCGGGACAGTTCAGTGTCAATATTAGTCAGGAGTCAGGTGGTACTCAGACAGAAAATGTTGGCGCCATTGTCCAGGCATCCGGCTTTACCCAGTTTGATGCGAGCAAGTTGGAACGGTACGGGTTTGGTCGCAGCAAGGATGTAGTGGATCAGATGGGGCTTGAGGAGTTGGCCAAAGCTGCGAATGGCGGCGTGATAAAGCGCCCTTCAGACGGCAAGGAAGTTAAAAGTGTCGTGTTTCTACAATGCACAGGTCAACGCAGTCCGAAAGAAGGTGAATTGAGTTATTGTTCCGGTCATTGCTGTAATACCAGCATTAAGCAGGCCATGTACTTCAAGGACGCCAACCCCGAAGTTGATGCCATGGTGCTTTACACAGACCTGCGTACTCCGGGAAATGGTGAGGATTTTTATCGTAGCGCCCAGAAGAAGGGTGTGACTTTTACCAAGGGCTGGCCGAAGGAAGTCACCGCTGACCTTCATCTAAAGTTCAAGGATGTTATATTGAACGACGAGGTTGAAGTACAGCCGGATCTCGTGGTGCTGGCAACGGGTATGGTGCCCAATTCCGGTGTTGATGTTGAAGCCTCAGGTGGTGCCCCCAACCTGGGAGGTGACGATGACGATGCCGCTACGGTTGCTGGAGAAGGTGATGCGGGTATCTCGGTATTGAACTTAACCTACCGTCAAGGCAAAGACCTGCCACATTTGCGCCATGGTTTCTCCGACTCTCATTTTATATGTTTTCCTTACGAGACGCGTCGCACCGGTATCTATGCTTGCGGCCCCGTTCGTAGACCAATGGATATTTCCCAGGCGGTGGAGGATGCAACAGGCGCCGCTATGAAGGCGATTCAGGCCGTGGAAAATGCCGCACAAGGGCGCGCAGCGCATCCACGATCGGGTGATTTGAGTTTCCCGAGCTTTCGCAAGGAAGGCTGCACCCAATGTAAACGCTGCACAGTAGAGTGTCCTTTCGGTGCCATTGACGAGGACGAGAACCGTTATCCCAAGTTCAACGAGGGGCGTTGCCGGCGCTGTGGTACTTGCATGGGTGCCTGTCCGGTTCGGGTAATTTCCTTTGAGAACTACTCAGTTGATACAGTTGGATCACAGTTAAAAGCAGTCGATATGCCTGACGAGTTTTCCGAGAAGCCGCGTATATTGGTGCTTGCTTGTGAAAATGACGCCTATCCGGCCTTGGACATGGCGGGCATGAGTCGTACTAAATATAGTCCATTTGTACGGGTTATTCCCGTGCGTTGTCTTGGGTCTGTCAATACTATCTGGGTATCTGATGCCATGAACAGTGGTTACGATTCCGTATTGTTAATGGGATGTAAACGTGGTGATGACTATCAGTGTCACTTTGTCCGCGGCTCTGAGATTGCTGGTGTTCGTATGAGCAAGATTGGCGATACCTTACAGACGCTTAATCTGGAACCGGAGCGGGTGCAGACTTATGAGATTGCCATAACCGACGCAGACCGTGTTGCGCAATTGATAGATGACGCAGCACAGATGGTAGAAAAGATCGGCATGAGCCCGTTCAAATTCTAGGAGAGCAGATAATGACCGATGCCAATACCTTGATGGTAGAAAAATACCGCAATAGCTTCCTGAAGGAAGTAGAAGCCAATGTTGAGGAAGGCGACTGGGTGAGAATGTGTATGCAATGTGGTGTGTGCGCAGGTTCGTGCCCTCTGGGACCGCACTGGGCCCATCCTCCTCAGGAAATTTTCATGATGATTCGGGCAGGCAAGCGCGAGGAAGTTCTAACTTCCGATTCCATGTGGATGTGTACGTCTTGTTATAACTGCATTGTGCGTTGCCCTAGAGAATTGCCCATCACTCACATTATGCATGGCCTGGCGAATTATGCTCACCGCTTGGGCATTGCCCCAAAAATGAATCCTACGCGCCGGTTCGCCAAGATTTTTTGGGATAATATTGCCAGTTCCGGTCGGGTAAATGAACTGACCTTATCTATCAAGCTCTATTTCATGGATGGTATCGCCTCCGGTATCAAGAAGGGTCTGGAGATGATGGGTGTAGGTTTGGGCCTGGTTAAAACCGGACGTCTGAATCCTTTGGGCTTGATTTCCCACTCTGGCGTAAAAGATACCAAGGGCCTTCATGCAATGCTGAAGAAGGCGAAAGAAATTGAAGACAAGCGCAAGGGCTTGGCTTAAGGAGTCTTAATTATGGCAAAGAAAGAATATTCCTTTTATCCTGGCTGCTCTTCTGAGAGAAAAGCGTCAGCATCCAATTATCTGGTTTCCGTAGAGACTATCAGTAAAACGCTGGACTTCAAGCTTAACGAAATTCCAGACTGGAACTGTTGCGGTGCCTCTATTGGTTACGCGGAAGGCGGTGAATTGCCTCGTCACGCAATGAACGCGCGCAACATAGCTTTGTCAGAGAAACACAATGCCGGGCAGGATATCGTTGCCACCTGTGCTGCTTGCTGGCTGGGAACGAAAGAAACCCACGAACGCTTGTCCAAGTCGAGCCAGTTGTTGGCTGACACCAAGGAGGCATTGAAGGAAGCCGGCCTGGATTTGGATTACAAGGGTGAAGTACCCATTCGCCATATGGTGGAAGTATTGATCGAGGATTACGGTTACGAAGAGCTGGGTAAGCCGGTGAAGAAGCCGCTGGAAGGCATAAAGATCGCAGGTTACGTAGGGTGCCAGACCAACCGTCCTTTCGGCGTAGCCGGAGAGTCTTTTGAGAACCCCAAATATTTGGATAAATTAACCGAGACCATGGGTGCTGAGCCTGTTGAGTCCTACGACCAGAAGGTAACCTGCTGTGGTGGTGCGTTGGCATTTTCAGAGCCGGAAAAAAGCCAGGTGCAGATCAAAAAAATTATCGAATCTGCCTATGATCATGGTGCGGAGATGATCGTAACCCCATGCCCTGTGTGCCAGATGAATGTGGAAGTTTATCAGGATCAGATAAACAAGAAATACAACACCAAATTTAAGATACCGGTAACTTATTACAGCCAGTTGATGGCGGTAGCCTATGGCTCGTCGGCAAAAGAAGCTGGGCTTAATGGTAATATCGTTCGGGCAACCCGCTTGGAAGAAATTGCCAGTAAGAAGTAGACTGGATATTTTGGTATGCAAAAAAGCCCCTGGAAGGGGCTTTTTTATTCCAGGTAGAACTGCAGCATTTGTGGCGCACCGTTTCTGATGATACCGATTTGAACCTGTCCCTGGCCATTAAGTTTTTGGTAATGACTCATAGCATCTTGCGCTGTGTTGATAGTTTGCCCGTCAATGCTTTCGATGACGTCGCCTCGCCTTAAGCCAATTTTTTCATAGAGGCTGCCTTTCTTGAGTGACTGCACAAGGAAACCGCCGCCTTGTTTCCGCGGAATAATTCGCGCATCACTAAGAAATTTTGGGTCCTTTAATTGTTCTTTGATTAACTGATGTGGAAACGAGTAGCTATTGGCTCCTATCGAGCGGATATCTGAGATTGACGCTCCTGAATCCGGCGCAGTTTGTGGTTCAGTCGACTCAATAAGCGACTCTGCCGCATCCTTTAACACGAGGCTTTCCAGAACATTTCCTCTGCGCAGTATGGCGCGATCAGGGTACACAGAATCCAGAATAGCGCCTTGGGTAATTTCCTCTCCGATGGCGAAGGGAACCTGGGGCTGTCCCGAAACGCTGATCAAAGCGATGCTCTCGGCGCCGGCAGAGACTATACCGGTCAGTATCAGGTTCAGGCTGCTTAAAGGTACCTGATCGGGTGTCGTGAATGCGCTTTCTTCCGGGATTTCCTTTTTACCAAACAAATTAGCATTTAGTATGGATTGAATGTCGATACTTCTTTTTGCCAAACCGGATTCGCCGATTGGTTGGGCAATAACCTGAGAAAGCCTGGGCTGGGCGATTTGCCAGGTCCACTGAGCGAGGCTGTGGGCAAATAATGCAATCACAATGATATTAATTGCGTTAACCGCGTGCCTGGAGCCAAGTTTCTGTTCTATATCTGACCACAACATGGCCACGGGTTCCGGCAGATTTTCTAAAATACTCATGTCCGGATTATACCTTCGCATTAACTTTGGGGTTGAGTATTTATTAGGGTTTTCCCAATAGTATTCTAAGCAGTTGAACAAAAAGAGAAATTTATTGTGGTTTAGTCTGCTCCAAAGTCGTTATCAAATGGTTCCGCGCGGTTGCCGACAGTGATCTGTTATACTGCGCCGGAACTTTCGCATAGCTTATCGACTCTATGGCTTTACCCAATGCGACACTGCTGGTTGCACCAAATTGCCTCTATTGTCATTCAATGACGACGATATTGGAGACGCTACAAAAAAAGGGTTTGTTGGGTGAATTACGGATTATCGATGTCAGTCATAATCCGGAAGAGGCGGAGACCAGGGGGGTTCGTGGTGTCCCATGGACGCAGATTGGTGTGTTTGAGTTTCAGGGTCTGCATACAGAAAAGGAACTGGCTCAATGGATTAAAAAAGCGGGCAGTAACACCGGTCTGGGAGATTATATAGATTATTTATTAACAAACGGTCAGCTTTCACTGGTTTCCCGGTTAGTTGCGCGTAATCCGACATGGCTGGAAAGCGTTATCTTATTGCTCGACCGGCCTGATTTGGGTTTGAATACACGCATAGGGATATCGGCAGTGATAGAGTCGTTGCAAGGAAGTAGGGAGTTAGTTGCTGTTGTAGATCGTCTTGGTATTTTAACAAAGAGCAGTGACAGCCAAAAACGGGCTGATGCATGTTACTATCTTGGGCTTTCTCGGGATTCCGGCGCCATAGTCTATATTGAGCCGTTGCTGAAAGATGATAATACGGAAGTACGGGAGATTGCCCGGGAAAGCCTGGATCTGTTGCGGCAGGAGATAAAACCCTGAGAGCGCTTAGAGATCTTTGTAGAGAATTTTTATTAATCTATTTGGGAGTTTAGTGATGAAAAAAGTTGTATGGTTTATCGGTATTGTTGCCTTTTTTATGAACATGGCTGCATTTGCTGCCAATGATGTAAAAATCGGTTTTGTGGATGTGCAAAAGGTGTTGACTTCCAGCCAGGCGGGACAAAAAACAAAGAAGGAAATTGAGTCATTGGTTTCCAAGAAAAAGGAGGGTCTGCAAAAGCAGGAGAAGACTCTGCAGGATATGCAGGCCCAGTTTGAAAAAGAGCAGTTGACGCTTAGCAAGTCCCAGAAAGAACAGAAACAAAAGGATTTTCAGGAGAAGGTAAGAGAATATCAGAAAGCTGGTTCCGATTTACAAAAAGAGGTACAAAAAATAGAAGCAGAGTTCACCAAGAAGTCACTGAAGGTTATTACAGAAATCGTCAAGGATATTTCAGATAAAGATAAATACACGGCTGTTTTTGAAACGGCGCAGTCAGGAATGATTTACGCGGATGATAGTATCGATTTAACCGAACGAGTACTGAAACAATTTAATATAAGATTTGGTAGCTGAGAATTATTTATGGAAACCGCTCCAGTTGATTTCTGACGCAGTAGTTGGGCCGATGACACACAAATCGAGTGAACTCGGCATGATTGACTGAAAAGCGGTTTCCGGAATACGGCCTGCCATAATTTCGGCATACTCCTGCGGCAGCAAAGGTATCTTCTCAGGCTCAGCATATCCTTCAGGAAAGACGGGCATGCTGTTGGTGTTATATTTATCCTTTGCGCCCAGAACGTGGAGTAGCTCATGAGTTATCACTATATTATTTTGTTGAGTCTGTTTTTCTGAGGCATAGGCATTGACTACGCCGATCAACCCCTTCTGAAGCCCATAGGAATGCTCCAAAGCTTTATCTTTTTCGCCTTTATGGTACACGACAAATATGCGGATGTGTCTCGTATCCAGACCGAAAGTGCCGGCATGTCGGATAAGCCAGTATCTTAGTTTTAAGCTCCATAGGATCATAGAAAGCTTTTTTTGCTGCTGTTTTGGTGGAGCTGGTGGTTGCGACTCTAATTGTTTTCCTGTGGCGATCAGAAAAAGTGGGCGCCGAGTGAGACCGTAGGCCTGGGCTTCCGATTCCATAAATCGGTTAATATCATGAAACTGATCAGCGGCAATACTGTTAATGTATTCCTGAGTTGAGGACAGATTGTCGCCGTTGATAGGGTATAGGGTAACAAATAGTGGTTTTTTCCAGTCCGAGACGTGGTATATCTGTAAATAGGTAGATACCGCGACGACTGCCAAGATACTCAGCAAGATAGTTATTCGTATTTTCTTAAACACGTCCCCTACCTGTTAGCTTTTCCATGATTTAACCAGAATCTTTTAATGATGCCATTGCCCTGTGTTTGGCCAGAACAATATCTTCCCGCTTTATATAAATCAGGTTGGCGATTTTTCGAATCAGATGTTCTTCATATTTATCCAGATGGCCATCCGTCAGAGCTACCAACCACATAAGTTCCAGTAGATTAATCTTCTCATCGTAAGCAAAGCGTTTATTAACCAGAGACGAGAATTCGTAGTAGGAGGTTAGTTCAGCCGACTCGGTTGTTGCCAGCTCAACAAGTTTTCGCGTCTCATGGGGGGTCAGATTAAAGCGCTTCTGGATGGTATCAACAATCCTGGTCCTTTCCCTGGGGTCAATGTCATGGTCGGAGCGTGCTACTTCGATCAGCAGTACGGCTGTCGCAAGCTGCAATTGGTGTTGAGAATGGAAGCCGTTATGGTCGCGATTGACAGCCATTTTTTCCTCAAAAAAGTTCTTTAGCGTATGAAACATAAGATTGTGCAGATACCTGGGTTTAACGTCACAATTTACGCTTATAATACCAATATCTCCGGCCTAAATGTCGTTTTTCTGGTAATTTTGGTGATATCTGTATTTAATGGAAATTAACAATGGTTGAAATTATTGACAAAAAACCGGTGGACACGCTGACATTTGAGGCGTGCCTGGAGCGCTTGTCTGACAATCGCCAGGGAGGCGAAAAAGCGGTTATAAAAAAAGCCTGTGAACGGGCATTTAAGGCTCATACGGGTCAACGGCGACAGTCCGGAGAACCGTTTTATCTTCACGCCGTTGCAGTCGCCGAGATTCTGAATAATCTCCACATGGACCATGAAACAATTACCGCGGCGTTGCTACATGATGTAGTAGAAGATACGGAAATCAGTCTTGACGATATCAGGCACGAGTTTGGCGACAATATCGCCAGGCTTGTGGACGGCGTCACTAAAATGGGCCAAATACAGAGTTATCAGGCTGGTGACAAGCGGCTGGCAAAAAAGGATGCGGCCAGAGCCGAGTCTCTGAGAAAAATGCTGTTGGCAATGGCCGAGGACATTCGCGTCGTACTGATTAAGTTGGCCGACCGCCTGCACAATATGCGTACCCTGGCGTCGCTCACTCCCGACAAGCAAAGCCGTATCGCCCAGGAAACTATGGAGATTTTTGCTCCATTGGCTAACCGGCTGGGCATTTGGCAGCTCAAATGGGAACTGGAGGATTTATCGTTTCGATATATGGAGCCGGTGGCCTACAAAACAATAGTCGCCATGCTTTCGGAAAGAAGGAGTGATCGGGAGCAGTACATAAGTAAATTTATTGACCGGCTCAACGCTGAAATTAGCCAGCGAGGCATTGCTGCCCAAATTACCGGTAGACCAAAGCATATTTACGGAATCTGGAAGAAAATGCGTCAGAAAGGGAGAGATTTCGACCAGATTTACGATGTCAGGGCAGTGCGTATCCATGTAGATAAGGTCGAAGATTGCTATACAGTTTTGGGAGTAATCCACTCGCTGTGGAAGTATATACCGGGTGAGTTTGATGACTATATTGCAACACCAAAGGAAAATAACTATCGCTCCATTCATACAGCGGTTTTGGGACCGGAAGGAAAGGTAGTGGAAATTCAGATACGCACGCATGACATGCATAGGCAGGCGGAATATGGTGTGGCAGCGCACTGGCGTTACAAGGAGGGAATGGGTCAGGACAGTAGTTATGACGAGAAGGTTGCATGGTTAAGACAACTACTGGAATGGAAAGACGAGATTGCTGAGGCCGGTGACTTTATAGATCAATTCAAGTCAGAGCTATTTTCAGACAGGGTTTACGTGTTAACACCAAAGGGAAATATTATCGATCTCCCGAAGGGGTCGACACCGCTGGATTTTGCCTATCATGTGCACACGGAAGTGGGGCACCGTTGCCGTGGGGCCAAAGTCAACGGAAGTATGGTACCGCTAACATATAATTTAAAAACAGGGGATCAGGTTGATGTGCTCACTATCAAAAAAGGCGTTCCCAGTAGAGACTGGATGAACCCACAGCTTGGTTATCTTTGTACCTCAAAAGCCAGAGCTAAAGTTAAGCAGTGGTTCCGACATCAGGACTATGAAGCTACTGTTTCTGATGGCCGTTCAATCCTGGAGAAAGAGCTTAAACGCATGGGTATTACCGGTGTTGCTTATGAGCGTATTGCCAAGAATTTTCATCTGGATAGGGTGGAGGACTTGTATGCCGCAATAGGTCGTGGGGATATCAAAACTTCCAGAATTCTGTCGGAATTCAAAGATCACATTGCACCAAAGCTCGATAACAAAGCAGACTTTTCTATTTCGTCGCATACTGTTGCCAGGGATGTTCCAGGCGCTATAAAGATCCATGGTGTCGGTAATTTGTTGACCCACATGGGACGTTGCTGCAAACCTGTACCGGGAGATGCCATAGTGGGATATATTACTCTGGGTAGAGGAGTAACTGTGCATAGAAGTGATTGTCCGAACGTACTCAGGCACAGCACGGAATCACCAGATCGGTTGGTAGAAGTAGGTTGGGGTGCTAGTGGTGGGTCCGCTTATCCGGTTGATATCATTATTGTTGCTTATGATCGCTCGGGACTGCTGAATGACATTACGACACTGCTGAGAAATGAATCAATCAATGTGCTGGCGGCCAATACTAATACCGACAAAGTTCGACATATCGCCAGAATGCAGTTGACACTGGAAATCAATGATATCGATACACTGAGCCGGGTATTGGGAAAAATACAGCATATTCCAAATGTTACCGAAGTCAGCCGGAAAGTAACTTAGCAGCAGAATAGCTCTTCGAAAAAGATATGAATAACAAACAAACCAAGCTATTGCTTGATCTTCTCTCGCAACCGACAGCCCCCTTCAGAGAGTCCCATGTAGTTCGTTTTGTTCAATCGGTGCTTAATGAATCCGGGGTGCCTTCTTTTACTGACAATATAGGAAATATTGTCGTAGGTGTGAGCTCCCGTGATAGTTACATACGTTTATTGAGGACGCGTGACAAAGAGCCAGTCAGGCTGTTTGTTGCCCACATGGATCACCCGGGATTTCATGGTGTTAAATGGCTATCGCCAAATCGATTGGCGATAAAATGGCATGGAGGATCCCCCGTCAAGCATCTCTCCGGACATAGTGTGTGGCTGGCGGATGATGAGCGAAAACTGGCTGTGGGGAAGCTGATGCGACCCGCACTTGTAAAAGGAAAATGGGGGATAGATAGCGCGCAGGTTATTTTGTCTCAGGGAAAAAACCAGCAGACATTGCCCGATGCCAAAAACCTATTTGGTAGTTTCCTGTTCCGGGCGCCTGTATGGCAAAGTGGTAAGCGTATCTATGCCAATGCCGCCGATGACCTCACCGGGGTTTTCGCAATCCTTAATACAGCAATGTGCTTATGGCAAAAGCACAAGTTGGCAGGTCAGAGTTTTCTTGGCCTGCTGACCCGCGCCGAAGAAGTCGGGTTTGTCGGAGCCGTAGGCCACTTTAATCTGGGTTGGCTGGAACGGCGAACGCGTCCCCTGGTTTGTATTAGTCTCGAGGCCTCGAGGACTTTACCCAATGCCGAAATTGGTAAAGGCCCCATCGTGCGCTTAGGCGACAGGCGTACTGTGTTTCAGGCAAATGGCCTCAAGCTTCTTGCAGATATTGCCGATAAGGTATTGCCGGGACGGCACCAAAAACGGATTATGGATGGTGGATCCTGCGAGGCTACTGCTGCTACTGCATTTGGCATACCTGCTATCGGCATATCCCTGCCTTTGGGAAATTACCACAATCAGGGGCTGGAAGGTGGCCCGGATTGTCCTAAATCAGGCGGACCGGCCCCGGAATTTGTTCATATGGATGATATTGCTGGCGAGCTCAAGCTCTGTCTGGCGCTTATGCGGCTTGGCTTAGCCTGGGATGATCCCTGGGAAAAACAAAAAGAACAACTTAAAAAGAATTTTCGACGTTACCAGCGATTATTGTCATAATGGTGTTTTTGGCGGACCTGTAAGCAAAGAATCCGGAATGTTAATTTAGTTAATTGCCACAATTGTGGTGCAGGTAGTTATTATCATGAGTTTATGTGCCAGATGTTTATTTTTTTCCAGGCTAACCGTATTTGTTTGGATGCTCTCTATTAGTTCTTTGTGGGCCAGTGACTATCCCAGGGTTATTCAATCGCTGGAAGGACGTGGCATGAAAGTGGAGAAATCCTTTCCTGCTGTATCGGGAATGACCGGATGGCTCATTTCAATAAATGGACGTTACACCATTGTTTACACAAGCAAGGATAATAAAACACTTATTGCCGGTTCCTTGTATGATGAAACAGGTAATGATATTTCATCTACTTACAAAGATAAGTATATCCCCAAGCCGGATTACCGTGCGGCCTACGATGCGTTAACCAATGCCTCCTACATTGTAGAGGGCAAAAAAGCCAGCCCCAAAAGTGTGATCCATGTATTTTTTGATCCTAACTGTTTTTATTGCCATAAGGCGTGGGTGGCCTTACAGCCTTATGAGGATGCCGGGTTACAGGTTCGCTGGATTCCAGTGGCTTACCTCAGTCCGTCCAGTTTCAGTAAGGCGATTAAAATGCTGGACGCTAATGATAAGACAGCTGTATTTCGAAAGGGAATGCAGAATTTCGCCAAGGAGCGTAGTGCTCCCGCTGATATTAAACCGGAGGATAAGCCGGAAATTGCCGATCTTCTGCAGAAAAATGACCGTTTATGGAAAGCCTTTGGCATGACTGGTACGCCGGCGATCGTTTGGAAGCTGGAGAATGGCGAGATCGGTATTTCGCCTGGATTGCCCAGGCCGGAAGATTTGCCAAAAATTACAGGTATAACACTTGCAAAATAAGTTTAAGGGTTGGTTGTTTGGCCAGCTTTTTCGTTTTTGGACCTTCGAACGATGCGTACAGTATCACCGGGATAAATCAGGTGAGGATTCTTG
>JAOUNW010000218.1 GCA_029880755.1 Gammaproteobacteria bacterium
TCACGGTTACCGTGACGGCCCCGATCACCGTTGTTTCGTGCATGATTTTCTTCATCCACCGACGGGTCTACCGTCTCAAACATCAGGAAAGCCGGTGGCTTTTTGAGTCGTACCGGCTTTTCTTCCAGACCGGCAACATAGCTATATTGATTGCGGTCGATATCGATGCTGGACGCGGCATTTTTTACATGGACTCCGCCCCGTAACACACCGACATACAAGCCGTTTTTTTCCTTTTTGTGTTTTTTACCGGAGCTACGGCCGCCGCAATCGTCGGCGCACAACATGGCCACGTAGTCGGTTCCACGAATGCCGATGGTCGCCACCGGCGTCACGACCTTATACGCATTTTTATTGGTTTTACCGATCTTGCCGGTAATGGCGCGGAAACCGCCTTTCAACAGATTGAATTCACTCTTCTGATTTTCCGGATTCTTTTCGTCCAGTTGGTAATCGGTCACTTCAAACGAACTATTGGGCCGGATACCGATAAAAGCCCCGTCGATCATGCGTATCTGTACCTGCCCCTTGGCTGAGGTATCAATACGATCGCCCGGATTCAGGATATGCCCCTTTTTAAGAGGGCCTGACTTGCCATTGGCGGAAACCAGAGTCACATTGCCAATAACAAAAATCGCCTTCCCTACACCGTCAGCAAGCGCTGCCATTGGGAAAAGCAGAAACACCAATAGCAAACCCAGGTAAAGACCGGTTTGCTTCCTGTTCATAATTGCGTTCATCTGCGCCGAGCTGAGCATCATTTTCAAGCCTCGCGAATTCTGCTTTTAACTTAATGATAATATTGCCGGGGGGGTTGCAACTAAACTGTGATACAGTCGAGGTCTGATATAATTCTTTCAGATTTGCATATGTTCAAGATCGTATCTATAAGGCATTAACCGATTGATTAATTAAGAAAATTCCATCTTAGGGATAAACCGATATCGGTCTTGTCGTATTGGTAGATTTTGATATCTGATTTATTTTGAGTGTAGGACATCTGAGTTTTAACGATCCAGCCGGGCGCTAATAGCCATCGCAACTCGATGGAATAACTCTGTTGATTATCGGTTCGCTGCTGACCAAAAAAGGGCCCTCGATATTCACTGTCTGCCAAAGCCAGCGTAGTGGTAAGCGCCATTCGGCTGGTCAATGGAACTTGGCCATACAAACTTCCACTGGTAAATTGTTTTTCATAGGCTGTTGTCGCATCAACCTGGAAATCCCGACCGCGGATCAACTGTAAGCCATATTCCGAAAACAGAGGACGTAACGCCGACCTGGAAAGCTTGACGCTCCAGAGTCGCTGATCGACATCTTTAACGCGTAAGGCCTTGGGATATCGTGTCTGCCCGTAACGGCTACTGACGTTCAGCTGGTAGGCCTCAGTTATCTGCTGGTTCCACGCCAACATTGTGCCTGTTGCCCTGCTGTTGGGTTCTCCGGCGACATTCACTGCATTGCCATTTACACCCCAATGCAAGGCATGAACTCCCACCCGTTGGTGCAGCAACAGATTACCGTCATACACCGTGTTGTTAACAAACGTTGCTTCAGTGTATGTCCGGCGTTTTATGTTCGTGCCGGCGAATAACTGGGTGTTTTGTCCCAAGGGAACGAACAGTGAAATCCCTGTCTGCAGGGAGCTATAGGGTGATTCGTTGCGGGTACTTTCTTCGCCCAGTTGAAAACCGAGAAATGTCTGCTCGTCCGTGGCACTATTGGCGTTGGTATCGTAACCCAGACCGGTTTCCCCATAGGCTGAAAATCTTGTCCGGGGTTTTGCCTGCCGCCGGTCAATATCCTGCTGATAACGGTGTATGTTCGCTACAATCTTCTTTGGCGGGTTCTGGGCCAGTAGAATCCTGAACTCTTCCTGGGCATAGCTGTACTGCTCCAGCACAAAGTAGGCCCGGGCAAGATCCATGCGGGCACCCGAAAACAGAGGATCCACCGCCAATGCCCGTTGCAATGCAAATACGGCGATCTCCGGATTGCCACTATCCAGGGCGGAAACCCCCAGGAGATAATCGTAGTCCCGGTTGCCGGCATAATCGTCTTCCTTGGGCGCCAGCATTGTGTAAGCTTCTGCTGACTTTCCTGCATATACCAGGCGCAGTGCGTCATTCAGCAGAGATTTGAGAGCCACACCACCGGGGGCGGACCAGGCACTCCCGGACAGCAAAACGAAAACACTCAGCATGATCCCCATGATCCATGGCTTTAATCCATAGTAAATACGGTGGCAATATGCCCTGCCTGACATGCTAACGACCTTATTCAATTTCGCTTATATGGTTATACTTCCGCTTCCCCTGGCGGTACGGCATCGACGAAGACCTTCGGGGCTATCCTTCATTTATCGGCACGTGGCACCAAAAAAGTATTCAAATTGCCATTCTTCAAGCACGACACGACGTCATATCCGGATTATTTAAGTACAATGTCGGAAACATCTTCTTGATCAGTAGCCCAATGGCAAAAAAAGACGACAAATCAATCACCGATACCGGAGCGTCCGGCCTCGATAGCTTCCTGGCCAAAGTGGCGCAAACCCCGTTGCGCGCCACCAGTGGGGGCGGCCGCCTGATGTTCGCCATGGATGCCACCGCCAGCCGTGAGCCCAGTTGGGACCAGGCGAGTAAAATTCAGGGTGATATGTTTCAA
>JAOUNW010000219.1 GCA_029880755.1 Gammaproteobacteria bacterium
AAGAGGTTTGTTAGAGTCGGCAAGCCTCCGGAAGGATGCGTTAGGAGCTTGGTGGCAAGTTGGAATTGAGTAGTACTGGTTCCAACGCGCCCAAAAACAGAGCATAGGTAGGTATGGTACTACCATTCCCAACCTCCCTCTCTCTAAATGACCGAGGTAGACGACACCCGGCAGTGGCCCGTCTAAATGTTATATTAGTAAAACATTCATTCGCGGCCTGCACAGGCTGTCATGGGCTTACGGCTCCCGTCCCCCAAAACGGGCTCGGGCTTGGATAGATTCTTGCAACACGAAGCCGTGCTAAAACAGGATCTACGCCGCAAACATGGCGATTTTTATACTAATTACTACATAGCACCCAAACAGGACGATGACGGCAACATCATTGAGACAAGAGCCCAAACGAAATGGCGCCGACAAAAAATAAGAGCAAAGGCGTCGGGTGCCCATGTTAAACTGCAGTTTTCGGCAGCAGTCAGAAAGAGGAGGTCAAGGCGGACAGAAGAGAAACACACGGTGGTGGCCACAAACACATACTCGAAGGGAGTGATAGACGAGGTGGCGAGAAGAGACAAAGACGACAGTGCGGGCGACAAGTGTTGCACGCATCAGTCTCCGTATTGTTGCACTTCCTTGCCCAGTGGGCGACGTGCAGCACCCCGCTCCACAATCAACAATCCAACCGAATGCCCTGTGCACTGCGAGCACGCAATCAACGTGAGAGAGGGAATAGAGTGTGGAGACTCGTGTCGTATGAATGACTGCAAGAACCAACTCATTCGGAACAGTGCTAAGGACAACGCATTCACTAGGGGAGAGGTGAAGGTTGAAGTTCGGAAAACAGGAGGCACGTGGGAAAGACGTGTAGTGGCAGCGACGTCCATTCCACAGGGCACATTTATAGACGAATACAAGGGAACGGTGACCTTGGAAAATGAATCTAAGGGAAAGGTCCCTGTGGGGTCTAAGTACACCATGGTAATTACGACACCCGAACCAGATAGCCAGACGTACGTCATTTCTGCTGATGCGGGGGGCAGCAACTGTCGGTACATCAATCACTGTTGTGATGGTGGAAACGTAGAGACTATCATACGAGAGGTAGATGGATACACGAGGGTAGGGTTCGTGGCAGCCACGGATGTTCAGGAGGGCGATGAACTCACATACCAATACCATAATGACCTGACAAAGTTGTGGTTCACTTGCAAGTGTGGGGCGGACAATTGTGTGCATCGCTCGGTTCGTACAAATTGCACCAATCAAGCCATAAAAGGGGGGGTCGACAAGAGGCATGGAGGAGAGTCATACGAGAGTTGTGACAAGAGAAAGCAAAGCAAAGCTAGAGTCGCCAAAATGCAGGGGGGGGAATGCGGGACAGGCGATCTTCATTACTCTTTTGTTGCAATCAACAATGAAGTGTCGAAGAACCTGAGCGACCTACCCAACCACATCAGAACGCAATGCCGATATTTGTTCAACTGCTCCTATGATCTCTATACAAGTATTCTGTCTCAAGTTAAGCGAGACGAGCTGAATTTTTTCCCAATGAGCAATGAGTCCTTCACCGACAGAAAGAGAACGCAACGATCGGTTCATTCCAATAACCCACATTGGCTTCAGATGCGCGACAGCTTTGAACGCATACTTCAAGAGGCTCTGAACAAACCTGATCATTTTTTGCAGAATGCCAACGAGTTAACAACCGCACCCGGTGCATTTCGTCAACAGTGTCACAATGATTACAACAAACAAGTCACGGATTCTGGTGAAGGCTTTTTTGTGATCTTTCCTCTCGGCGAAGAACGTCAAAGCATTATTGTTAAAAAAGATGGCAAACTTTCACGGGTTCACCTATTACCGCATCATGCTTTTATTGGGAGAGCAGACCTAGTGCATGCCGGTTCTGAAGATCCGGGGAGACGGCTACATTTCGAATTCCTCCCGAGCAGGCTTAGTACTAAAGGCAAAGGCGACGTTCAGACGTATTTTTTGGAGGATAAAACTTATCCGGATTGTCCTCCGCCACTGCATGTAAATTAATACACTGGCTTTATGTTAACCGCTATTTAACCCTGTCTTAACCTGCCTCAACAATGCGAAATAAGCCGACCGTCTCTTCATCTCGTTTGCCGCAAATTGCTCTTCTTGCTCTTGGTCGATGCGAGAAACGACCATGTCTGGACTTTGCACCTCAAACTCATCCCTTGGCCACCAGTCGTAGTTCTCGGGGTCGCCAGCCTCTTCGTCATCCGATTCCAATTGTGCGAATGACAAAGGCAAGGTCCTCATGGCGGCACTGACCGTTGGAAACGGTGTGATGTCGATCCCACGGGTTTTGTATTTCAGAAGTCGATTGTAGCGTTTCACAATCAAGTTGTGTGTGGCGTAAAGGTCATCGGCCCAAACTAACCTAGGCGACAAAACATTTTCCAATGACATCAATCTCAGTTGCTTCACAAGAGACAGAACCCCAAGGGGCAGATTGTCGTCCAATGATGGCGAGAAGACGCCCAGCGTGTCCACAATTAGTTCCAAGCTTGAACACCAACCGTTGGTGCGTGGGGTGTTCTTCAACTCACGCTCGATGCTTTTGACCTCGCTCAACAAGAGCTCACGCTCGAAGCTTCGGACCTCGGTGGGCAAC